>OZ026533.1:665000-1105045 GCA_964020055.1 Alphaproteobacteria bacterium endosymbiont of Pipizella viduata
AAAACATTTAAATAAGCTTGAACTGTTTTTATAATGATATCATTTCTATCAATTTCTAACTGAGTTCTTGCAATATCTCCAACTATAGTTGCTTTCCTGTATTGTTGAATAGCTTGATAATTAAACAAAGGTTGTGCAATTTTTAGCGAAATACTATAACCTGTAGTTTTGGTATTAACAGCTTTTGTATTTGAAGCATCAGATTGTGTTTTTCTTGGATTATAAATAGTGTAATTACCATCTAAACTTACTGTTGGCAACAAATACCCCGTTGCCATTTTTTTATACATATAATTTTGATTGTATGTTTCTACAGCTGCTTTGAAGGTATTACTATTTAGCAAGCTTAATTGAACCACTTCAGATAATGTTTCAGCTTTAAGTGATTTAGGAAAAATATTAAAGAAAATTGATAAACAAATAATTAATACATAACCATATAATTTCATATTATAACTTACCCTTATTTTTTAGATACTACGTTTGAATTTACGAGTGATTTTTTCTTTAAGATTTTCTACCAAAGAATACACAGAAGGTATAATAAATAAAGTCAACATAGTAGAGCTTATCATCCCTCCTACTATGGCTACAGCTAATGATTTATTTATCTCTGCCCCCTCTCCTGATGATAGTGCAGCTGGAATCATAGTAAGGATTACAGTTAATGATGTTATCAAAATTGGTCTTAACCTAATAGGACATGCTTTTTCTAATGCTTCTCTTATAGATAATCCTTCAGCTCTTAATTGATTTGTGAAATCTATTAACAATATAGAATTCTTAGCAACCAAACCTACTAAAAGCACTATTCCTATTGTAGAGAATATATTTAAATTTACATCCATCAATACTAACCCCCATACTGCACCTACAACTGCTAACGGAATGGGAACCATTAGTACTAAAGGCTGTAAAAAAGAATTAAACTGACTAGCCAGAACCATATACAATAAAACTATAGCTAATATAAATACAGAAGCCAACCCTGATGTAGCTTTTTTTAACTGCTTTGCAGTACCTCCATACTCTATAGATAATGAAGAAGGTAATTTTTCTTGTATAATTTTATTTATTTCGTCGACAGCCTCTTGAGGTGGTAAATTTGGATTTAAATTAAACTTATTAGAATACATTGACCCAGAACGATATATCGTAGAATAACCTAAAGTATAGTCATATTTTATAATACTATCTAATTTTATATGCTCTCCTTGAGATGTAATTATATAAATATTAGATAAATCATCTATATTTTTAAATTCTTCAGATGAACCTTGTAATCTAACATCATACCTGATACTTCCACCTACGTTATTATATTCAGCAACTGTAACACCTGTGATGGATGAAGTGATAGCACTTCTAACATCTTCTACATTTATACCTAGCAATGCCATTTTATCTCTATCTATGTAAAATGAAATTTGAGGTAATAAATCTACACTTTGTCTTGGAACACCACCAAGATAAGGATGACTTGATATTGCTCGTGCTAAAATATCAGAATATTTTGTAAGCTCATCTAAATTCAAACTTTTTAAATAAAAAGTAATTCCATAACCATCTCCTCCGGCTGAGGCTTGACCCGATATATATATTTTAACACCTGAAATATTTTTTATCGCTTCTTTTAACTTTTCTACAATCTGGCCTTGATTCAAAGTACGTTCATTGATAGGAACTAATCCTAAATTTATTGTTGCTGTATTTGCTGAACCTGAAGAGTTTGATGAACCTATTAAAGTTGAAACACTTATTATTTCTTTATATTGTTTTACTGCTTTCTCTACTTCTTGAGCTTTATCCATCATATCGTAAACATTTGTACCTTGAGGCGCTGTTATACTCATTTTTATTAAAGACCTATCACTATCAGGAAGAAATCCTGTTGTGATATTTGCTTTAGTGATAGAAAATAAACATAGTAAAGATAATATAACCACTATAATCCTATGATTTAAAGCATAATATAAAGATTTAGCATAAATTTTTTCTAATACATTTAAACTATTATTTAATATTCTTTTGAATAAATTTTCTTTTTTATTTATTTTTAAATATCTAGAACATAGCATAGGAGTAATATATAAAGATACAAAATAAGATATCAATACACCACATGTAACAACAACTGCAAAGCTTTTGAAAAATTTACCTAATATTCCTTCTAAAAACATAACAGAACCAAATATACAAACAAGAGATAGTGTAGCTGCTAATACTGAAAATGCCACTTGCTTACTACCATCAATTGATGCTTGTAACGAATCTACACCTTCTTCTAAATATCTATATATATTTTCTAGAACGATTATAGCGTCATCTACAACTATACCTATAAGTAAAAGTAATCCTAATAATGTGATTGAATTTAATGTATATCCACATAAATATATAACTAAACAAGAGGCAAGTAATGATATAGGTATAGAAATACCAATTATTATAGTAGGAATTATGTTTCTTAAAAATACAAATACTATCAAACCTGTCAGAAAAACACCTAAATATATGTGTTCTTTTAGATTATCTACCATAACCTTAATATATTCTACAGTATCATTTGTTAAATTAAGCTTCATTCCTGGCTCTAGACCTGGCAAAATATTATCTTCTATTCTTTCCATTATCTCTTTTTTAATATCAAAAGAATTAGATCCTACTACAGATGTGATACCTAAATTAACAGAAGTTTCACCGTTGTACGAAGAATAACTTCTGAAATCAGATAATCCTTCATAGACATCCGCAATATCTGACAAACGTATTAAAGAATTATTAGAAGCTTTTATGACTAACTTTTTCAAATCTTCTACATTATGATATTCAAAATCAAGATTTAACAAAAATTCCTGTTTATTTCCAACCAAATAACCACCAGGAGCTTGAATATGATTCAAACTAAGCTTACTAGTGATATCTTTAGGAGAAATCCCATACATAGCAAGTTTATTATTATCCAAAATTATTTTGATTTCACGATCTCTATTTCCGTAAATATTAACCTGTGATACTCCAGAAACATTTTCAATTTGTTTTTTGACTATATTTTCTGCAAAATCTGTCAATTGTTGAATATTTCTATTACCACTTATTGTGAATTCTAAAATTGAATTATCATTACTAGATGCTTTGTAAACTATAGGAGCTTTGGCATTAGTTGGTAAACCAGATACTTGACTTAATTTTGCTTGAACTTCAGAAAATGCTAAATTTATATCTTTTTCCAAGTCAAAAACTATTTGTATAATGGATACAGATGGAAGAGATCTTCCTTCTATTGTGTCTATTCCTTCAATTCCATTTAAATTATCTAACAATATAGATGTAACTGTTCTATCTATGATACTTGCATCTGCTCCAACTAAAGTTGTATGTATAACAACTACAGGAAAGTTTACTGCAGGCATTTCATCTATACCTACCCGGTACAAACCAATACAACCAAATAAAATTATAACAAAGCCTATCATATAAGCCATCACATGGCGCTTTATACCTAACTCCGAAATTCCCATTTACAACCTTTTACTATAATTTAATTATTTTTGAAAATTCACTAATGAATTGTTATCTAAATATTTAGCACCACTTACTGCTACTATATCGCCTAATTTCAACCCAGAAAGAACTTCTACATTGTTCCCTTTGTGGATACCTATTTTGATTGGCACTTCTTTAACTGATTGCCCCTTAACTACATATGCAACTAAACCTGAAGTACGCAACACTACTGCTTCTTCTGGAATTAATAAGGCATTATTTTTAGTATTGACCAAAATAGAAACTTTAGCTGTACCACCTGGCTTTATATTATATTTATTATTTTTAATGTCAATTAGAACTTCTATAGATCTATTAGAAGTATTAATCAATGGTTTTACTTGTTTTACTAAAGAATTTATAGTTGTATTATTATATAAAGTAATAATTGCTTTTTGATTTTTTTTAAACATATCTAAATACGCTTCTGGATATGAAGCAACGATATTCAAATCATCATTATTTACAATTGTAAACAACACACTACCTTGATTAACAAGATCACCAACTGTTACCTTTTTATCTTGAACAATACCGTTAACTTGTGATTTCACACTAGATTTATCTAAACTAATATTAGCATCTTTTAAATCTATTTTTGCAGAATCAAGCTGATCTCTAATATTTTGTTCAGCAAGAACTGTAGCATCTAATTCAGATTGAGACAAAAAACCTTTTTTAAATAATTCTTGAGATCTAGATAATGTAGAACGCTGGTTTTTCAATTGTGTTTGTAAATTGGAAACTTTAACTTCTAAGCGTTTTTTATTGTTTAACAAAGTTGTATGATTTACAGTAGCTAGAACTTGTCCTTTTTTTACATAATCTCCTACATCCGCATTGACTTTTTCTACTATACCTGAGTTTTCAGAAGAAAGTATACCTTGATTATAGTTATAAAATACCCCAATAGTATCTTGGTAATATTCTAAAGTTGCTTGCTGAACTTTTGCTGTTGTAATATTATTAGATGGCTTACTTTCTGAATTTTTTGCAAGGTTGTTTGTTTTATTATTCTTAGTTTTATCACTAGCAATAGCTGAAGATGATGTTTTATCTTCTGAAGTTTTATTAACTTTTGCTGATTTTTCGCTATCATCATTTGAAACAGATTTAGTATTTCTTTGCTGAGATATTGAAGATGGCTTATTTGATTTATTTATCGAAGCTGTAACTTTCCAATACCTCAAACCTAGCAATACTAATATTGCCAATATTATCAAAACAATTATCCAATAAAATACTTTACGAGTAGAATTAAATGACATTAAATTTCCTATTTATAATTATTTGTAAATTAATTGTACAACTAATAACATTATATATTAATTGTACAATTAATATATAATATTATACTTCAACTATTCTTAAATCGTTAGTTGAATAACGTACACCCATAGGCCCACCTGCAACTAAAAGAATTTTAGCTCCTGGTTTAGCCCAGTTGTTTTCTCGAATCCACTTTATAGCAAGTTCAGACATCTCAGAAATAGAAGATACTTTATCTATAAGTATTGGGGTTACTCCCCAATTTATACACATTTGAGTATATAAAGCTGGATTATCTGTTGCAGATAAAATTCTAACATGAGGTTTTTGGTGTGAAACTCTGCCTGTTGTTGTCCCTGTACGAGAAAAAGTTACTATAGCTTCTATATCTAAATTTTCTGATATTTGCTTAGCAGCTCTAGAAATTGCTGTTCCAACTGTATTATTAGATTTATTTCCTGTTTTATCTTCATGTTTAGACAAAATATATTTATAAGAAGTTTCCATGTGATCCCAATAAAATGGGTCTTGCTCAACACAACGTGCTATTTTATTCATTGTTGAAACAGCTTCAACTGGGTATGCTCCTACTGTACTTTCTGCAGATAACATAACAGCATCTGCTCCATCATAAAGTGCATTTGCAACATCCGAAGCCTCAGCTCTTGTTGGTAGAGGGGTTGTTGTCATAGATTCTAACATTTGAGTTGCAACTATTACAGGTTTTGCTTGTCTTCTACATTCAGCAATAATTTTCTTTTGATATACAGGAACTTGCTCTGTAGGTATTTCCACACCTAAATCTCCTCTTGCTACCATTATCACATCAGAAGCTGTAATAATAGCTTCTATATTTTCTAACGCAGATGGTTTTTCTATTTTAGATACTATTTTAGCTCTTCCTGCAATAATTTTTTTCGCTTGCTCTATATCTGATGCTAGTTGTACAAATGAAAGACCTATATAGTCCACACCTAAATTAAGTGCATATTCTAAGTCTTGTAAGTCTTTTTCTGTAAGAGGTGATAATTTCAAAATACCAGATGGAAAGTTTACTCCTTTTGCATTAGAAATGTAACCCCCAACTATTACTTTAGTTTTAGCAAAATTTGTACCAAATTCTTGAACTTCTAACCTTATTTTGCCATCATCAACTAATAAAGTATCACCTTTTTTTAATGCTTCGAATATCTCAGGGTGAGGTAACGATACTCTATTTACATCGCCTTCTTCTGCATTTGAATCTAATATAAAAGTTTGACCTACTTCTAATAAAACTTTACCTTCTTTAAACTTCCCAACACGTAACTTTGGTCCTTGCATATCAGCTAATATTGCAACTGGGGTCTTTAATTTTTGTGAAACAAACTTAATATTATTAAAACTTTCTAAATGATCATCGTAAGTGGAATGACTAAAATTCAATCTAAATACATTAGCTCCTGCTAAAATCATTTTCTCTAACACTTCTTTACTTCTTGTTACTGGACCTATGGTTGCAACAATTTTCACTCTTCTACATTTATTATTTATCATTGATACATTCCCCCTGAATTACTCAATCACTGCATATGAATACAATTTATCTAGTAAATTTATAATTTAACAGTCATTAGTATTCTATTAATTAATTTTTTAATAGTCAATTATTATAAAAAATAATATAATAGCGTATTAGAGCGATTAACTTACCAATCGTATGATTTCAAAACATCTATACAGAGGCTTTTCAAACTGTGCTGCGATTCAATAAAAATTTATCTAAATCCTTATATATTTTATATTTATCTTGTTTTATTTCATCTGTACTGCTTTTAACATCTAATGTTGTATCTGCTGAAGAAAATGACAATACAGTTCAGGAAGATATTACTAATAAAACTGTTGAAATAATCAAACCTGTATCTGAAATACTGCCTTTAAAATCAGAAGATAAGATTTCAAAAAATGATGCAACTTCTGCTAATCCAGATGAGCCAACCACCAATGATAATATATTAACTGTTAAATTAAATAAACAAATCGAATTAGCATATGCATTTTTAGAAGATTTTAAAATTAATTTAGACGATCCAGATACAGGTAATGATACTCAAATTAATCCCGATAATTACGTAGCTTTATATTTAGAAAGTGGTTTAATCATTATTCATTTGCTTCCTGATATAGCTCCTAATACAACAACACAATTTAGAAAATTAGTACGTTCTGGGTTTTACAATAATTTATTGTTTTATCATGTTATTCCTAATTACATTTTACAAGCTGGTGATCCCACAAACAGTGGTTACGGTGGCTTTGGGAAATTACGTCCTGCTGAAATAAATAATAATATGCATTTTTTACGTGGTAGTGTAGGTATTTCTAACCTTGGTAACTTACAATCTGATGATTCTCAATTTTTTATAAGTTATAATAGCTTTGATTGGCTAGATGGTAAATATACTTTATTTGGAGAAATTGTTGCTGGTATGGCTCTTTTAGAAACCTATACACCTCAATTTTCAAAAGAAGGTGTTTTGATAAATCCTCTTATTATAGATAAAATGGTTGTACTTTCTGATTTACCTAAATTTAGACCAAAAGAAAAACAATTAGTTGAAACTTATTCTAAAGAAGGCCCTTTGGTAACTACTGATGATAGTGCTACAACACCTCAAACTGAAAATGACCAAAAAGAAGAAGAAATAAAAGAGCAGTAGTATTTAATTAATTAAATACTACTGCTACTTATAAAGTATTACTCTTGATTATTGGCTTTTATTTAATAATCTTATTTTGAATTTCATTTCTTATATTAGATAAAATATCTGTTATATTCTCTTTTTTAATTATAGCTGAACCTTGGTAAGATTTAGTATTACCACCACCAGAACTATTTGTATATTTTACTATTAACTCTTTAAGATTTATAACACAACCCTTTTGTAAGGCTAATATACTAACCTTATCATCTTTCAAGGCAAGCAATAAAACAGTTACAACTATTTGGTGCTTATTTATACTTTTTTGAGCTAATTTTTGTAAATCTTTTGTGTTAAATAGTGGATCATCTATTAAAGATACATTAATGATAGTTTCTTCAATATTGATAGCTTGTTCTTCTAAAATAGAAGAGTATTTATCAAATTTTAAATGTTGTAAAGAGTTCTTTAATTCTTTATTTGTATTTTTTAAATTAGTAATGGTATCTATAATCATACTTTGATCTGTTATAGACAAATTATTTCTTACTTCTTCTAATAATTGTTCTTTTAATCTTAACAACTCTAAAACCTTCATTCCAGTTATAGCTTCTATTCTTCTAACTCCTCCTGCTATTGAACTTTCAGAAATAATTTTGAATAAACCTATTTCTCCTGTTCTTTTTGCATGAATACCACCACATAACATAAATGAAAAGGTTTCATCTGAAATATCATCTTGTATTTTTACTGTACGTACTATTTCTGGGTATTTTTCCATAAATAGCGGTAAAGCACCTTTGGATAAAGCTTCACTTAATGGCATACTTTCTATAGAAACTAACATATCAGCTAAGATTGCTTTATTAACTATGTTTTCTATGTTTAGCAACTCATCTTTTGAAATTGCTTTATTATGTGAGATATCTAGTCTTAAGTAAGTGTCTGTAACTAGAGAACCTTGCTGTGATACATTATTTCCTAAAACATCTACTAATGCTTCATATAATATATGAGTTGCTGTATGATTGGTTGAAGTCTTCCTTCTATGTGCTTTATCAACCTCTATTTGGTATGTTGTATTGACACTAATTTCAGAAGTAATATTTGATACTTTATGGATAATTAAAGTATTTGCTTTATATTTTGTATCATCTATATTAGCTACATAATTATCATTGGATAATATTATAGCTATATCACCAATTTGACCGCCCTTTTCTGCATAACAAGCTGTTTGATCAAATATTATATAACCACAATCACCTTTTATTAATTTTTCTACTTCTATGAATGTATCATTTTCTATTTTTACTAATGCTAAAACTTTACTTTCAGAATGCAAAGTATCATAACCTATAAATGAGCTTGAAATACCTTTTGACTCTATATCAAACCATACTTTATCATTTTTAGAAGATCCACCAACCCATGAGTTTTTAGCTAAATTTTTATGATGTTCTGCTGCTTTTTCTACTTCTTTATGATCTATCGTGATATTACGGTTTTTGATAACATCTTCTGTTAAATCTACGGGAAATCCAAAAGTTTCATATAAACGAAATGCTATTTTACCAGATAATACTCCGCCATCTTCTATTTTGGAGATTTCTTCATTTAAAATCTTTAATCCATTTTCAAAAGTATTTGAAAATTTTTCTTCTTCTGATTTAATAATATCTTCTATATAAGATTTTCTTGTGATGATTTCTTTATATACATTTCCCATTAATTCGCACAATATATTAACTAACTTATATAAATTAGAGTTTTTACTACCTAACAAATAAAAATGTCTAACAGCTCTTCTTATAATTCTGCGAAGAATGTAACCTCTTCCTTCATTACTTGGAATTATACCGTCTGCTATTAAAAATGTAGATGCTCTTATATGATCAGCAATAACTTTAAAAGAAGCTTTATTTTCAGAAGAAATATTAACTTTAGTTATTTGCTCTATTTCTTTCATGATAGATTGAAACAAATCTATGTCGTAATTATCTTGAACACCCTGCATAATAGCAGCTATTCTTTCTAGACCCATTCCTGTGTCTATACATTTATTTGCTAAAGGTAATAGCTCACCGTTTATTTGTTTTTCATATTGTACAAATACTAAATTCCATATTTCTATATATCTATCACCATCTTCATTGTCAGAACCAGGTATACCACCTTCAATATGTTCTCCATGATCATAAAATATTTCAGAACATGGTCCACATGGTCCAGTGTCTCCCATTTCCCAAAAATTATCTTTAGTTGAAATTCTGATTATTTTTTCATCTGGTAAATTAGTTATTTTTTTCCATATTTCATATGCTTCATCATCTGTATGATAAACAGTAACTAGTAACTTTTCTTTCTTTAATTGCAATTGATTGGTTAAAAAATCCCAAGCTAAAAATATTGCTTTTTCTTTAAAATAAGCTCCAAAAGAAAAATTTCCTAACATTTCAAAAAAAGTATGATGTCTTGCAGTAAATCCTACATTTTCTAAATCATTATGTTTACCACCTGCTCTTAAGCATTTTTGACACGTAACAGCTTGTGTATAATCTCTTTTTTCAAGTCCAGTAAGAACATTCTTAAATTGTACCATACCTGCATTTGTAAATAATAGAGTAGCATCATTATTGGGTATTAATGATGATGATGGTATATGTAAATGACTATTTTTTTTAAAGTATTCTATAAATAGTGATCTTACTTCAGATGTAGTTTTAAAATTCATTTTCTTAGCTTTGATGTATTAAAATTGCTGATAATAAAGGTTTTATTTTATTTATTTTATAACATTATAAGTATTATATTAATATAATACTTATAATGCTAATATCCAATTATTTATTATTTTTTAATTTTGAGACAGTATTTGATAATATATCTATTGCTTTTTTAAGTTCATTTTTAGTATTATATCTTGCACTAATACTCAATCTTATTGAACCTTGTAAAACATCTCCTGATACACCCATTGCTTCCAAAACATGAGATTTTCCATCTCCGATAGATGATATACATACTCCATTATCTCCTGCTGCTTTAGATAATGAAGGAGCATCTACACCTAATATTGAAACACTTAAAGTGTTACAAATTCTAACATCTTTATTAGAATTAATAGAAACATTGGGTATTGTTGATATTATAGATTTTTCAAGAAAATCTAGTAAATCAGTTTCTTTTTTGATGTAAAAGTCTCTTTTACTTTCTACAATTTGTAAAGCTTTGTGTAAACCTATCATTCCTGTTACATTTTCTGTCCCAGGCCTAAGACCATATTCTTTTGGAGTTCCAAATAAAATACTTCTTATTGGTACATTGTTTTTTACATAATTACAAGATATTGCCCTGGGGCCAAAAAATTTATTTGCAGATATAGTGTAACCATCAACCCCTAAATCTTCTATATCGATTTTTAAACGACCAACAGCTGTTATTCCATCACTATGTACAATAATACCTTCATGCTTTCTTGCTATATTAACTATTTGTTTTAATGGTTGGATGACACCTGTTTCATTATTAACATGCACAACAGATATCATAAGGGTGTCTTCTCTTACTAAACTTTTTAGCTCATCTAAAGATATAACCCCTTTTTCATCTACTGAAAGTAAATCAACTTCAAAACCTAAAGTTTCTAGATACTTTAAAGTATACAATATTGCTTCGTGCTCAATTTTGGTAGATATTATATGTTTTTTTGGTGACTTTGACTCTAAAGCTGCAAATGCAACTCCTTGTACAAAAGAATTTAAAGCATCTGTACCACCTGCGTGAAAAACTAATTTATTCCCATCTTTTGTGCTACCGTTTAACATTTTAATTATATCAAAACGATAACCTTCTACGGTTTCTACAAGTTGATGTGAATATTTAGGAGCTAAGTTATAAAAAGCTTTAGTTGAAAAAAAGTTTATTTCATCTAATACTTCATTTAAAACAGGAGTTGACGCATTATAATCTATGTAAATTTTATCATATTTACTTTGTTGCATATATTATACTAACCTATTTTTTTTCTTTTTCTTTTTTTTCTACTATTATCTCATCATCTGATTTTTTTTGTTTTTCTAGATCATGAGGGCTTGTTTCCATCATTAATTCTTCTACTGTTTCGTAGTTTTTCATGATTTTTTCTTCAAGCTCTTTCATAATAGCAGGATTATTAATTAAAAAATCTTTCGCTTTTTCTTTTCCCTGACCAATTTTTACATCACCATAAGAATACCAAGATCCAGCTTTATCTATAATACCTAATTTACTTCCTATTTCTACAACTTCAGAAGGACGTGAAATACCAGCACCATACATGATATCAAATTCTGCAACTCTAAAAGGAGGTGCCATTTTATTTTTTACAACTTTTACAACTGTAGAATTACCTATTATTTCATCAGAATCTTTTATTGCTGTAGATCTTCTTACTTCTAATCTTATTGATGAATAAAATTTTAATGCATTTCCACCTGTTGTAGTTTCAGGACTTCCATACATAACACCAATTTTCATTCTTATTTGATTTATGAAAATGATAAGAGTATTACATTTAGATACTGAAGCTGTAAGTTTTCTTAATGCTTGTGACATTAATCTAGCCTGAAGACCCATATGAGAATCACCCATTTCACCTTCAATTTCTGCTCTTGGAACTAATGCAGCAACAGAATCTACAACTAAAACTCCTACTCCTCCAGATCTTACTAAAGTATCTGCAATTTCTAGCGCTTGTTCACCATTATCTGGTTGTGCAACTATCAATTCATCGATATTAACTCCTAATTTTTTAGCATAAGAAGGATCTAAAGCGTGCTCTGCATCTACAAATACACATGTTTCACCACGCTTTTGGGCTTCTGCTATGGCATGCAAAGCTAAAGTTGTTTTACCAGAACTTTCATTACCATATATTTCTACAATTCTACCTTTGGGATAACCTTTTATACCTAAAGCTATATCTAAACCTAAAGATCCTGTAGATATTGCATCTACATCTAAATTTGAACCTTTTTGGCCAAGACGCATAGCAGAACCTTTACCAAATGTTCTTTCTATTTGTGAAAGCGCATTTTCTAAAGCTTTTTTCTTGTCTAACATAACTTTCCTTTATATTTCTATATTATTCTTAGCTTATATATTTTTTATGAGATTGTTTTTTTATTTTCTGAAGATAATACATTTCGTATACGAGTTGCAAACACATCTGGAGTAAATGGTTTAGCTAAAAATTCTATTCCTTTTAATGATACATCTGACATTATATCTTCTAAAACATCCTCTGTATATCCAGAGATCAAAAGAGCTTTAACATTAGGAAATTTATCTCTTACTCTACCTACAAGTTCAGGACCATTCATATTTGGCATCATCACATCACTTATTACTAAATCTAAGTGCGTAACCGAATTTTCTTCTAAATATTTTAGTGCATCATTACCGCTTGCTGCTTCTATTACATTATAGCCTTTATTCTTTAAAAGTCTACTACACACCATACGAACTGGTGCTTCATCTTCTACAAATAAAACTGTTTCTGCTCCTGTTAAATCTAATATGGCTTGCTGTTCGAATACTTCCTCTGTAATAACTGTTATATTTTTTTCTTCATCTCTTGGTAAGTATATATAAAACGATGTACCCTTGCCTATTTTAGTTTTTACATCTATAAAACCTGCACTATCTGTAATTATTTTATATACTGTATCTAAACCTAAACCGTTTCCTTTTTCTCCTTTAGTAGAAAAATGAGGTTTGAAAATCTGCTTCAAATTCTCATCTTTAATACCTGTACCTTTATCTTTTATCTCTATACAAACATATTTCCCTTCTGGGATTGTATCTAGTACTCCTGTTTTTGGAGTTTTTATATGTATAGATGAAGTAAATATTTCTAAGGTATCTCCTGTTTTCATTGCATCTCTTGCATTTACAACTAAATTAGTAATAACCTGATGTAACTGAACTTTATCCATAATTACATTGCCTGCATTTTTTCCTCTTTTGAAAATAGGCTTGATTTTATCACCCATAAGACGTAATATGGTACTCATTAAATCAGAAATCTCTGAATTAATATCAAAAGATACAGGCTTTAATTCTTGTTTACGAGAAAATGTTAATAATTGCCTTATCATTATTTTAGCTTTATTAGCATTTTGTTTTATTTGTTCTAGCTCTGCATAAACAGGATCTTTTTCATCTTGTTGTTCTTGAGCAAAATATGTAAAGCTCATTATTGCTGTTAATAAATTATTAAAATCATGGGCAACTACAGATGCAATTTGACCTACTGTTTGTAAACCTTGAGAATGTTTTGCGGAAGTTTCTAGTTTTTTTTGTTCAGTTATATCTTGTAAATAAACTATTCTATTGCTTTCATTCAAACTAGCAATGAATATTTTATAAAATTTATTACCTATTTCTTCTTCAAAACTTATTTTTTCATCTAAAGATTGATCAAATTGTTTTTTTAAATAAGATATATCCACTGGAAAAATATTATAAAAATTACTATTGCTTATATTCTTTCTATCAAATAAATCTTTAATATAGGTGTTATAAGTCAATATATTATCTTCTTTATTTAAAATAATTGTACCTATTGGAGCATCTTTATAAAAACCATCAAAGTATTCTACATAATCAATATTATTATCTTTTATATCTATATCAAAAATTTCACTTCCTAAAGGAATAAATATTGATTTAATATAAGATTTATCTTCTTTTTCAACTGTATGCGACAATACTATCACAGTAATTTCAAGTTTATTATCTATCTTACAATTGATTTTATTATAAAATACTCCTTTTGATAATTGCTTTTCTGATGATAATTTACTGCCTAAAAGATCAAAAATATTACTAGAATTTCCTTTTAAAGAAGTATTAAATACCTTTTTAAATAAACTGTTATAACCTAATATTTTACCAGACTTACTATAAACTGCTGCTGGAGAAGGTATATTTTTTATTATATTTTCAAATTCATTTTCTTTATCTACTTTTTTATTGTCTATTAGCATTATTTGCCAAATATATGAATTTCCTATTAAAAGAAATGAAAGACGAAATAAGCTGTCTACTCTTGCAACCTTGATTGGTAAATCTACATAACCGGATTGTTTATGTTTTAAGTGATATTCTATAGTTTCTATATTTGATTTATTGCATTCTATATAGTAGCTAGAATTCAAAACCTGCAGAAGATTCAATTCATTATTTGCTTCTATTTTGAAAATTTGTTTGAATAAATCAGATGTCCACAAGACATTACCCCAACTATCTGTTAAAACAAAAGAAATTAACTTATCTGGGTTATTATTATTTTTTAGTATCTTTACAATAGTTTCTTCTTCTTTATGTAATTTTTTACTCAAATAACGTAATAAACAAACACAAATCAAAGAAACTAAGCATATAATCCAACATGATAAAATTAGTAATTTGATATTTACAACATTTGCTATACTCTGTAAAAACTTAGGATTTATCGCAAATATAGTCAATTCTTTAGGGAAACCTAAAGCATGAGTTATAAAATACATAATACTAAGTGATGATGTAAATATAGTAAAAATTATAATAATAAATAAAATTGACGTAGAATTTAAAAATGATTTTTTATCTTTTTTAGGCATATATTCAAAACTAACCAAGTTATACAATCTATAGTAATACTATAATCATATATTAAAAATATACATCATATTTTTAATATATCTTTTATATACTGCGGCAACGCAAAGCAAGCAGAATGAATTTCTGCTGTGTAATATTTTAGTTTTCCTACATTTGCTTTTTTGATTCTATTTTCCAAAACATTTATATTATCATTTAAATTTTCTACTTTATCTGTTGCAAAACTTAAACACATAAAACTACCTACATATGTTGGTACTGGAACAACGTAGTAACTTACGTGTGAAAAAACTTTAGATAATTTAGAACGGACATTCAATAATTCATCAGACTGAAAAAAGGGAACTCCACTTTGTGTACTTACTATTCCGCCATCATTTAGACATCTTTTTACGTGGAAATAAAACTCATCTGTGAATAAAACTTCTGCTACATTTATTGGATCTGTGGAATCTACAATAATAATATCAAATTTATCTTCTGTATTTCTTACATAATCTATTCCATCTGCTATTCTTACTTCTGCTTTAGGATTTTTAAATGCATTATTGTTTAATGAAGGCATAAATTTTTCACATAATTCTACAACATCACCATCAATTTCTATCATTAATGCTTTTTCTACAGAATCATGTTTTAAAACTTCTCTTAAAATACCACCATCACCACCACCTATAATTAGTACTCTCTTTACATTACCATGAGATATTATTGGAACATGGACAAACATTTCGTGATAAAAAAATTCATCTGCTTCAGTTGTTTGCATCACACCATCTAATGTAAGAACTTTACCAAATTTAGGGTTTTCAAATATTTCTATATGCTGAAACTGGCTTTTTTTATTTGCTAAGGTAGTTGTTTTTTCTAAAGTTTGCATGTAACCAATTGGAACTTTAGAATAGTTATAAAGTTCTTCTTTAAACCAATTATTTTTCATTATTTTCTTTAACTCATTTATTGAATTTATGTAAGATATTTAATTTAAACCTGTATACCACGTTTAGATTCTACAATATTGATTATTTCTGGCTTAAAATATTCTTTTAACGCCTTTATACCATTGTAAGGATTACAATTACCGCATACAAATATATCTAAAGCAGCATATTCTCTTTCTGGCCAAGTATGAATAGAAATATGTGATTCCGATAAAACAATAACACCAGATACACCGTGAGGAGCAAATTTATGCATGTGCGAATGTAATATAGTTGCACCAGAATCAAGAGCACACTGAGTAAGTGCTTTTTCAATTTCTTGTACTGAGTCTAAATGTTTAGAACCCCATATATCGACTAATAAATGAATACCTGCATATAAGACGCCATCTTTATTTACAAAGCCTACAGATTCAGTATTCTCTTTTGTAACAGAAGTTTTTCTTTTCATTAACAAATCCTTATTTTTTTCTATAGCATATAACTAGCAAATCTATGTTGTGCTTTATGTGCAAAAGAAATATTGTTGTATTTCATTATATAACAGAAATACAACAATACTACAGAACTCAATAATTATCAATTAATATACAAATAACCCTTATAATTAATTAAGATTTACATTATAAACACCTGTATTATTTTTATGCTCAAGCATCTCTTGTACGTCTAAAGAATAAAGAGCTATAGGATTTGCTTTCAATCGTCTTAACTCAATAGGTTCTTTACTATATTGACAATAACCATATGTACGATTTTTTATTCTTTCCAAACATAAATTAATACTATTTATCAAGGCAGAATCTCTTCTTATGGCTTCAAAATAAAAGGAAATATTTATATCCTGGATTGAAATATCTACTTCATCTTTAGATAAATGTTTACTTGCTTCTTTTATTTGTTGTTTTGCTATTTCAATATCTTTATGTAAAGTTTCTTCCCAACACAACAACTCTCTTTCAAAATAAGCTAGCATTTTATCGTTCATGAATTCTTCATTGGTAGATGGTGTGTAACCTTCTAAAGAGATTAGTTTTTTCATTATTATTCCTTGTTTTTATTTTGTTTTTATTGCAATTTTTTATTCCTATTGTGTACTATTTATCATCTATTATTTGTTTAAAATATTATAAGTTAATCTACCTTAGGTTGTAAATATTTATTTGTGAATATTTTATTTATTTTATATTTAAATTCTATTATCAAGTATAGAAAAATGTTAATATTAATTAACAGATAATTATATTTGCTATCATATAAATATATTTCAAAGGTATAGAATGAAAATACTTATAATTGAAGATGATAAACCACTAGCTACTACTATAAAACTTGTATTTAAAAAATTAAATATCTCTTCTGATCATGCAGCAACAGGGGAAGAAGGAAAAGATTTTTTAGCTAGCTATTCTTATGATTTAATATTATTAGATGTTTTATTACCTGACATGACGGGTTTTGAATTTTTAAAATATATACGAGAAGATAAAATTACAACTCCTGTTCTGATATTATCAGGTTTGAATGATAGTAAAGATAAAATTCAAGGTTTGAATCATGGAGCCGATGACTATTTGACTAAACCTTTTAATAAAGATGAGCTGATTGCTAGGGTTAATGCCATTGTAAGAAGGTCACAAGGACATTCTCAACAAGTTATAACTATTGGTGATTTGAATATATATTTAGAAAATAAACAAATTTCTATAAATGGAACTAATGTAGCTGTAACTAAAAAGGAATATTCTATTTTAGAAACCTTAGCTTTGAAAAAAGGTAAAGTTGTATCTAAAGAACAATTATTGGATCATCTATATAACGATTTAGAAGAAGAACCAGGTGGAAAAATTATTGATGTATTTGTTTGTAAATTAAGAAAAAAATTAAGCAAAATATCAGGGAAAAATTATATTCATACTATATGGGGTCTTGGGTACATGATTAATCTTTCTGAAGAAAAATAACTATTTTATTTATATTTTAAAGCTATTTTAAATTCCCTATTATTTTCACTATAAACTTCTAAATTTGCATTTATTTCGTTAACCAATAAGTATGTATAATAACTATGAATATTTCTAGCTGTTAATTTACTAGTATCTATTTGGCCTTTTAGTGCCATTATATTATCATCGCTCAAACGAATATTATCTCCTTCAACAGATATAGCAAGTCCTAATGTATTATCTATTTCTTTTGCATATATTATCATTCTAGTTTTATCGTGAATAATACCAAAAATCACAAAAAATATGTTCATTAATAATTTTAAATTCTTATTATCTGCATATTTTGATATTAAAGTATCAGATCCTTCACCCCATTGAACATTAGTATTTTTATCTATAAATAAATCTTGTATTAGTTTTTTAACTTCTGCAAAGCCTGAGGCATCATTACCTAAAGATGCAGATCCTAACGCCATTCTAATAAAAGAGAGTCTGTTTTTTAATGATTCAGCACTTTTAGCAGCAATTTCTACTGCTTCTATATTATTATCACTTGGGATTTTCTTTGCGTCTTCTTGAATTATTTTAATAACAAAATCTAAATTACCTGCTGGATTTATCAAATCATGACAAATACGTGAGCATAAAATAGAAATAATAGAAAAATCTACCTTCATAATAAGTTATTCCTAGTGTAATATAAGTAATATAGTTGTACATGTTAATGAAATATATTTATCTTTCATTAATCTACATATATTATAGATTATATATAAATTATTATTACATAAAAATATGAAAATTTGTTTTCTCTCTTCGAAATCGAAAAAAAGTACTAGTTTGAAAAAACAAATGATAACCAAATACGGTAATAATTCTGTAGAAGAAGCAGAATTTTTTGTGTGTTTAGGTGGCGATGGTTTTATGTTACATTCAATACATAACTATTCTATTTACAATAAACCTTTTTATGGTATAAATTGTGGTAGTGTAGGTTTTTTATTAAATAAATACAATAATGCTCATCTACCAGATAATATAAATAAAGCCAAAACCCTTATATTAGACCCTTTAAAAACTACTTTTGAAAACATATTTGGAGATGTTACAGAACATATTTCTTTTAATGAAGTTTCATTTATGAGAGCAACAGCTATGGCAGCTCATTTGGAAATAAAAGTAAATGGAAGTGTTATATTAGATAAGTTAGTAGCAGATGGTATTCTAATTGCAACACCTGCAGGAAGTAATGCTTATAATCTTGCCTGTGGAGGTGAAAAAATTCCTTTTAATTCTAATAAATTAGTACTCACGTCTATAAACTCTTTTGCTCCATTACGATGGAAAGGGCAATTTCTAAATAATATAGATAAATTAGAAATAAAAAATATATCAGCAAAACAATATAGAAAAGTAAATATGTTTTATGATTTTAAACAAAAAAATAATTTATTATCTTGTTGTATTACAACTTGTAAAGAACAATCCGCAAAACTACTATTGTTAGACAAGATATAGTATACAATTGGAATTTTAATTTATGACAACAAGAATAGAACTATATTTCGCAAAAAAAATTTTAATAAATTTTTCCATAATTTTAATAGTCTTATCAGGAATTTTGATATTAATACAACTAATACAAATGTTAGATTTAGTTATTAATAAAGGTGTAGGTATTGTAGAATTATTTAAAATTGTTATTCTTGTTTTACCTAACATATTGACTGATTTGTTACCTTTTGCATTGTTAGGCTCTATTATCTTCACATGGTCATCTATGAACAATAATAATGAGATGATAATAATTCAAAGCTTAGGGATAACACCATATAAATTGACTATAGTTATACTAAAAATATCTTTATTAATAACCATCATAAATGCTATTTTAATTAGCTACCTAGCCCCTGTGACTTATTCTAAATTTAGAAATCTTAGTTCGGTTATTAAAGATAATTTTAATGTAAACTTATTAGATGTTAAAAAATTCACAAAATTATCTAAAGATAATACAATATATATATCTTCTTTAGAAAATAATACTTTTAAAAATATCATTATATATGATACATCAGATCAAACTCAAATATCACTAATTCATGCAGAAGATGGTTATTTAGATCTAACTTCACAAACAGACAAAATACTGTTAGTTATGTCAACTGTTAACATACAAATACAATCTAATATCAATAGTGATGTGTCATATTTAAATGTTGATAAATTTATCTTTCCGATTAATACTAAAACATCACAAAATAAAAAAAATAAGAAAATTTCAGAATATACTTTATATGAAATATTAAATAATAACCAATCCGTTATAAATATTAATAACAAAACCAAAGATTTTTCTAAAGAAATCAGTTATAGAGTTTTTAATATTATTGTTTTAATGATATTTTCAATTATTTGTGCTTTTTTCTTTATATTTCATGCCTTTTCTAGAAGAAACAACAACTTAAAACCTATTTTATTTTCTATAGCTTGCGCTATAATAATAAAATCTTTAAATGGAATATCATATATCATAATAAATAGCTTATTGATATATAACATTATATTAATAGTACCAATTATAATTAGTTTGTACATGATTTATATAATAAAATCACCAAATATAAAATATTATAAATGATTTTTTCTTATCATCTAGTTTTCTTTTTATATTTATTAATTAATGGTAATTGAACAAGTAAAAATATTAAAGTTAAAAGTGGAATTATGAAAACTTTAAAATTAACCCATGTATTAGTGCTATAATTTCTCCATACAATCTCATTTAGTGAAGCTAAAAATACAAAAAATATGATCCATAATATATTTAATATTTTCCACCCTTGTACCTTTAAATATAACCTATCACCAAAAGTTATTCTTAACATATTTCTTTTCATAACATATGTTGTACACAAACCTAAAGCAAAACACAAATTTATAACTGTGATTTTTATTTTTATAAAATTAGCATTATTAAAAAATAATGTTAAGCCACCAAACACTACAGCTAATATACACGTTATAATAGAAATCATATGAAAATGTTTAGTGTACACATAACTTGCAATTAAATTAAATATACCTGCTATCATTAGTGCCATAGTTGCAACTAAAATATCAACTTCCCTACTTATTATGAAAAATATAATCAACGGAAGGAATTCCATAATTATAGGATAAGTCTTTTTTTTCTTTTTGATATTGCTCATTTATTTGTCCTAATATTCAAAATAATTACTAAATTTAGTTTTCAATTCTGTATCAAAATCTTCTAGAGAAATATCTACTCCTAAATCTTTAAGAGAAGTTACTCCGTCTTCCTTTATACCACATGGAATAATAGCATTATAATTAGTAAGATTTGGTTTTATATTTATTGCAATGCCATGATATGCAACCCATCTAGATAATCTAATTCCTAATGCGGCTATCTTAAACCATTGCGAACTATTTGGTTTTTTTACCCAAACTCCAATAAGACCATCTCTTAAATAACCTTTAATGCCAAAAACATATAAAGTATCTATTATCCAATTCTGCAAATTATTTATATATAAAGTTATGTCTTTACATAACGATAAATCAATTATGGGATAGACTATTCTTTGTCCTAACCCATGGTAGGTAAACTTTCCACCTCTTTTTGTATCAATAATAGGTACGCCATTATTATATAATAGATCTGTGTTTTTTGCAGCAGTTCCTTTTGTGTAAACATCAAAATTTTCAACTAACATTATTATGCTATCTGTTAGTTCTCCTTTTTTTATGTTATTAACAAAATCTTCCATTTTGTTCACTGAAACATTATAATTTACAGGAGAAGGAGATATGTCCCAAGAAGGTTTATTTATTCTTAATTTCATTTAAATTTATAATACGATTAATTAGTATGAGTGCTATACTAGTTTAAATACTCTATAACACCTGTGATAATACTACATTTTTATGAAAAAATTAATTTTTAATTATGTATACTTGTAAAAGTTATAGTATTAATCAATATTTCATATAATTATTAATAAATCTACAAGTCGGGTCAATATGTTAGGTCAAAATAACAAAGAAAAAAACATCAAAAACTATTCTAAGGAAGGGAACTTTTTTATATATGTAGAACAAGACAATTTTAAAGATGCTGTAGAAGTATTAAAAGATATGCATATATCAGAAGCCTGTAACTTACTTGACAGGCTTATATCTGGCCCTATACGTGAAATACTAGTGCTTTTAGATATTCCTTTTTATATAACAGCAATGCCATGGCTAACCCCAGATATTATAAGATTACTTCCTGATACTATTGGTATGGAAATGATTTTTGAAATAGTTAGAGGAATTAATAATAAAGATACAATTCATTATTTAGTAGAAGTTTTAGATGAAGAAGATGCACAATTAATTCTTGATGAAATATCTTTCTATGATAGAAAGATATTAGAAAATATTTTGAATTATCCAGAAGAATCAGCTGGTAGATTGATGCAAACTACAGTAATTAGTGTTTTAGATAGCTGGAATGTGAAACAATGTTTAAACTATATAAAAAATATTTTTCAAGTTAGTAACTTTTTAAATGATAATAATATTTCTGAAGTATTTATAGTCAATGATAAAAATCAACCTGTAGGAGTTGTTTCTTTATCCAAAATAATTATAGCAAACGAAAACCTACAAATAACTACAATAAAAGATGAAAATTTCAAAACCATACCAACAAATATGGACCAAGAAGAAGTAGCTTTCTTATTTAAAACAAGAGGATTTTTAAGTGCTCCTGTTGTCAATGATAACAATGTATTAGTTGGATATATCTCAATAGAAAGTATAATTGACGTTGTATACAAAGAAAGTGAAGAAGATTTATCACTTATTGCAGGTACAGGTAGCAATAAACAAGGTTTTATTGGAAACATTTTTGTGTCTGCATTAACTAGATCTAAATGGTTATCATTCAATTTAATAGAAGCGGCTCTAATTCCTTTCATTGTTATTTATTTTGATGATGTATTAACAAAATATGTAATTCTTACCGCGCTTATACAGTTTGTTGTAGCATTAGGAGGCAATACGGGTATGCAAAGTTTGTCTGTTACTATGCGTGAACTTACATTAAAAAGAATATCACCTTCAAATGCAACCAAACATATTACAAGAGAACTTTTGATGGCTTTCATTAACGCATGTATGCTTGGTGTTATAGGACTATTATGGGGGATATTTTGGGGAGGTGGTTATATGGTAGCAATAGTTGCTTTTTTAGCTGTTTTTGTAAATGTGATTTTAGGGGTTATTTTTGGAACGCTATATCCTATGCTATTTAAATCTTTCAAAATAGATCCTGCTGTTGCATCTTCAGTATGTGTTACAACTTCAAATGATGTATTAGGATTCTTTATAGTACTTTATATAGCTCATATTTTGTTAATTTAGAGGATTTATATAGTTTAAACCTAATATAGAAATTGCATTTATAAAATCTTCTGGTAATGGAGCTTTTACCAATATTGTTTCTTCATTATAAATAAATTTAATCGAATAAGAATGTAACATAATTCTCATAATGTTACAGTTGTGAGACATATTTTTTTTGTAGCCGTATTTAAAATCTCCAATAATTGGAGAGTTACAGGCTAAAGCTAAATGTGCTCTTATTTGATGTTTTCTACCGGTTTCTAAAATAGCTTCTAAAAATACTGTTTTAGATTTTGGACTTCTATTTAAAATAGTAAAATGAGTTTTTGCTTCTTTACCACTATAATCAATTTCCATTATTTCATAATTATCAATAGCTTTTGCTAATGGTTGATTTACAGAAAATTCAGTTTCTTTTAAGTTATCGTAAGCTATTGCATTATATTTTTTTTCAATTTGATTATTACTTAACATATAACTTATATCTGTTGCGGCTTTTTTTGTTCTTGCTATAACTAAAATACCAGTTGTATCCTTATCTAGTCTATGTACTATGTGAGGTTTATTAGAATATTCAAACTTTAAACCTTCTAAGCAATCAGCTATACTAATTGAAACTTTTGTACCTCCTTGTACAGCTAAACCAAAAGGTTTGTTTATTATAATAAAAGCATCATTTTTATATAAAATACAATTTTTTAAAATTTCTATAGTATTATGTAACAATTTTTTGGGAATGATTTTATTAGAAACTGTTTTTAAATTTTGAAATTGGTTATCAGCAAATAACAATTTTGGTATAGATATAACATCATTTGAAGAAATAATGCCGTCATATTTATATTTTTTTGAATTTAGTTTGATTAAACCTTTTCTTATAAATTTTTGAATGATACTATAAGGTATTTTAGGATATAAAAGTTTTATATATTTATCTATTCTAGTTGTAGAAGAAATATCTTTTACAAAAATATCAATTTTATTTGAAATCTGAGAATTATTTATTTTGTTACCTTCAGTTATTAGATTATATGTTTTAGTAGTTGAAGCTATAAGCAACTCTTAGCATAATAGACTGGACTTTTTTATTATCCTCTTTACTAAATCTTACATACGATGTATTGTTGTTATCATCTGCTAGCTTTTTATCATATGTTATGTTGTTTTTATAATTTTTTACAGAATAATTAACATAAAAAGCAATATTATTATATGAAATTCCTATAAAAGCTCCATAAAAATAATCATTAACCACTATTCCTTTTTGATAAATTATATCACCAGCAGATTTGCCAGCTATTTGTGTATCTGTTAATTCATACTTATTATATACACCTGTGCCATTAGATAAACCAGCATTTAAACCATAAATAAAGTTTATATTATCTGTTATAGCTTCTGATTTTTTAATGAAAATATAAATAGGAACAGCATTTATATATGCTTCTTTATTTTGTATAGAGTTTGGGCTATAATTTTTAAAACCATTTACTTTATTTATTAAAGTTTCAGAATTCCCTATACTATACCTAGCATAAGCAACTCCTAATCCCCCTTTTACAGTACTAAATATCGGAAGACTTACTTCTATTGCTGGTAAAAATGTTGTGTTTTTATTATTTCCTGTGGCAAAATCAACACCTAAAGAAGGTTCTATTTCTAAATTTAGTGCATAGGCATTAGATAATGGTAATAATAAGAATAAAAATAATCTTTTAAAAATAATTTTCATGTATACCTTACTTTATGTTAACTTCGATTTGGGTATTACCTCTTAAAAAAATAATACTTTTTAATGTTTTATCTTCTTGTAAAATATTCAACATATTATTTACAGAAGTAATAGATTTATTATTGATAGATATTATAACATCTTTAAACTTTAAACCAAGTTTTTTAGCATCTGAATTATCACTTACATTATAAACTATCACACCTTTTTTTAAATAAGGAATATTTAAATCATATGAAGAAAAAGGAGAATTATCTGTAATCTTTATACCATTTAATAAACCATCTGTAATTAATGTAATATCGATATTTCCTGAAAAAATTTCCGGTATTATTTTTAATTTTATAAGTTTATCATTTCTATATATAATAATTGGAATAGTATTATTATTTTCTAATGACACTATAGAAAGATTCATACTTGGCACGCTGTTTGTTGCTACATTATTAACAGATACAACTATATCACCTTCTTTTAATCCTATCTTTGCAGCTGGAGAATTATCGTATACCTGAGTAATCTGAAGCCCTTTTGATTTCTTTAATTGTTCTTCATTGTGAGCTGAGTCATCAAAAGTATTTGCAGAAAAACCTAACCAATACTTACGTAATTTTTCTCCTTTTAAAGATTTATTTATAAATAAATAAACAAGATTCGATGGAATAGCAAAACTAATACCTGTCACTGTACCTTTAGGTAAAAAAACAGCAGAATTAATTCCTATTATTTCACCTTTAGAATTTAAAAGAGGACCTCCTGAATTCCCTGGGTTTAAAACAAAATCAGTTTGTATTAGTTCACCTATATCTAAGTTGAAGCCATTTGCAGTTGAACGTACGGCTGAAATTATTCCTTTTGTTATAGAAAGCCCAATGTTAAAAGGATTTCCAATTGCAAAAACTTCATCGCCTAATTTGAATGATCTTTTAGAAGAAATCTTTATTGGTGATAATTTAAGTTTACTTGTATTCACTAGCTTTAATATAGCTAAATCAATCCCTTTATCTTGAGTAATTACTCTACCTTTAAAAATTAAACCGTTATACAATTCTACCTTGATTAAATTTTTACCCTCAATTACATGACTATTTGTGATAATATATGCGTTTTCAGAATCAAAAATTATGCCAGAAGCAGTAGAAACATTGAAATCATTAGAAAACTTTTTTACTTTAAAAAATTTTTCTATTTCAAAATCATTCGTTAAATTAGCAGTATATATTTTTACAACTGAATTTAAAACATTTTCAAAATTTATATCAGATGCATTAATTTGTATTGAAAAAAAAACAGATAGTATAAAAACTATTACGTATTTTTTAGATGATAAAATAAAATTATAAGAATTTATCAAAAGGACATTAAATAACATAAAGATAACTGACTCATTAGTAAACAAATATAAAAAAAAGAAAATAAAATTTTATTTACCTTAAAATTTAAAACCTTTTGTATATAGTTTAATACAAAAATTAAATATATAGAAAAAATACCTAAAGATATTATAAAAAATAAATTTTCTTTATCGTAATTTAAGAAATAGTCACTAAAGTAATTTTTTATAAAATATAAAAGTACTAATAATGGTAACGACCATAAAGTTAGTATATAAGAATATTTTATATAATCTAAATGAATTTTATGAAAAATAATTCTAAAGAATAAGAACGATATAGGAGAAATTAAGAACACTAGAAGGATAATAAGATTACATGCAAGAAACAAATAGTCAAATAACATATATCATTACCTTCTAGTATTCGTATTAAAGAAAAATTATCTTTATTACTATAAAGAAGAATCAGACGCAGCTTTAGCAGCTAAAAAATCTCGATCTAATTTACCTTTAGCATCAAAGTCTTTATCTACTAATTCAATAATAGCCATAGGAGCATTATCACCAGTTCTAAAACCAAATTTTAAAACTCTAGTGTATCCACCTTGTCTATCTTTATATCTATCAGCTAAAACTGTAAATACTTTAGAAACCACAGCATCATCTCTAACTAAAGCAAATAATTGTCTTTTATTAGAAAGTGAACCTTTTTTACCTAAAGTGATCAACTTATCTACATAACATCTAAGTTCTTTTGCTTTTGGTAATGTAGTTTTTATTTGTTCATTATTTATCAAAGCTACTGCTAAATTTTTAAATAACGCCTTTCTTTCACTTGTAGTTCTACCAAGTTTTCTACCACTTAATTTATGTCTCATAATAACCTATCTTTAATTATATCGATATTAGATAATATTTTATAAATATCAAACTAATAATTGTCTTCATATTTTTTTACTAATTCTTCTATATTTTCAGGCGGCCAACCTTCAACTGACATTCCTAAATGTAGTCCCATTTTAGATAATAAATCTCTGATTTCATTTAAAGATTTACGCCCAAAATTAGGAGTTTTTAACATGTCTGCTTCAGTTTTTTGAACTAAATCACCTACGTACAATATATTATCATTTTTTAAACAATTTGCAGAACGTACTGAAAACTCTAGTTCATCAACTTTTTTAAGTAAATTATTATCAAAAGGAAGTTCTTCTTCTTCTTCTATAATTTCTTCTTTTTTAGTACCTTGAACACGAAAAGTTATAAAACTATCTAACTGATCTTGTAAAATTGTAGCAGCACAAGAAACAGCATCTTCAGGAGTAATAGAACCATCTGTTGTTACTTCAAGATAAAGCTGATCATAATCTATCATTTGACCAACCCTTGCATTTTCAACTGTATATTTTACTCTTTCTACAGGAGAAAATAAAGCGTCAATAGGAATAACACCTATTTCTTTCTCTTGTTCTTCACGTTTTTCAACAGAAATATAACCTTTTCCTACTTCAACATTTAAAATCATATTTAAACTATTACCTTCAGATAAAGTACAAATTACTAAATCTTTGTTTAATATTTCAACATTATGATTTTCAATTATGTCTGCAGCTGTAACAACTTTAGGACCTTGAACTTTAATTTCTAAAGCAACTGGATTGAAAGTTTTAGATTTGATTCTTAACTGTTTAATATTCAATACAATATCAGTTACATCTTCAACAACCCCAGGAATACTTGAAAATTCATGCAATGCATTTTCTATTTTTATAGACACAACAGCACTACCTTGCAAAGAAGATAACAATACCCTTCTCAAAGCATTTCCTAAAGTAACTCCAAAACCTCTTTCTAAAGGTTTGATTACAAGAGTAGATTTTCTATCAGATGTAATATACTTATCAGTTATAAGTTCTATTTTTTTGGGCTTTATCAAAGCCTGCAAATTTTGTTCTATCAAAACTAACCCCAATTAATATAATTTTTACTACTAATATTCTTCAAAATTAATTATTAAATATAATTTTATAAAATACTAAACTCTTCTTTTCTTTCTTGGTTTAACACCATTATGAGGAATAGGAGTGACATCTTTAATAGAAGTCACAGTTAAACCAACAGCCTGTAAAGTTCTGATTGCAGATTCTCTACCTGTACCTGGTCCTCTAACTTCTACAGAAACAAATTTCAAACCATGTTCCATTGCTTTTTTACAAGCAACTTCAGTTGTAACCTGTGCTGCATAAGGTGTAGATTTTCTTGAGCCTTTAAAACCTTGGCAACCTGAATTAGACCAAGCAACAACATCACCATTCATAGATGTTATTGTAATTAAGGTATTATTGAAAGTAGAAGCTATATGAACAACACCTGTTACAATATTCTTTCTTTCATGTTTTCTTAATTTTTTTTGACTACCTTTTACTGATTTAACCATTTAATTTTTATCCTATTGATACACAAATATTATTTTAAATTTTAACCTTTTTTACCTGCTATTGCTTTAGCTGGTCCTTTTCTCGTTCTGGCATTTGTATGAGTTCTTTGTCCTCTTACAGGTAGGTGTCTTCTATGTCTTAACCCCCTATAACAACCAGAATCCATTAAAGATTTGATATTCATATGAACATTTCTTTTTAGATCACCTTCAACAACGTAATCATTATCAATAATTTCACGTAACCTAGAAACTTCAGCTTCTGTTAAAGTACTTACTCTAACTTCTGGTGATAGAGTAGCTTTATCACAAATTTCCAAAGAAGATTTTAAACCTACTCCATAAATGTAAGTTAAAGATATTTTTAACTTCTTCTCACTTGGAATATTAACACCTGCTATACGAGCCAATTTTGCCTCCCGAATAATTTATTATATACATATTTGTAAAAAACGTAGCACAAGGTAGTTTATACACATAAACATTATCTGTCAATAACATTAACAAACTATTTAATTATTTTAGTAATTTCATTAGATATTTCTTCAAAACCTAAAGATGCATCTAACGTAAATTTACATTTTTTTTCTTCATAATAAGATAACATTGGAGTTATATTATTATGATATTCTTTTAATCTAGCTTTTAAAACTTCTTCATTATCATCTTTTCTAAAAACAAAATCAGAATGACTGCATTTATCACATATATTAGATACTTTAGTTGGTTTGAAATATTTATTATATATTTCTCCGCAATTAGCACAGCTATAACGCCCTAATATTCTTTTAAGTATGATATCGTCTGTTATGTTAAACTCTAAAGCGTAAATATTATCATTTAAATTTAGCCTATTCAAAATACTATTCAAAAGTTCAACTTGATGTAAATTTCTAGGGTAACCATCGATGATAAATCCACGTTCACAATCAGGCTTAGATAAACGTTCAACTAGTAAGTCAGTCATTGTAGTATCATCTAATAATTTACCACCATCAATAAGAGATTTTATTTTGATACCAAGATCTGTTTTAGCAGCAATTTCTTCTCTTAACATTTCACCTGTAGAAATATGAGCTAATGAATACTTATCTTTTAAAAATACAGACTGGCTACCTTTTCCGCTTCCTGGTGGACCTAATAAAATAATTACTACTTTATTCATACTATTTTCTTCCAATTTTAGCTTTCTTTAACATAGATTCATACTTCTTACTCATCAAATGAGATTGGATTTGACTAACTGTATCTATAGTTACTGTTACAACAATCAATAAACTTGTTCCACCAAGATAAAAAGGTAAAGATAACTGAGTTATTATTGTTTCTGGTAACAAACATACTAAAACTAAATATACCGATCCTATGAAAGTAAGCCTGTTAAGAATAAAGTCTAAATATTTTGATGTTGCTTCACCTGGCTTTATACCAAGTATGATACCACCACTATTTTTTAGATTCTTAGAAGTTTCAGTAGAATTAAATACTACAGATACATAAAAGAAAGCAAAAAATACTATTAAAGCAGCATATAAAATTAAATATATAGCGCTTCCTCTAGAAAAATAATTTTGAAATTCTGCTACATATGTATTTGACATACCTAAAAAACTAACAATAGTTGTTGGTACTAACAATAATGAACTAGCAAATATAGGAGGAACAACCCCAGCATTATTTATTTTTAATGGCAGATAAGAAGTTTCCCCCCCAGCCATTTTATTATTACCCACTTGTCTTTTAGGATACTTAACAACAACTCTACGCTGTGCAGTTTCCATAAAAACAATGAAATATATTGCAGCTACTGAACCTATTAAAATTAATATAATAACTATAGGAGAAATAGTTCCCTTTTCACCTAATGTAAATAATGTTACAAGTGAAAATGGAAGATTTGAAACAATCCCTGCAAAAATTATTAAAGAGACCCCGTTTCCTATACCTCTTTCAGTTATTTTTTCACCTAACCATAAAACAAAGAAAGTACCACTTGTTAAAGTAAGTGCGGTCATCAATTTGAATAAAATACCAGGTTCATCTACTGCTCTTACACCCGATGCTTGTAAACTTTCAATACCAGCTGCTATACTAAATGCTTGAACAAAACACACTATAAGCGTCAAATAACGAGTGTACTGATTAATTTGCCTTCTTCCAGCTTCACCTTCTTTTTTTAATTCAGCTAAAGATGGAATTATTATAACAAATAATTGCATCATTATAGAAGATGTAATGTATGGAATTATATTTAATGCAAATATAGTCATTCTTCCTAAAGCACCACCTGAAAACAAATCAAACATTCCAAGTAAACCTTGAGAATAATCTGCTAAAAAACTTTTAAGAACTATAGGATTGATACCTGGAATAGGAATATATGTACCTAATCTGTATATGACTAACATTAAAATTGTAAATAAAACCCTATCTCTCAAAGTGTTACCTTTGTTTAAGTTAGATGATAGGGTTGACTTAGATTTTAATTTTTCAGCTAATGAAACCATTATATAAAAGCTCTACGATGAATATTTTTTATTGATAAATTTAGTTTTAGGTATTAAATCTATCTTTCCACCTAAAGAGGAAACCATTTCTTGAGCTTTTTGAGATGATTTATTAACAGAAACTGAAATAGGAACTGTCAATTCACCCTTTGCTAATAAAGATATACCATCTATTTTTCCTTTGATAAGACCTATTTCTCTTAAATAAGCTTCATCAATAGTTTTAGAAGGATCAATTTTTTTTCTATCAAGTAGATCTGTAATTTTCTCAAAATTAAGTGGGAACAATTCAATTCTATTGTGATTATTAAAACCTCTTTTAGGTAATCTTCTATAAATAGGATTTTGACCACCTTCAAAACCTAATCTAACTTTACCAGTTCCTCTAGCTTTTTGACCTTTGTGACCTTTACCAGCAGTTTTACCTAAACCTGAACCAATACCTCTACCAAGAAGTTTACGTACATGAAGAGCACCTTTATTGTCTCTAATTTCATTCAATTTCATTTGAAACCCAACCCAATACTATTTTTCTATTACTGTAACCAAATGAGATACTTTATTTATCATACCTCTTACAGATGGAGTATCTTCCAACTCTTTAACTTTATTTAATTTATTAAGACCTAAACCAATTAACGTTTGTTCCTGTTTTTTAGGACGTCTAATTGCACTACGTACTTGTTTAACCAATATTGTTTTTTTCATAATCTCTATCCAAAAAATATATTACACAACATCAGAAGATTTGTCTTCAGAATTAACTGATTTATTAAATAATTCTGAAACTTTTTTACCTCTTTTTCTTGCTATAGCTTTCGGAGAAGTAGTCAATTTTAACCCTTCTATAGTAGCTCTAATAAGATTATGAGGATTACTACTACCTAAAGATTTAGCAACAACATCATGTACACCTAAAGCTTCAAATACAGATCTCATCGCACCACCTGCTATCACACCTGTACCAGGTTTAGCGGTTTTCATGATTACTTTACCTGAACGAAACTTAGTAACTATATCATGATGCAAAGTTCTGCTTTCTTTTAAATCAACATATACCATGTTGTTACGAGCTGAATGAGTAGCTTTTACAACTGCATCTGGAACTTCTTTTGCTTTAGCTGAACCAAAACCGATTTTTCCTTTACCATCTCCAACAACTACAAGTGCAGCAAAAGCAAATCTTCTACCACCTTTTACAACCTTGGCAACACGATTTACGTGAACTAATTTCTCAATTAGATTTACTTTTTCTTTAGGTTCTCTTCTTTTTTTACGAACAACTTCTTTAGTAGCTAACATGAATACACATTTCTCCTTAAAACTTTAAGCCGGCTTCTCTAGCTGCATCAGCCAAGCACTTAACTTTTCCATGAAAAATATTACCACCTCTATCAAACACGATTTCAGTGATATTTTTACTTTTTAATTTTTCAACTATACTTTTTCCAACTGCTATGGCTGCTTCTTTTCCAGAAGTGCTAGATAAACTATCTCTCAAATCTTTACTTAGTGTAGAAGCAGAAGCTATAGTAATACCTTTAGTATCATCTATTACTTGAGCATAAATATGCATATTAGACATAAAAACAGATAATCTAGGCTTTCCGTTTAAACTTTTACGTAATTTGAAACGTACTCTATTTTTTCTTCTCAAATAAACTTTTTTAGATTTATCTTTAATTTTTCTTAGCATTACTATTTCTTCTTACCTTCTTTACGTCTTACAAATTCATTAACTATTTTGATACCTTTACCTTTATAAGGATCCATTTTTCTGAATCTCTTAATTCTAGCAACAACCTGACCTACTTGCTGTTTATCACTTCCTTCTACAATTATAGAAACTGCAGTTGGACAAACAACAGTTATACCAGCTGGAATTGGAAATATAATATCGTGACTATAACCTAATTGTAAAACTAAATTAGAACCCTGTACACTTGCTCTATATCCCACACCTGTTATTTCTAAAGGAGTTTTAAAACCAGTTGTTACACCAACAACCATATTGTTTATAAAAGCTCTAGTTGTACCCCATAATTTTCTTGCTTCACCAAGTAATTTTTTATTTACAACTGAATCATCAATACTAACTACAAGAGAATCTTGTTCTTTTACTACAGACAATAAAGGACTGTACTTAAAGCTATATTCACCTTTTTCACCTTTTACAGTGATAGTATTATTTTCTAATACTACATTAGTTTTATCACTAACTAAAATAGGATTTTTACCAATTCTTGACATTTTACTACACCTAATTATTTGATCTCAAGTATTAAAATACTGAACAAATTATTTCACCACCAACTTTTAACTCTCTAGCTTTAGAATCAGATATAACACCCTTAGAAGTAGAAAGTACATATATACCTAAACCATTATATAATAACGGTAATTCATCTACAGAAGTATAAACTCTACGGCTAGATTTTGAAATACGACGTATTTCACGAATTGTATTCATTGAAAAATCTTTCAATACAACTCTTATTTCTTTTTGATTTGAAGGAAGTACAACCTCTTCAAAATCTTGAATATAACCTTCTGATTTCAATACTGCTAATATAGCCATGTTTAACTTAGAATACAATACAACTAAATTACTATTTTTAGCCATGCATGCATTTCTAATTCTTGTTAACATATCACTGATTAAATCCATAAAAAAACTCCTCTAAAATACTACCAGCTAGCTTTGAATACACCCGGAATATGGCCTCTTGAAGCTAATTCACGGAATTTATTTCTGCTTAATAAAAATTCTCTATAATTACCTCTACCTCTACCTGATAGTTCACAACGAATTCTATATCTTGTAGCTGAAGAATTCCTAGGAAGTTTTGCTAATTGAAGCATTGCTTCAAATTTTTCTTCTTCAGAATTAGAAGAGCTAGCAATTATAGACTTTAAGTTTTCTCTTTTTGTAGAGTACTTTTCTATCATTCTCTTTCTTTTTTTATTTCTTTCCATAGTACTTACTTTAGACATATATGGATCCTCTTATGTTATTTATTGAAAGGCATATTAAAAGATTTCAACAAAAGTTTAGCTTCTGAATCTGTTTTTGCAGTTGTACAAAAAGTAATATTCATTCCTCTAACTTTATCTATTTTGTTGTAATCTATTTCTGGAAATATAAGCTGTTCTTTCAAACCCATAGAATAATTTCCATTACCATCAAAGCCTTTATTTGTAAAGCCTCTGAAGTCACGAACTCTAGGTAATGCAATATTTACAAATCTATCTAAAAATTCATACATTTTTGCTTTACGTAAAGTAACTTTACATCCAATTGGCATACCTTCACGTAACTTAAAAGCTGCTATAGCTTGCTTAGACAAACAAACAATAGGCTTTTGTCCAGAAATACTAGCTAATTCTTGTATTGGCGCTTCTATCTTTTTTTTATCTAAAGCTGCTTCACCAACACCTATATTAATTATTATTTTTTCTAATTTAGGAACTTCCATTACATTTTTGTAACCAAATTCTTTAGTTAAATTAGATACTATATTATCTTTGTAATATTTTAACAAACGAGACATTCTATAAATCCACCATTACTTAAATAATTTTTCCTGATGACTTCAAGTATCTTACTTTCTTTTCGTCATCAATTTTATAACCTAGTTTGCTAGCTTTTGCAGAATCTTCATCAAAATATGCAACATTAGAAATATGAATAGGCAATTCTTTTTCTATTATAGCTCCAGCTGAATTTTGGTTAGGTTTTTGATGTTTTTTTACAACATTAACACCTTGTACCAAAACTTTGTTTTCTGCAGGCAACATTTGCAAAACAGTACCTGTTTTACCTTTATCTTTACCTGCGATGATTATAACTTTATCATCTTTTTTAATTTTAAATTTAGTTCGCAATTTCATTTTATAACACCTCTGGAGCTAAAGATATAATTTTCTTAAATTGTTTAGCTCTTAATTCACGAGTCACAGGACCAAATATTCTAGTTCCTATAGGCTCTCCTTGATTGTTAATAAGAACAGCTGCATTTCTATCAAAACGAATAGTTGAGCCGTCTGGTCTATTAATGTTAGCAACTGTTCTTACAACAACCGCCTTCATTACATCACCTTTTTTAACTCTCATATTAGGAATAGCACTTTTTACGCTCACAACAATTATGTCACCTATGCTAGCATACCTACGCTTACTTCCACCCAGAACTTTAATACACTGCACAGATTTCGCACCTGAGTTATCTGCTACATCTAAGTTAGTTTCTTGCTGTATCATTACAATATCCTATAATTTATAATACTACTTCCCATTTCTTATTCTTAGAATAAGGCTTGCATTCTATGATCTTAACGTGATCACCTTCTTTTAAATCTGCAGATGGATTGTGAGCCATGTACTTTGAAGATCTTTTCATGAATTTAGCATACAAAGGATGCTTTACATATCTTTCAACTCTAACTACAACAGTTTTATCCATTTTACTGCTTACCACCATTCCTGATAATACTCTTTTAGGCATACACTTTCTCCGTTAACCTTGCTTATTTTTATTTTCGGTTAAAATAGTCTTAATTCTTGCTATATCTTTTCTTAAAAACTTTAAACGAGAAACGTTTTCAACATTACCATTAGATACTTGAAATCTAATATTAAATGAAGATTTTCTAAGATTAACTAGCTCTTCTTTTAATTCTATATCTGTTTTTGCTTTTAGCTCTGCTATTTTCATAATACCTCTTTAATCCTGAGAATCTAATCTACTAATAAACTTAGTTTTAATAGGTAACTTAGCTGCACCTAATTCTAATGATCTTCTAGCTATTTCTTCTGAAACACCATCTAATTCAAACATAATTCTTCCTGGCTTAACTCTAGCTACCCAATATTCTGGATTACCTTTACCTTTACCTTGACGAACTTCAGCAGGTTTTCTCGAAACAGGTACATCTGGGAATATTCTTATCCATACTCTACCTGCACGCTTTATGTGCCTTGTAATTGCACGTCTTGCTGCTTCTATTTGTCTAGCTGTAATTCTTTCTGGTGATAAAGCTTTAAGACCAAACTCACCATAGTTCAAAGATGTAGCTCTAGTTTCTATACCATGTATTCTACCTTTATGAGCTTTACGAAACTTTCTTCTAGCTGGACTCAACATAACACATATTTCCTTTTATAACAACAATCTACTAATTACTTTTTTTACTAAATGCTTTTTTTGTTCCGGCAGTACGAACATTCTCAGTATTTAAAATTTCACCTTTGAAAATCCAAACTTTAATTCCACAAACTCCGTATGTTGTGAAAGCAGAAGATTCAGCATAATCAATATTAGCTCTTAAAGTATGTAACGGCACTCTACCTTCTCTATACCATTCAGTTCTAGCTATTTCAGCTCCACCTAAACGACCTGAACAGTTTACTCGTATTCCTTCTCCACCTGCTTTTAAACAGTTTTGAACAGCTTTTTTCATAGCTCTACGAAATGAAACCCTTTTTTCCAACTGTAATGAAATATTATCTGCAACAAGCTGAGCATCTAATTCTGGCTTTTTAACTTCTATAATATTTATTCTTATTTCAGAGTCTGTTAATAAAGATATTTTCTTTTTAAGTTCGTCTAAAATATTACGTTTTTTACCTACTATAATACCAGGTCTTGCTACGTAAACGTTTATAGCCATTTTTTTAGAAGAAGTTCTTTCTATCAATACTTTTGATAAACCAGCATCTTTAACTTTTTTAGTAACATAAGCTTTTATAGATAAATCTTCATGAAGAAATTTACCATAGTTTTTATCTGTGTACCAATTAGAACCAGTACTAGACCATCTGTAAAAACTTTTTAATCTGAAACCTATAGGATTTACTTTTTGTCCCATTATTTATTATCTCCCTTAGATGATACTGCTTCTTTTTCTGCCAAAACAAGATACAAGTGACTAAATGGCTTAAGAATTCTTACCCCTCTTCCTTTAGCACGAGCATGAAATCTTTTCATAACTAAAGACTTTCCAACTATAGCTGTTTTAACAACTAATCTGTCTATGTCCATTCCATGATTATTTTGAGCATTTGCTAAGGCAGATAATAAAGTCTTTTTTACATCTATGGCAATTGCTTTATGAGAAAATGACAAAACATTTAAGGCTTCTTCACAATTCAAACCTCTTATCATAGAAACTACCAAATTTAATTTAGTAGGACTAACTCTTAAATTTCTTAAAGTAGCTTTAGCTTCTTTTTTTGTGTGTTGTGCTAATGACATTTCTTTTACCTACCTTTTTTAGCTTTTTTATCAGCTCCATGTCCATAATACGTACGAGTAGGCGAATAATCTCCCAGTTTTTTACCTACCATTTCTTCTGTTACATAAACAGGAATATGTTTTTTCCCATTATATACTCCAAAAGTATACCCTATAAGGCTAGGTAAAATTGTTGACCTTCTAGACCAAGTTTTAATAACTATGTTCTTTTTTGAAGGATCCACTCGATCTATCATCTTTAAGACATGACTATCTATAAACGGACCTTTTTTTAATGAACGAGCCATTTATTTCTCCTATTTTTTAGTACGTTTACGTACGATAAAATTATTAGTAACTTTATTCTTTCTTGTTTTCTTACCTTTAGTTGGTAATCCCCAAGGAGTAACTGGGTGTCTACCTCCTGAAGTTTTACCTTGTCCACCACCATGTGGATGATCAACAGGGTTCATAGCAGTACCTCTTACAGTTGGTCTTATACCCAACCAACGGTTACGTCCTGCTTTACCAATATTGATATTTCTGTTATCAGGATTTGAAACACTACCTATTGTAGCTAAACATGCTGAATTAATCAACCTAATTTCACCTGAAGACAATCTTAATTGTGCATAACCTTTATCTTTACCAATTAATTGAACAAAACAACCTGCAGAACGAGCTATTTGTGCCCCTTTTCCTGGTTTCATTTCAACATTGTGAATAATTGTACCAACTGGTATATTAATTAAAGGTAAGCAGTTTCCAACTTTTATATCACTTTCAGGCCCACTGAAAACAACATCACCAACTTTTAAACCATGTGGAGCTAAAATATATCTTTTTTCTCCATTTTCATAAGATAAAAGAGCTATAAAAGCTGTTCTATTTGGATCATATTCTAAACGTTCTACAGTTCCTGGAACATCAAACAAGTTACGTTTAAAATCTATCAAACGATATCTTTGTTTGTGACCACCACCTATATGTCTAGTTGTTATTCTACCAGTGTTGTTTCTTCCACCTGTTTTCTTTAAACCAACTGTTAAAGATTTTTCAGGTTTCTTTTTCCATAAGGTTTTTCTGTCAATTAATACTAAACCTCTTTGCCCTGGAGTAACTGGATTATATTGCTTTAACGCCATTTTCTACACTCCTGCTGAGAAATCTATAGTTTGACCTTCTTCTAACGTCACTATAGCTTTTTTAAAATTATTTCTTTTTCCAGATTTACCTTTAAATACTTTAGCTTTTCCGTTTTGATTAATTACATTAACCTTTTTAACTTTTACAGAAAATAAAGTTTCTACTGAAGATTTAATATCTGCTTTATCAGCTAAAGACGAAACTATAAAAACTACTTTTGAACTATCTGACAAAGTTGTAGATTTTTCAGTAATTAAAGGGTAACGTAAAACTTCATATAACTTTTCTTTATTAATCATGAAGACGCTCCATCAAATTTTTTACACTTTCTACAGTGAATATTAATTTATCGTGTTTTAAGATATCATAAACATTCAATCCTATTTGAGGTATAACATCTATACCTATAATATTAGAAGATGCTTTTTTGAAATTTAAATTAGCATTATCAACTTCTACAAACAAACCACTGTCAATATTTAAATTAGATAAAGCTTTTTTCAAATCAGAAGTTTTGTGACTATCTAAATTTAAATTATCTACTAATAGCAAATCACCTTTTCTTAATTTTTCAGAAATTGCTACTTTTAAGCCCATAGCTCTAACTTTTTTCGGTAGATCATGAGCATAACTTCTAACAACAGGTCCAAATACAACACCACCACCTCTCATTTGAGAAACGCTTGTCATACCTTGTCTTGCTCTACCTGTACCTTTTTGTTTAAAAGGTTTTCTAGTGGTATGCTTAACTTCAGCTCTTGTTTTAGCTTTATGATTACCCGATCTAACTTTAGCTAATTGCCATCTAACAACTCTAGCAATTATATCTCCTCTAAAATCTAGATCAAACAATTTTGGATCTAAATCAATAGCTGAAACCTTGCTATTATCATTTAAATTTATAACATCCACATTCATAATTTTTATACCTTAACCCTATTACTTTCTTAGCAAAGTTATAATTATTTAGTTTTTACAGCATCTTTGATAGAAATCAGAGAACCTTTGTGTCCTGGCACTGCGCCTTTAACTAAAATAATATTTTTATCCAAATCTAAATCTACAATTTGTAAATTTTGAATAGTAACTTTTGACGCTCCTAAATGTCCAGCCATTTTCTTTCCTTTAAACACCCTTCCTGGATCTTGACAGTTACCTGTAGAACCATGTGAACGATGTGTTAATGAAACCCCATGACTTGCTCTTAAACTTCTGAAGTTATGTCTTTTTATAACCCCAGCAAAGCCTTTACCAATGCTTACACCTGAAACATCAACCAATTGGCCTGCCGTGAAGTGCGAAACATCAATTTTTTGTCCAACTTCTAATAAATTTTCTTCAGAAACTTTAAATTCTAATATTTTTTTAGAAGGTGCTTGATCTATTTTTTTATAAAAACCTAAAATTGGCTTAGAAGCTCTTGAAGCTTTAACTTCACCAAAACCAATTTGTAACGCATCATAACCATGAACATCTGTCTTTTTTAGACCAACAACTTTACAATCTTTCACTGCTAAAACAGTAACAGGAACAAAAGTGCCTTTTTCGTCATAGACTCTAGACATTCCTATCTTTTCTGCTATTAAACCTACTCTCATAAACTACCTCTTATAATTTAATTTCTACTTCAACACCAGCCGCAAGATCTAACTTCATCAAAGCGTCTAATGTTTGAGGGGTAGGTTCTTTTATATCTAATAATCTTTTATGCTTATTACGTTGAAATTGCTCTCTAGATTTTTTATTAACATGAGGCGAACGTAATACTGTATATCTAGATACTTTAGTTGGCAAAGAGATTGGCCCTATAACTTTAGCACCTGTTCTTTTTGCTGCATCAACGATATCTTTAGTAGACATATCTAACAAAGAATGTTCAAAAGATTTTAGTTTTATCCTAATATTTTGGCTTTCCATAATCAACCTTATTATTTAATAATTTTAGTTACAATACCAGAACCAACTGTTTTACTACCTTCTCTAATAGCAAATCTTAAGTTTTCTGATATCGGTGATGGCGATATTAATTTAACATCACAAACTATATTGTCACCTGGCATAGCCATTTCAGTTCCATCTTTTAAAAACACTTCACCTGTTACGTTTGACGTTCTAAAGTAAAACTGTGGACGGTATTTAGATAAAAATGGCGTATGTCTTCCGTTTTCCGCTTTTGTTAAAATATACATTTGAGCTTCAAACTCTGTATAAGCTTTTAACTTACCTGGCTCTGACAATACTCTACCTTTTCTTGCATCTTCTGTGCTAACACCTCTTAACAATGCTCCAATATTGAAACCTGCTTGAGCTTCATCTAAAAACTTACGAAACATTTCTATATCTGTTACTGTAGTTTTAATTGTGTCACCAAATCCTACTATCTCAACTTCAGCATTCTTTTTAATTATTCCTGCTTCAACTTTACCTGTTGCTACTGTTCCTCTTCCTGAGATTGTAAAACTATCTTCTATCGGCATCAAAAACGGCAAGCCTGTTTTAGCTTCTGGTTGTGGAATGTAAGAATCTACTGCTTCCATAAGCTTAAGTATTGCATCTTCACCTAATTCTTTATCAGTTCCTTCTAAAGCTGCTAACGCTGAACCTCTTATAAATGGAATATCATCGCCTGGGAAGTCGTTTTTACTTAACTCTTCTCTTATTTCCATTTCAACTAGTTCTAGCATTTCTTCGTCTTTCATCACGTCGCATTTATTTAAAAACACAACCATTGCCGGAACTCCAACCTGCTTTGCTAACAAAATATGCTCTTTAGTTTGAGGCATTGGACCATCTGTTGCTGCAACAACTAATATTGCTCCATCCATTTGCGCCGCACCTGTTATCATGTTTTTAACATAGTCGGCATGACCTGGACAGTCTACGTGTGCATAATGTCTTTTGTCTGTTCTGTATTCAATATGCGCTGCATTAATTGTAATACCTCTTTCTTTTTCTTCTGGAGCTTTATCTATCTCATCAAATTTCTTTGTTTCTCCACCAAACTTACTTGACAACACTTTACTTATCGCTGCTGTCAATGTAGTTTTACCATGATCTACGTGACCTATCGTTCCTATGTTACAATGCGGTAACGATGTATCAAACTTCTCTTTAGCCATTTACTTTTCTCTCTCTAATGTTTTTTATATACTACTATTTAGAATACTTAGCTCTAACTTCTTGCTCTACATTTGATGGAGCAGGAGAATAACTATGGAATTGCATAGTAAACTGTGCTCTTCCTTGTGTCATAGAACGCAACGTATTCACATAACCAAACATATTAGCTAATGGAACTAATGCTTTTATTACTGAAGCATTTGCTCTAGCTTCTGTGCCTGAAATAATTGCACGTCTACTACTTAAATCTCCTAATACAGACCCCTGATAGTTATCTGGTGTAATAACCTCAACATCCATCATAGGCTCTAACAAACGAGGCGATGATTTACCCATTGCATCTCTAAAAGCTGCTCTTGCCGCTATTTCGAAAGCTAAAGCACTTGAATCTACATCGTGATATGCACCATCGTAAAGCTCTACTTTTAAGTCAACAACTGGGAAACCAGCTATAACACCTGCATCCATAGAAGATTCTAAACCTTTTTGAACTCCCGGTATATATTCTTTAGGAACATTACCACCTACAACTGTATTAACAAATTGAAAACCTTCTCCTGGAGTCAAAGGAGTAAATTTCATTTTAACTCTTGCAAATTGCCCAGAACCACCACTTTGCTTTTTATGAGTATATTCAATATCTACAGGTTTAGAAAAACTTTCTCTATATGCAACTTGAGGAGCACCTACGTTAGCTTCAACATTAAATTCTCTTTTCATTCTATCGATAATAATCTCAAGATGAAGCTCACCCATACCTGCAAGTATAGTTTGACCAGTTTCAATATCTGTGTGAACCTTCAAAGAAGGATCTTCAGCAACTAATCTACCTATAGCAACAGACATCTTTTCTTGGTCAACTTTAGTTTTTGGCTCAACTGCAATTTCAATAACAGGAACTGGAAAATCCATTTTTTCTAAAACTACAGGTTTTGACACATCACATAAAGTATCACCTGTTGTAGCATCTTTCATTCCAACTAAAGCTACAATGTCTCCAACTTCAGCAACTTTTATTTCTTCTCTTTGGTTAGCATGCATCATAAGCATTCTACCAACTCTTTCTTTTTTATTTTTTACTGAGTTTAAAATAGTACTACCTGATTCTAACTTACCTGAGTATATTCTACAAAACGCTAACTGACCAACAAAAGGATCATTCATCATTTTAAAAGCTAATGCAGAAAATGGCTCAGAGGCACTATGTTTTCTAGTAACAACCACTTCTGAATCTTTAGGGTCTGTACCTTGAACATCTTCCAAATCCAAAGGAGAAGGTAAGTAATCTACAACTGCATCTAATAAAGGTTGAACACCTTTATTTTTAAACGCAGAACCACACAATACAGGAACAAAAGAAGATGTTAAAACACCTTTTCTTATACAAGACTTTATTTCATCTATACTTGGCTCTTTACCGTCTAAGTAACTTTCCATAAGCTCATCATTCATTTCAACAGCTGTTTCAATCAAACTTGAACGAGCTTCTGCTGCTCTTACTGCTAAACTTTCAGGAATTGCAGTATATTCAAACTTAGCTCCCAACTCTTCAGAAGACCAAACTATAGCTCTATTTTCTAACAAGTCAACAACACCTGTAAAATCAGCTTCTGCACCTATTGGCAATTGCAGTACAAGAGGCTTAGCACCTAACCTATCTACAATCATTTCCACACAACGGTCGAAATTAGCACCCATTCTATCCATTTTGTTAACAAAACAAATTCTAGGAACATCATATTTATCAGCTTGTCTCCAAACTGTTTCAGATTGAGGCTCAACACCAGCCACACCGTCAAAAACGGCTACAGCACCATCTAAAACTCTTAAACAACGCTCAACTTCAATTGTAAAATCTACGTGACCTGGAGTATCAATAATATTAATTCTATGACTGTTCCACATACAAGTTGTAGCTGCTGAAGTAATTGTTATACCTCTTTCCTGCTCTTGTTCCATCCAGTCCATAGTAGCATTACCTTCATGAACTTCACCTATTTTGTGCGAACGCCCAGTATAATAAAGTATTCTTTCTGTAGTTGTAGTCTTACCTGCATCTATATGCGCCATAATACCAATATTACGGTAACTACCTAATGAAATCTTATCTGTCATATCACTCACTTTCTATATTACCAACGATAATGTGCAAAAGCTTTATTAGCATCTGCCATTTTATGAGTATCTTCTTTTTTCTTAACTGCAGAACCTCTATTATTAGAAGCATCTAACAACTCATTACACAATCTTTCAGTCATTGTTTTTTCAGAACGCTTTCTTGCTAACGAAATCAACCATCTAATAGCTAAAGCATCTCTTCTTTCACCCCTAACTTCCACAGGAACCTGATATGTAGCTCCACCTATTCTTCTAGATCTAACCTCTAAAACAGGCTTAACATTGTCAAGAGCTTCATTAAAAGCTTCCAAATGAGACTTTTGAGACTTTTTAGATAACATATCTAAAGAATCATACATAATTTTCTCTGCTACTGACTTTTTACCATCATACATTAAACAATTTATAAATTTAGTAATAGTTACATCCTTAAATTTTGGATCTAATAAAACTACTCTTTTTTTCGCAGCGTGACGACGAGACATGGATTGAACCTCTTATTTATCTATTTCTTTGGCTTCTTAGAACCATATAAAGAACGTCTTTGACGTCTTTTTTCTATACCTTGAGTATCTAAAGTACCCCTAATTATATGATACGCAACCCCTGGTAAATCCTTTACACGACCACCTCTGATTAACACAGATGAATGTTCTTGTAGATTGTGACCTTCTCCAGGTATGTAAGCTGTCACCTCATAACCACTAGTTAATCTAACCCTTGCAACTTTTCTTAAAGCTGAGTTAGGTTTTTTAGGAGTAGTTGTGTAAACTCTTGTACACACCCCTCTTCTTTGAGGGCAATTTAAAAGAGCAGGAACCTTATTTCTTGATTCTACCTTGCGTCTTGGCTTTCTTATTAATTGGTTAATAGTTGGCATACTTAATCACTCATTTAAAATTTTACATTCCTAAACTATCAGCAAAACATAATTTAAAATTAGTTTACTGATATAAATAAACTTAACAAAAAATCTATAACCATGTACGGAACTTTGTTAGTTTACAAAATAAAACTACTATAGTCAAGTAATTTTATTACTTATTAGCTCCCTGAGACTTATATTTTTTCAATAAATATCCAGTACCTACAGGAATCAAACGACCCATAATAATGTTTTCTTTCAGACCTTCTAAATAGTCTTTTTTGCTCATTAGAGCGGCCTCAGTCAACACTTTAGTTGTTTCTTGGAAAGAAGCTGCAGAAATGAAAGACTTAGTACGTAAACTCGCTCTTGTAATAGATTGCAATATAATATTATATTTTATCTCAGATTTACCTTCTGCAATTAATTTACGGTTTTGTTCTTGCACTTCAATTCTATCTACACTTTCTCCAACAGTATAGTTAGAATCTCCTTTATCTAATATTTCAACTTTTTGAAGCATTTGTTTCACTATTACTTCAATATGTTTATCATTAATATTAACTGCTTGTAGCTTATAAACTTCCTGAACTTCATTTACCATATAATCAGCTAATGCTGCTATTCCATGTGTACTTAATATATCGTGTGGATTAATTGGCCCTTCAGTCAATTTTTCCCCTTTTTCAACTATATCACCTTCATACACTAGCAACTGCTTATCTTTAGATAAATTATATTCATAAAACACCATAGAATCTTCTAATGAACGAACAATTACAGATCTTCTGTTTTTGTAATCAGCACCCGATTCTACTCTTCCTCTGATTTCACTAACAACAGCAGCATCTTTATATTTTCTAGCTTCGAATAATTCAATAACACGAGGTAAACCCCCTGTTATATCTCTAGTTTTAGCAGATTCTTTTGGAATTCTTGCTATTATATCACCAGGTTTGATAGCTTGACCATCATTTACAACAATTGTCGTATTAGGTTGTAATAAATAACTTATCTCGTTATTATTTGTAGTTTCTCTAATAACACCTTTTAATATAACCCTAGGTTTCAAAGCTGAATATCCAGACTGTTGTCTCCAGTTTGTTACAACTTTAGAAGTTATTCCTGTTGTATCATCTATTTGTTGTGATAATGATATTCCATCTAATAAATCAGAATATTCAACAGTACCTTCGAATTCTGTTATGATTGGTACAGTAAACGAATCCCATTCTGCTATTTTAAAGTTATAATCAAGTTTTTGACCTTCAGAGCAATATATTTTAGCACCGTATGGTAAACGCTGTCTAAATCTTTCTTGACCTCTATCATCTGTCAAAATAACTTCAGCATTTCTACTCATAACAATATTTATATTTTCTGAGTTAGTAACAATTCTACCATTAGCAAAACTAACTGTTCCTGCTAAAGGAGATTCTATAGAGTTTTTCTCTGTAACTCTTTGAGCAGCTCCACCTATGTGGAATGTTCTCATTGTTAACTGAGTTCCAGGCTCACCAATTGATTGAGCGGCAACTAACCCTACAGCCTCACCTAAACATGCAAGTTTACCTTTAGAGATATCACGTCCATAACATTTAACACAAACACCTCTTTTTTCTCTACATGTAAGCACAGAACGAACTTTTATTTTGTCTAGACCAGAATTTGTGATTATTTCTGCTAATAGTTCATCTATATAAGTATTAGCTTGAATAAGAACTTTACCAGTTTTATAGTCTACTACATCATCTAATATGAACCTACCTACAACTCTATTACCTAAAGTTTCAATAACTTCACCACCTTCAATTATAGCCTTAAGCTCTATGCCTTCATCTGCTCCACAATCTTCAGATAAAACTACTACATCTTGAGATACATCTACTAATCTACGTGTCAAATAACCTGCATTAGCTGTTTTTAAAGCTGTATCTGCTAAACCTTTTCTAGCTCCATGAGTTGAATTAAAGTATTCAAGTACTTGCAAACCTTCTTTAAAACTAGATAAAATTGGAATTTCCATAATTTCACCAGTAGTTTTAGCCATAAGTCCTCTCATACCTGCTAACTGTTTCATTTGGGCAATAGACCCCCTTGCACCAGAATGCATCATCATGTATACAGAGTTTATTGGTTTACCAGGTTCTTGTTTTAATAACTCCTTCATTAGCTCATCACCCAATGAGTTCGTACATAAAGACCAAGCGTCAATAACTTTATTGTATCTTTCACCATTAGTTATCAAACCGTCTTGATATTGTCTTTCATATTCGGTAACTTTTGATGTAGCTTCTTTTATTAACTTTTCTTTAGTTGGTGGAGTTATTAAGTCATTTTTACCAATTGATATTCCTGCTTTACAAGCATGTTCAAACCCAAGTTGCATTAAATTATCTAACAATGAAACTGTGAAATCTTGCCCATAATTATGGTATGAATAATCAATTAATTTGGTAACTTCTTTTTTAGTTAATACTTTGTTTATTAATCCAAATGTTACTTTATCTTGTATTGGAAAAGCTTCTGAAAGTAATACTCTTCCTGGTGTTGTGTTAACACGAGTATGAATAACTTCACCAGCTTCATTCTTTTCTTCTAATCTGTAAACTATTTTAGAATGTAAAGATACTGACTTTGAAAATAATGAACTTTCAATTTCTGAAACATTAGAAAAACACTTGTTTTCTCCAACTTCACCTTCTCTTTCAAGTGATAAATAATATAATCCTAATATCATATCTTGACTTGGTACAACTATAGGATTACCACTTGCTGGAGACAATATGTTGTTAGTTGACATCATTAAAACACGAGCTTCTAGCTGAGATTCTAATGATAAAGGAATATGAACAGCCATTTGATCACCATCAAAATCGGCATTAAATGCAGAACAAACTAGAGGGTGTAAATGTATTGCTTTACCTTCTATCAATCTTGGTTCAAATGCTTGAATACCTAGTCTATGTAATGTAGGTGCTCTGTTTAAAAGAACAGGGTGACCATTTATTACTTCTTCTAATATATCCCATATTTCTGGTGCTTCTTTTTCTACCATTTTTTTTGCAATTTTAATAGTAGATGATAAACCGTATGCTTGTAATTTTGCATAAATAAAAGGCTTAAATAACTCTAAAGCCATTTTTTTAGGAATACCACATTCATTCAATTTCAGGTATGGTCCTGCTGTAATAACAGAACGACCAGAATAATCTACTCTTTTTCCTAAAAGGTTTTGTCTGAAACGACCTTGTTTACCTTTCAAAATATCTGCAAAAGATTTTAATGGTCTTTTGTTACCATCAACTATAGGGTTTGTTCTTTTAGAATTATCAAAAAGAGCATCTACAGCTTCTTGTAACATTCTTTTTTCATTTCTAACAATAATATCAGGAGCTCTAAGTTCTAATAATCTTTTTAAACGATTATTTCTGTTTATTACTCTTCTGTATAAATCATTCAAATCTGAAGTTGCAAATCTACCACCATCTAGGGGAACTAAAGGTCTTATATCTGGTGATAAAACTGGTAAAACATCTAAAACCATCCATTCTGGTTTAGTACCTGTTTCGATCAAAGATTCTAAAATTTTAAGTTTAGATAACAATTTTTTGTATTTTGCATCTGGTAGAGTATCTTGAAATAAAGTTTTTATTTTTTCTACTTCATATTCTAAATCTAAATTTTGCAATATAGTTTTTATAGCTTCTCCACCCATACCAACAGAAAATGCGTTTAAACCAAATTTTTCTAAAGCATTTCTGTATTCTTCTTCAGAAATAATTTGGTGAGAAGAAAAACTAGATACTCCTGGATCTATAACTATATATTTTTCAAAATATAAAACTTTTTCTAATTCTTTTACAGCAACGTCTAAAATTATTGCAAATTTAGAAGGCATTGATTTTAAGAACCATACATGTACTATTGGTATAGCTAAATCTATATGACCCATTCTTTCACGACGAACTTTTTGTTGAATAACTTCAACACCACATTTTTCGCAAACAATGCCTTTATATTTCATACGCTTATATTTACCACATAAGCATTCATAATCTCTTATAGGACCAAAAATTCTTGCACAAAACAAACCATCTTTTTCTGGTTTAAATGTTCTGTAGTTTATTGTTTCTGGCTTTTTAACTTCTCCATAAGACCAAGAACGAATTTTTTCTGGGCTTGCTATTGATATTGATATTAAATCAAAATCATTTGGATTAACAACTTTAGCATCACGTTGTTCTGAAGTAGTATTACTCATTAAAAAATCTCCAACCAAATACTATTTAAAATAGTTTATTACTGTTTACTTATCTTCTTTTTTCTTCATTTCTAAATTTAAAGCTAATGATCTAAGCTCTTTCATTAATACATTAAATGATTCTGGTATTCCTGTTTCAAAGCTTTCTTCACCTTTAACTATAGCCTCATATACATGTACACGACCTTGCTGATCATCGGACTTAACAGTTAACATTTCTTGTAAAATGTGTGCAGCTCCATAAGATTCTAAAGCCCAAACCTCCATCTCTCCAAATCTTTGACCACCAAATTGTGCTTTACCACCTAATGGTTGTTGAGTTATCAAGCTGTAAGGACCTATTGAACGTGCATGTATTTTATCATCAACTAAATGATGAAGTTTTAACATGTATATGTATCCAACAGTTACTTTTCTTTCAAAAGGTTCTCCTGTACGACCATCAATTAAAGTTACCTGCGCAGAATTATCTAAATTACAAAAATCTAATAATTTATTTATATCTTTTTCTCTAACACCATCAAAAACAGGTGTAGCAACAGGCATACCTTTACGAATATTATTAGCTACAACCAATATCTCTTCATCAGATAAATTTGTAATCTTATCTTTTTCATGATTACCATAACAACTTAATAAATATTCTCTAATTTCTGGAACATTATTTTTATTTAAATAATATTCACTAAGCATATTTTCAACTTGTTGACCTATGTTTCTACAAGCCCAACCTGTATGTACTTCAAGAACCTGTCCAACATTCATCCTAGATGGAACACCTAAAGGATTTAAACAAATATCAACAGGAGTTCCGTCTTCTAAATGAGGCATATCTTCAATTGGTAATATTTTTGATACAACACCTTTATTTCCATGACGACCTGCCATTTTATCACCAGGTTGTAACTTTCTTTTAACAGCTATAAATACTTTTACAACTTTCAAAACACCTGTTGGAAGATCATCTCCTTTTTGCATCTGTAGTTTTTTATTTTCAAATTTAGTGTTTAACTTTGATATTTGAAGATCAAAACTTTCAGATAATTCATTTAAATAAGTTTGAATTGAAGAATCAGACACTTTAATTTCAAGTAACTCAGATAATGATAAAGATTTTAAATTATCTTCAGTTAATTTAACCCCTGAAGATAGCTTCTTAGAAGATACAACTTCATTTCCTATCAAAATATTTCTAGCTTTAACTGAATAGCCAGAAGCTAATATTTTATATTCTTCTTCTCTTTCTTTAGATAATCTAGTTATTAAATCTCTTTCGATAGATTGAGTTCTAGAATCTTTAGTTAAACCTCTTCTTGCAAATACTCTTACATCTATTACTGTACCTGTTATCCCAGCTGGAACTTTTAAAGATGTATCTTTAACATCTACAGATTTTTCACCAAAAATAGCTCTTAATAATTTTTCTTCTGAAGTTACAACACTCTCTGCTTTTGGAGTTGTTTTACCTACAAGAATATCTCCTGGTTTTACATCTGCACCAACAGATATAATACCTGATTCATCTAAATTTTTAATAGCTTCATCACCAATATTAGGAATATCTTGAGTTATTTCTTCAGCTCCTAGTTTGGTATCTCTTGCAACAACTTCAAGTTCTTCAATATGAATTGATGTGAACACATCATCTGTTACTACTCTTTCTGATATCAAAATTGCATCTTCAAAATTGTAACCATTCCAAGGTACAAAACCTACAAGTACGTTTTTACCTAATGCTAATTCTCCAGAATCTATAGAATTTCCGTTAGTTATTATGTCTCCAGCTTTAACTTTATCCCCAACTTTTACAATAGGACTTTGATTTATACAAGTATTGTGATTTGAACGCTGGAATTTTTTTAGTTCATAAATATCTAATATACTATCTTGACCTTCTTCTTCGTCTGCTAATATTATAATTCTTGAAGAATCAACTTTATGTACAACACCAGATCTTTTAGCTAATATTACAACACCAGAATTTTTAGCAACTATACCTTCCATCCCTGTTCCAACAATTGGTGCTTCATTTTTCAATAAAGGAACCGCTTGTCTTTGCATGTTTGCTCCCATTAATGCTCTATTTGCATCATCGTTTTCTAGAAATGGTACTAAAGATGCAGCAACTGAAACTAACTGTTTTGGTGAAACATCTATATATTGAACTTCTTCTGGATTACATAAAACTAAATCTCCTGCCACACGACAACTTATTAAATCATCAATGAATCTATTATTTTCATCTAAAGCAACTGTTGATTGAGCTATGGAATATTTACCTTCTGTAGAAGCATTCATATATTCAACTTGGTTTGTAACAACTCCGTTTACAACTTTTCTGTATGGAGTTTCTAGAAAACCATATTTATTAACACGTGCAAAAATTGCTAATGAATTTATCAATCCAATATTTGGACCTTCTGGTGTTTCAATTGGACAAATTCTACCATAGTGAGTTGTGTGAACATCTCTAACTTCAAAACTTGCTCTATCTCTTGCTAAACCTTTTGGTCCTAAAGCAGACAGACGTCTTTTATGAGTTATTTCTGATAAAGGATTTGTTTGATCCATAAACTGTGATAGTTGAGACGAACCGAAAAATTCTCTCAATGTAGATTGTACTGATTTTACATTAATAAGATCATTTACAGATACATCTATTGCAGAATTCATTTTTTCTTGTACGTATCTTTCCATTCTAACAAGAGCAATACGTATTTCATTTTCAACTAATTCTCCAACAGAACGAACTCTTCTATTACCTAAGTGATCTATATCATCAACTTTACTGTGACCATCTCTTATTTGTAATAAAACTTTAATTATAGATATGATATCTCTTTTTTCTAAAACTAAAGAATCTGATTGATCATTGTTTAATCTTTCATTTATTTTTACTCTACCTACTTCAGATAAGTTGTAACGAGCACTATTGAAAAATAGGTTATGAAATAATTCTTGAGCAGCTTCTAAACTTGGAGCTTCAGAAGCTTTAACAGTTAAATATATTTCGTTTAAAGCTTTTTCTCTAGTGTCAATTTTATCTGCTAATAGAGTATTTAATATATACGGTCCTACGTTAATATTATCTATTAATAAAATTGTGAACTCAGAAATATTATTAGCTTTTAACAATTCTAAAACTTCTTCTGTTAACTCTGTTCCTGAGTATAATAATACTTCTTTAGTATCTGGTTTATATATAGTATTACCTAAGTATCTACCTACTAATTCAGTATTTTCAATAATTACAGATTTTATATCTAATTTAGATAATTTTCTTAGAATCAATGTAGAAATCGTAGTTCCAGCTTGTACTAATACTGAATTATCTTTTGCATCTTTTAAGTCAAAAGATAATTTTCTTCCTTTATAAAATTCTGAAACAAAGTCTACTTTATATTCTTGTCCAATATTTTCTACAGATATTGTTTTGTAAAATGTAGATAAAATTTCATCATTATCCATACCTGTTATTAAATCTGGATCTAAAGTTTTAGATTCTTTTTCAGCTTTCTTTTTTAATTCTTCTGTGTAATTAGAATCTAAAGATTTTAATAAAGCTGATAATGATATTTTTTTTCTTTTGTCTATTCTTATGTACAATAAATCTTTATTGTCAAATTCAATATCTAACCAAGAACCTACATGAGGAATTATACTTGCACTATAAAGTAATTTATCATATGTATTTTTACCTTTATCATGATCAAAAAATATCCCTGGAGAACGATATATTTGAGAAACTATAACTCTTTCTGTTCCATTTATTATAAAAGAACCATTTTCTGTCATTAGAGGCAAGTCACACAAATAAACTTCTTTTTCTTGAATATCTTTTACAGAAACAGTTCCTATTTCTTTATTGATTTCATTTGTTGTTAACCTTAATCTTAACTTCAAAGGAGCTGAGTAATTAATTCCGCGTCTTTTTGATTCTACGATATCGTATTCTGGATCGTACAAATTATATTCCATAATTTCTAACATGCACTTTCCATCAGCACTGTTAACTGGGAAAATAGTTTTCAAAGCACCCTGCAATCCTATATCTTTTCTGTCTACAGGAGCAAGACCAGTTTGTAAGAATTTTGCATAAGAATTCTTTTGCATTTCTATTAAATCAGGAATTTCTTTCGCTGATTCTATTTTATTATAATGTCTACGGATATTAAGATTAAGATTAAAGTTTAAACTTTGCATTAGAAACCTAGTAATTTGTTAAGTCTTGATGTAAATGTAAGAGTACTACGTCATTTATAAAAAAATGACGTAGTACTCTTGAATATCTTGTAAAAGATAAAAGTTATAAACTATTTAAGTTCTACTTTTGCACCTGCTGCTTCAAGTTTTGTTTTCATTTCTTCAGCTTCAGCTTTAGATACTCCTGATTTAACAATTTTTGGTAATTCAGTAGTTAAAGCTTTTGATTCAGTTAAACCTAAACCAGTCATAGCTCTAATTTCTTTAATTACAGGAACAGCTGTTGCTACAGATGTAATTACAACATCAAATTCAGTTTGTTCTGCAACTGCTTCTGCGGCTCCACCTGCTGCTGCTGGTGCTGCTGCTGCAACTGCTGTTACACCCCATTTTTCTTCTAAAGCTTTAGATAATTCTGCAGCTTCCATTACTGTTAAAGTTGATAATTCTTCAACTAATTTTTCGATTTTAGACATATTTTTGATTCCCTAAATATAAACTTATTTTTTTACTTACTAGCATATGCTTGTAATACACCTATAACATTAGTAGCTGGTGTTCTAGCAACAATAGCAATTTTCGTTGGAGCTGCAATAATCAAACCAACTATTTTTGCTCTAATCTCATCAAATGAAGGTAAGGTAGATAGTACTTTTAAATCATTTAATGATAATTTAGAACCAGTAAACGAACCTCCAATTAAAGATAAAGCTTCGTGTTTTTTTGAAAAAGAAGACAGTATCTTAGATGATGAAACAGGATCATTACCGTAAACAATAGCTGTTGGACCAACAAAGAATTCATCCAAATTGGCACAAGGCGTATCTTTTGCAGCAATAGAAGCAAGATTATTTTTTATAACCTTAAAACCTATGTCTGAAGAATAAACCTTTTCTCTTAAATCTTCTAACTGTGCAACTGTTAATCCTTTGTACTGGACCACTGTAACAGAGCTATTTTCATTAAAAATAGTATTTAAGTCTTCAATAAGTTTTTGCTTTTCTAAGCGATTCACTTATTTTCTCCCATTGTTACAATTACAATATATTTACATATATTGGCGATGCTAACGCATCTACTCTCCCAGTGAGTACCAGAATTAGAATACCAATTACTCACTGTCTGCTTAGGAAATTAAGATAATATAGAATATTACCACCTAAGGTCTTGGACAAGATTTTAGCAATCTTTATCTATTTCACAATACCTGATAACTCTATAGGTAAACCAACACCCATAGTAGAAGTTAACACAGCTTTTATAAAATAGTTTCCTTTTACGGCTGTAGGCTTTGCTCTTTGTAATGCATCTATTAATGCTTTCGCATTTTCAACTAAAGCTTCTTTGCTGAAACTTAGCTTACCTACACCATTATGAATTATACCTTGTTTTTCAACCCTAAACTCAACCTGACCACTTTTAGCAGCTGATATAGCGTCTTTTACATTAACTGTAACACTACCTAATTTAGCATTAGGCATTAAACCTTTAGGACCTAATATTTTAGCTACACGACCAATTAAAGCCATCATATCTGGAGTTGCTATACATTTTTGAAAATCAATTTCACCAGCTTCTATTTTAGCAACTAAATCATCTGAACCTACAATATCCGCTCCAGCATCTAAAGCTTCTTGAACTTTATCACCTTTTGCAAAGACTGCAACTTTAATGCTTTTACCTGTACCATGAGGTAGCTGAACAACCCCTCTAACAAGCTGATCAGAATGTTGAGGATTAACACCAAGTCTTACAACTATATCTAGGGTTTCATCAAACTTTACAGTTGAATTATTTTTTAGTATTTCTATAGCTTCTTCTAAAGAATACGATTTATTTGTATCAACTTTACTTTTAAGAGTTTTAATTCTTTTACTTAATTTAGCCATTATATTACCTATTCCTGTACCTTTAAGCCCATAGAGCGAGCAGAACCTATAATCATTTTAGATGCAGCATCTATGCTACGTGCATTTAAATCTACCATTTTTTCTTCTGCTATTTTCTTTATTTGGTCTAAAGTAATTTCACCAACAGTTTCTCTACCTGTAGTTTTTGCACCTTTAGAAATTTGTGATTCTTCTTTTAAATAATAAGAAACAGGAGGTTTTTTTGTAATAAACTCAAAACTACGATCTGAATAAACCGTAATAACAACAGGAGTTGGCACTCCTGGTTTGCCTGCTTGTGTGCGAGCATTGAAAGCTTTACAAAATTCCATAATATTAACACCTGCAGGCCCTAAGGTAGAACCTAAAGACGCCGGTGCAGCCTGACCTGATGGAATTTGCGCCTTAATATAAGTTTGTATTTTTTTTGCCATAATTATATACCTCTTTAAAGCAAGTAAATTTAATTTTAGTATTAAATTTAAGGTTATGTAGTGTGATTATTTGCGTATCTACTACAAAGCACATATGATAATACATAAGTGAACAAATTTTGTCAAGAAATATATACATATTGTAATATATTAAGACAATTTTTCAATTTGCTTATATTCTAAGTCAACAGGAGTAGAACGACCAAATATTAAAACTGACACCCTGATTCTTTTTCTCAATTGATCTATATTTTCTATAACTCCTTTGAAATCGTAAAAAGGCTCACTAATTATTCTAACTTCTTCACCTACACTAAATGTTTCAATTATAGAATCTTCAGTAGTAGAGGCAGATTCAGAATACAATAAGAAATCCTCAACATCTTTCTCAGAAATTGAATAAGGTAAACCTTGACTATCTGGTTCACCAAGAAATTTAGAAACTCTTGGAACAGACAAAATCAAAGATAATATTTCTTTGGTCAAATTCATTTTGATTAAAACATAACCGATTAATATCTTCTTACTAGCAAGTTGTTTTTTTACTTTTTCAGAAGCATTATCAGATATTTTAACATTAGGCGCAGACATTTCAGAAACAAAGTCTGATAAGCCTTTTTCTAATAATTTTACATTTATTGTTTCAATAACTTTGTTCTCAAAACCTGAGTACACTTGAAGAACATACCACTTCATCAGCATGAATCCTTTATTAATTACTTAATAGACTAAGAAGAAAACCCACCACATAAGATAGTATCCAGTCTAAAGAAAAGAAAAACATAGCCATTACAAAAACCATTATGAAAACCATAAGAGTTATTGTTGCAGCCTGTTTTTTTGTTCCCCAGGTTACTCTGAAAAATTCTTGTTTTACTTGAGATAAAAATTGCAAAGCTGTTTTTATCATATACAACTATACCCTTATAAAAATGGCAGGAGTGAAAGGACTTGAACCCTCAACCCTCGGTTTTGGAGACCGATGCTCTACCAATTGAGCTACACTCCTACAGAGCTGCCAAATGGCAGCTCGTAATCAACCTTATTATTTAATAATTTTAGTTACAATACCAGAACCAACTGTTTTACTACCTTCTCTAATAGCAAATCTTAAGTTTTCTGATATCGGTGATGGCGATATTAATTTAACATCACAAACTATATTGTCACCTGGCATAGCCATTTCAGTTCCATCTTTTAAAAACACTTCACCTGTTACGTTTGACGTTCTAAAGTAAAACTGTGGACGGTATTTAGATAAAAATGGCGTATGTCTTCCGTTTTCCGCTTTTGTTAAAATATACATTTGAGCTTCAAACTCTGTATAAGCTTTTAACTTACCTGGCTCTGACAATACTCTACCTTTTCTTGCATCTTCTGTGCTAACACCTCTTAACAATGCTCCAATATTGAAACCTGCTTGAGCTTCATCTAAAAACTTACGAAACATTTCTATATCTGTTACTGTAGTTTTAATTGTGTCACCAAATCCTACTATCTCAACTTCAGCATTCTTTTTAATTATTCCTGCTTCAACTTTACCTGTTGCTACTGTTCCTCTTCCTGAGATTGTAAAACTATCTTCTATCGGCATCAAAAACGGCAAGCCTGTTTTAGCTTCTGGTTGTGGAATGTAAGAATCTACTGCTTCCATAAGCTTAAGTATTGCATCTTCACCTAATTCTTTATCAGTTCCTTCTAAAGCTGCTAACGCTGAACCTCTTATAAATGGAATATCATCGCCTGGGAAGTCGTTTTTACTTAACTCTTCTCTTATTTCCATTTCAACTAGTTCTAGCATTTCTTCGTCTTTCATCACGTCGCATTTATTTAAAAACACAACCATTGCCGGAACTCCAACCTGCTTTGCTAACAAAATATGCTCTTTAGTTTGAGGCATTGGACCATCTGTTGCTGCAACAACTAATATTGCTCCATCCATTTGCGCCGCACCTGTTATCATGTTTTTAACATAGTCGGCATGACCTGGACAGTCTACGTGTGCATAATGTCTTTTGTCTGTTCTGTATTCAATATGCGCTGCATTAATTGTAATACCTCTTTCTTTTTCTTCTGGAGCTTTATCTATCTCATCAAATTTCTTTGTTTCTCCACCAAACTTACTTGACAACACTTTACTTATCGCTGCTGTCAATGTAGTTTTACCATGATCTACGTGACCTATCGTTCCTATGTTACAATGCGGTAACGATGTATCAAACTTCTCTTTAGCCATTTACTTTTCTCTCTCTAATGTTTTTTATATAAAAAATATTATTTTAAATTATCTATTAAAAGGTATATGTATTTTATTATATAACGATTTTTCCAGTCTAATACAATAAATTAATTTCACAAGTATGCTATAACTGTACTAGAAACGATGGAGCGGGCGAAGGGAATCGAACCCTCGTCTTAAGCTTGGAAGGCTTCGGCTTTACCATTAAGCTACGCCCGCAAACTACACTATGTGAATAATTTTTCTTATAAATATGGTGGGCAGAATAGGATTCGAACCTATGTAGGCGTACGCCAACGGGTTTACAGCCCGCCTCCTTTAGCCACTCGGACATCTGCCCAGCAGGATGACACAAAATCATCCTGTCATTATACTAATATATATTTATAATTATTTCAACATATTTTTATATATATTTTTGAAACACTTAAATGTAATCGATGCATGTATGTTTTAGAGACCATTAAGTAATTGATATACATATTATTTATGCCATTTTTGTTAGCTTCATTGCTCATGTAGTATATTCTAATTCTCTTCGTAAGAGTTTTTCTATAACTCTTTATTTATTGTGTGTATAATAAAATTCTGCAATTAAAAATATAACCATTACAACAAGTATGATCAAAAATAATTTTTTTAATAATTTACAAAATAATCAAGTCTGTATATATGGGTTACACCCATCTATAGCTGCTATTAACAATCCTGAACGGAAAATATTTAAAGTTATATGTAATTCTAATATTTCTGAAAAATTAGAAAAACTGCTAATTAATCCAGAAATATTAAAAGGAAAAATTAAGCATGTAGATAATAAATACTTTCATAATCTACAGGATACAACTCATCAAGGTATTGTAGTTATAGCGTCAAAACTACCAACACTTACTGTAAATGAATTTATTAATAAATATCACCATTTAAATAACAATACTATTGTTTTATTAGATGAGGTTACTGATCCTAGAAATATAGGGGCTATTATTCGATCTTGTGTAGCTTTTGGCGTATCTGGAATTTTATTTGTAGAGCATCGTTCCCCTTCTGAGACATCTAGTATGGTGAAATCAGCTGCAGGTAGCTTTGAAAATATTAATATAGTTCATGCTACAAATCTTGCTATGTCTATTAAAGCTTTAAAAGATTCTGGATATTGGGTATTAGGATTAGATGCACATACAGATACTTATTTAGATGCTGTTTCTATGCCAGATAAAAAAGTTTTAATATTAGGATCAGAAGGTAAAGGCATGAGAAAATTAACCAAAGAATCGTGTGATTTTCTTGCAAAAATACCTATGAATTTTAGCAAAATTGAAAGCTTGAATATTTCAAATGCTGCCGCTATAGCCTTGTATGAATTACAAAAAAAAGGAATTAAAACGTAAATATGATCATGCTAAATGTATTTTTATATGTTCAAACTTATATAATGCTTCTAAGATATCTTTAGATATTGTTTGGTTTGTTACTATATCTGTTATTGAAGATATAGGACATGTTTGCATTATTGAATGTATGTGAAATTTATGTTTATCTATCAATAAAACGACTCTTTTTGATGATTTTATCATAGCCTGTTTAGCTTGCACATCTAATGGATAAGAATCCATGGGACCTTTAGTTAAATTAAAACCCACACAACTTATGAAAGCTATATCTATATCTTTATTTTTATAAAATCTTTCAACTTCTGGACCTACAAAAGTTGAATAAGGTTTTTCTAAAATACCTCCACTTGACATAATTTTCACTTTATTTCCTAAATAGTTAATGGCATCTTTTAAAACTAATAGACCATTTGTTATCAAAGTAATTTTTGTGTCTGGATTTATCATTTTTACAATAAAAGTTGCTGTAGAGCCTGATTCTAAAGTTATGATATGGTCCTCTTTTATGAAATAATTAGCACAATATTTGGCTATTTGCTGCTTTTCTGATAATGACTTATTTTTTTTTAGATTATAAATACTCGACAAAGCCTCTTCTTGATCTGGAATATTTTCTACTGGAATAATTCCGCCTCTTACAGGAATTACTAAGTGAAGTTTTGATAATATTTTTATATCTCTTACTATTGTCATTTTAGATACTTGAAAGAAATTAGCTAGTTCATTTATACTAACTCCTTTTTTATCATAATTTAACCTGACGATTTCTTGTCTACGTTTTTCTGCTAGCATAATTTTCCTTATCTACAAATGATAGGTAGATATATATGAGTATAGAATATCATAATTATAACAATATAAAAATGATATAATATTAAACTAAAACAAAATATTATATAAATAATTTGGATATAAAGGTAAAAAAATTTATTTTGGAGATGTAACTGGTGCCGACTGAGAGACTCGAACTCCCGACCCACTGATTACAAATCAGTAGCTCTACCAACTGAGCTAAGTCGGCATCTTTTACTTAACAAGTATAACACATATTTGTTAAAATACAAGTATTATTGTAGCTATAATGTAATAATTATAGAAAATAAAATATAAATAACTTATACTGTTAGTTGTTGCTAACATCTATATTTTGGAGCTGATTATGTCTTTTGGAATAAATGATATTTTGATTATATTTTTTATAGCGTTTTGTATCATCATATTAAAAAAATTATGGTATTCAAATGCTTTATTTGGCAAATATATATTAAATAACATGAATTGTAGTTTTGTATCTTTACTAATCGAAACCTTAATAAAAACTATTACAGTATATATATTAACTATGAATATGTACTATTTGCTACCATCATTCTTTTTTTCTTTTGTATTACTGATTATTTTATTAGTAGTTGTACATGAATATAGCAATATTTTATTTATGAAAAATAATACTAAAATTTTCTTCATAAATAGTAGTTTTACTATTCTTTCTTTAATGCTATCTTTTGTTATTTCTTTGATAACCAAATCATAATTTATCTTGATGTAAAATCTATAAAAAACTTATACATTTTAGAATATGTAATTTATTGATATTTTCATTGAATGATTTTCGCTTTTATTAAAAAATGCATTATCAATACTTTTTTTGGTTCTTAAATCTTTTGTTGCTTCAATCTTGAAAGATAAATTGTTATCAACTTTATAAATAGCTCCTAACAATATAAATGCTTGTTCAATATAGCTATTTGTATCAATCATTAGATATTGATAACCTATATAAGGCGTTACTTGTTCACTAATATCATAAGATAAATAAAAAGATTGGCTAAATGATGCCTTATATAATAATTCCTTGATATTAACATATAAATTACTGATATGTGAAAAGTATAGTTTATGGTAATGTGCATTAAAAGCTAAAGAAATAATATTTGATTGTGGAGAAGATTTATTAGGTAGATGACTGTAAGATTGATATCCTAACACCATTTCATTCTTATCAAAAAGAAATTTCAAGGTAGTAGATACTATATTCTTAATATTTTGTTCTTTGTTTTCTCTTTGAAATGCTATATCCCAATTTACACTTTTATATAAGGCTATATTGTAAGCAATAGCATTTTTAAAATATAATAAATTATTATTCAAATCATCTAGATATATTCTAGCACCTGCATCTAAAAAATTTTCTTTTATTATTTTATTAGTTAGTGAGAAAATATTATCATAAAAAGGAGAATAAAATGTCCCTATTTTTATTCTTCCTAAAATACTATTTTCAAATTGCAAGTAAAGTTGTCTATTTATAAATTTTTCATTTATATTTAAATAAACGTCATACACCGCAGATAATAATGTATTATTAGAAAGATATTTTGAAATTTCTATAGCTAAACTAGGATCTGTAAACCTAAAATATGAATAATCGTTATATTTTTTTATTTTATTTGTAGACACTAAAAAAGATAAATCAGCAAATAAATTTATTGTATAGTCATCATCTTTTAAAATTGTATAACCATATAATGTTTTATTTTCTAAAAAAAATATTGAATAACATATAATAATAATAAAAATTCTCATATCAACCTACTATTTACATACATATAGGAATAGCATAATTTTTTATATATTTAAAATATATATTAAATAATAAAATTAATTTTATTATTTATATAAAATTCTACCTTAAATTGATAAATGTTATAAGCTATATAATATCAATTAATACCAAATCTAATTGTAAACAAGTTTTGAAGATATTTGATAATAATTCATAATAATGCATTGCTAATTCTTTTTTTAATCTAATGTTTTACTTCCTTATGTATATTAGCATCAGTATAATCAGCAAGATACGATGCATCTTCATTTGGCTTATCAGTTGCTTCATCATTTATCATTTGTTCTGCATCTTGTTTTAATAAATCATACATATTTTGGAAACCTTCCCAATGATTTATTTCATCTGCTGTATCTTTGTCTTCTTTATGAGCTAATTTTAAAATTTCTGAAGCATTTACTTCATTTTTTCTATCTGTTTCATCGGAAGATAAAGCATTCTTAGCTCTAGAGCCTGAAGCTGGCATTATACTTCTAAATGAAGGTTGTGAGTTCCCCTCTTCAGAATTAAGCTCTTGCTGGTTAACTTCTATATTGGAAGGCACATTTTCAGTTGCTGCATCTTCATCTTGTGAAGAACCTTGTTGAGAATTTGTTTCATCTTGATGATCTTCTACATTTGAAGGTTCATTTTCATTTGCTGCATCTTCATCTTGTGAAGAACCTTGTTCAGAATTTGTTTCATCTTGCTGATCTTCTACATTTGAAGGGGCGTTTTCATTTGCTGCATCATCATTTTGTGAAGAGCCTTGTTGAGAATTTGTTTCATCTTGATGACCTTCTACATTTGAAGGAGAGTTTTCATTTGCTGCATTTTCATTTTGTAAAGAGCCTTGTTGAGAATTTGTTTCATCTTGATGACCTTCTACATTTGAAGGGGCGTTTTCATTTGCTGCATTTTCATTTCCAGAATTTTTTTCTGCATCTCTTTCTGCTTGTAGCATTGCTTCATAATGAAGCAATTGTGCTTCACTCATCAACGTTCTCATTTGTAGTCCTGAATCTAAGCTACCTGAATCTGAATTGTCTATGTCCGTTGGGATATTATGCGCCAAACCACCACTATAAAATGCCAAACTAAATTTTCTACCTGTTAACGTACCTGCACTATTTAATTCTTGTAATTCATATACACTGTTTTTACTTTTTTGTACAAATTTATAATTAGAATTACCGTTGCTATCTTTTTGAAATTGAAAATTAAATGTCCCATTAGGGTTATAGCTTGCATAAGTATCATTATTAATATATAGACTTCTACCGTTTAATTTATCAAAATCATAATAGTAACCGAATTTTAAAGTATTTGTACGGGCAACACTTATTGTAAGTTGGTATGCATTTGTTATTGTTATAGGTGTGTTAGATGCGTTAGAATTCGAACCTGCTTGTAATGTAAAACCTAAACCTGAACCTATATCATCATTAAAAAAGTTAATATCCATATTGTCAATCATTTTAGTTTTATCACGGGGATTATTAGAAGGCCTAGCTCTATAATGATAAAGTTCATTTCTCCACATTCCTGATGCTGTAGTATTATTTATATAATCTTTAGATTGCCCACCCATATCTACAAATATACTTTGGGTTCTGATTTTAGTTGGATCATCTATTAGTTTCATGAATGTATTAATACTTTTACCGTCTGATAAAGAACGACTGTCTAATGAAATGTTACTGAAATTTTCATATGTTATTTTTTGTAAGAAATTTGCTAACAATATAAAATTATCACTGGTGCTAAGTGCAGACGGATTTTTATAATAATTCTTTAAACTTTCACCCCAGGTCTGCATGTTTTTATTACCATCTGCATAGCCATCTAATTTTAGAGTTGTGCTAACTCCTCCAATTAAAGAATATTCGTAAGCTATAATTAATTTATCTGGTACAGTATTATCATCTAAAAGATTCATACCTGAATACATAGCATCTAATGTTAATTGGGCACTTGTCGAAGTGTAGTTAGATATCATCATGTTACCTGTAACATTTTGATAATGTTTAGCTAAAAACATTATATTAGCTGTTTTGCCATAGCCAAAACTAACTGTATTACCTGATTGTAAAAGTACTTTAAAACTACTTTCTGAATATAACGCATACAAGTTTTGGTATGCACTCTGTTCTGAAATACTCTTTGATAACAATATATCTGAAGAATAATCTGATATCCCAAAAGCTATATAGAATTTCCCACTATCATATAAAGCTTTAGCTTTTGTTATATAATTATTAGTTAAATTACCTGCATTGTCATATTCAGGCGTCAATAAAACACTATCATAATCATAGGAAATATTTTTACCTGTATCGTCTGCCTTTCCTACATTGCTTGTTAATACTATTCCCCCTGATAAGTTAGTAGTTTTATTAATCTTATCACCCATGTGAAAGTTAACTTGTACAGATGGAGAAGATGCAATCATAGATACAACATTATTATTACGATCATTTAACCCATCTGGTGCAATATTTGCAAAAGATGGATATGGAGTTACTTCTCCATTAACTACATTTGTCATACCTTGAAAAGATATAATATTAAAATTATAAAAATGATTATCAATTATATGAACAGTTTGTGATTTATTTATAAATATCTCATAAAATACGTACGGGTAATTAAATACAAATAAAGTATCTGCCGTTACTGAACCATAAATATCTTTTTGAATACCATTTAATGATGAATCTAAAGTTATACAGGTCTTTATATCTGGTAAATAAATCGTATTGTGAATGAATGAATCTACTGTCAAAAAATTATTACTTTGAAAATTATTAAATTTGAAACCTATCCCAGAACCAAATGATGTCATATATAATATATCAGATGAACTGTTACTTTGAACTCCTCTAAAATCAAATGTGCTTCCAATATTTTGATTTATTATTATTTGAGTATGTTTCGAGGCATTTGAAGCTGATATATAACTTGCAACATCTCCATAAAAATTCACAGTATTAAGTGTACTTGTATTACCTGATAAATTCAAAATAGATATGTTTTTTATACCTGTTATAGATGTACCACCATAAACACCACTTTGAGCATCCATTAAACCTGCACTATTCATTTGCACATTCAAACTTGATGTAGCTGTTCCAACTATTGATAGTGTATTGTTATGATTAACATTAAAGTTTATATTATTTAATGTACTTACATTGTTTGGGTTTAATGTTACAGTTACATTTCTTGATACATTACTTGAGCTTGCAAAATCCAAAGTATTTATTTTTTCTACTGTAGATTGTTTATTTACTCCTGATACTTTAAAGCCTAATGCAGATGTAGATGTGTCATATGTTATATCTGTGGGATTTATAGTATCTGTATTAATTTTTGCTGTGTTATTACCATTACCTATAATTTTTATTGTTGGTATATACTGAATATCTATATAACCACCAAATTTAACTGTTCCAAAGCCTCGTAATTGTGTTGCTGTTGTCGATAGTCCATCTACAGATGGTAAGCTTCCTCCTGTTTGCAAGCTTCTATCTATTCCATAACCAAAGCCTGCTATTATTAATGAGCCCAACGTTCCTTCGTAACTCAACATATCAAATACACCACTACCATTACTGTGACTTGTGATGATCGAGAATATCTGTGTTGTTTGTGATACTTTCATATCACCACTTACAACTAAACTAGAACTTGAAAAACTTGATAATGATATTGTTGTTCTATCTAACTTTATTCCATCATTATTTAATTCTATCTGGCCATTGATTGATCCTAAAGATAATTTATAAGAACCATTACCCAAGTCTATTTTACTATCATGACTTGTTGAACCTTTATCTTTAAACTCTAAATTAACTTGTGAAAATACATTTGATGAATTACCTGCTGTTAAGTTTATATAACCTGCATTTTTTACAGATAAATATTTAGAATTTTCATCCCTAAAAATTGCATTTTCATATACAAAACTTTTATTCTCTGGTGATCTTAATTCTGTAATAAATGAGGCACCCTGACCATCTTCATGAACTATATTTGTAAAATCTATTGCTAATGGCTTATTATTATTTGTATTTGTTATATTGAAATTATTTAATATAAACGTTACATAACCATTAGAGTTATTTCCATTAAAATTTAAAGTTTTAAAATTTTGTAAAGATATCGAGTAATTACCACTATTTGATGAGCCTGTAAGATTAGCACTTAAACTTACATAATCATAAGATAATGTACTTATACTTTCTTTACTATTTCCTGAACTATCTTTATCTGAGAAATTAAATGTATTATCACCTACATCTCCATCTAATCCCATAGCTAAAGCGCCAGCTACAAATGAGACACTGTCATTTCCATTTGATAATTTAAAATTCTGAAAACTTTTTACACTGAACCTTATATTATTTATAGTTCCAGCTCCTTCATTTTCAAATTTTATAGTAAGTCCTTCAGAACTATTGATACGTAATGTATTAGTCCCCCCTTTCCCATCTAATAGAGAATTTTGATGTGAGGCAAAATAAGATAAATCTACAATAAATGTATCATTTAAGTTTGAACCTTCATAACCATCTATTCCTGTTAAGCTATCTTGCAATGTCGCTTGATCGTTTATACTTTCATGAGTTACACCATCTTTAAATATTTTGGTCTGACTGTTTGTTATTATAAATGTTAAACCAACCAATGAACCTGAATAACCTACTGTATTACCTGATCCTCCAGCTTCTATATTATAAGATCTAGAATTTGATAAACCCAAGAATTTATTATTCCCATGATTAGTTCCTTTGATCTCTGATATATTTGAAAAATGATCTTTTATACTATCATTTCCTGTTAAATAAACTTCTGAACGACCAAAATCTACTGTAACCCCTCCAGATGATAAATTCTCATAACTCAATTTATCTGCATCTGAGTAGCCATAAAAATTATGCCCTTTTAATGCAGATTTAAAATTACTTGTTATTGCTGAATTACCTAATAAAAATTTAACTCCATCACCTATTATATTATAAGTTACTTCTCCAACTTGGGCTGTTGCTCCTCCAGATGAGGTTATACTTTCTGTATAATCCACATTCGCACCTGAAAAGTATATCATCTTCAAACCACCATTACTTGCATCTATTGTAACTTCTGTAATATTGGCACTTCCTGCTACTTTGTTTGCTAAATAAAGATTATCTTCTGTATTTCCTAATGTGATTTTTGAAATATTCTCTATTTTATTTTGTATGTATAAACCATCTGTTCTATTTCTTTCTACAACTCCACCTGATATATCTAAAGATAGTTTACCTGTTGTATAATCTTTATAACCAATCTCATTTTTTCTTCCACCTGAGAAACTTATTGAATTTTTCTCATTCCCTAAATTGATTACATTGTCACTATCTTTATCAAAGGCAATATTTTGAAAGTTAGTTATTTCATCATAAGTACTACCTCTATTAACTTTTAACCAACCTTCTCTTGCTGCTATAACATCAATTGTAACTCCACTAAAGCCTTTATAAGTTATTGTATCTTCACCTTCACCACCATCAACTGAAATCCCTAAACTAGCATTTTGCTCCGCAGATACTTCTATTTCATCGTTATAATCTGACAATCTATAGGTTTTGAAATTTGTTATCTCTAAACTTTGAGCTCCCACTTGTAAATTACTTATATTTCCTGTTATTGGAGATAAAGCATTTTTGAAAGATATAGTGTTACTACCGCCTCCTCCATCAACTTTTCTTACTGTACTTGTAGATGCTCCTAAAATTAATGTATCATCACCTTCTCCAAGTAATATTGTTTGGATATTATTATAACTTAAAGATTTATCACTGTTTTCTGTTAACATAATCTTACTTACTGCTAAATCTACCGTGTAATCATGTCCAGCTTTAGATTTACTCATATCTATTGTATTACCTTTAGCTACAATAGTACCACTTGATATTGTTATTGTACTTTGTTCTGCACTATTTGGCGTTAGTCCATCTATTTGAGATGTTCCTGTAAATATATCAAAATCTCCAATATCTGGTATTTTAAAAATATCAGAACCAACTGAACTACCTTTTATTACATGCATATTGGAAAATTCTAACAACTTAGCACCTGCTATACCAGCTTGATTTTCTGACGCTAAACCACTTAGCATATCGAAAATTACTCCACTTGTATAACTTGTATCTCCAAAAACTAATGTATTTCTACCTGATATCCCTCCATCTATTGACATTATAGAAGAAGCATTTATATCAACTTTGGTTACATTAAATGTTGTATCACCTTTATTTGCTATGATTTTTGATATATTACTAAATATATCTCTATTACTTCCTTCTTGGTCTTTATATAAATAACCACCTTTGTCTGCCAATCTTAAGAAAAACGTATAACCACCACTTACTTCTGTAGATTGAATATCTCCATAATTTAATGTACTTTTATTATTTCCTTCACTTTTACCTTCATATGTAGCTTGTACTTTTTCTGAACCATTAAAAGTATTGTTACCTTTACCACCTACATATGTTGTAAAACCTTCTAAACTATCTTCTCTAGAACCTCTTTGAACTTTTGATTGATCAACATTAAATACAAGATCTATTGTAACTTGCGAATAGTCTACTTTATGCTGACCTACTTTTCCTAATACCGATGTAATATTGTAGTTTATATCTGCATTATCCATTTTATAAGTATCTGTACCTGATGTACCCAGTATCTTATTGTAATTGCTAATATTGAATCTACTACCACTTACACTCTTATCTGCCATATCCATTATAATGCTTACATTAGTTGATAAATCTAATGTATTGTATTTATTCTCTCCTGAAATACCCATATCTATTTGGGTATTAGCATAACCATTTACATATGATAAATCTAATTTTACTGTGTTTGCTACTCCAGAAGATAATGTTATTTTATTTATGTGCGAAATATAATCTATACTTCCATTTCTTTTTGTGATTTGTATTGACGAACCTAATGGATCTTCTGTTACAGGATCGTTATTTATAAACGAAACAGTAACGCCCTCTTTCAAACCATCGTATTTTATGTAATCTCCATTTACATCTGTTGCAGATGAATGACCACCTAAGTAATACATAGTTTTACCTGTTGATACTTGGTCATTATCATCAATTTTCACATAAAAACCTGTGGTTTTGGCACTTGAACCTTGTAAAAGTTGGAAGTTTTTTATATAAGCTATCTTATTTGCATCTTCTTCTGTTTCGCTGCTTGCTAGTTTTACTGCTAAAGAACCACTTTGACTATGTAGTACTCCTACATAAAAATTAATTTCTTGATTTATTGTTGATAAGCTAAATCTATTTTTATCTCCTCCTCCTGCATCAACTGTGTATTTTTTATCTGTTGATGTGAAAAAATCATCATTATGACTTATGCTATCATTCAATCTTGTTAATTTTATTTCATCTATATTTTCATAACCTGTAGATGGCAAACTTGATATAGCGTAATTTGAATTCTCAAAAGAAACTGTATCATAACCATTTCCACCTACTATTCTTGCAACTGGAGAGTTGGGATTTAATATGAATATATTTCCTCCATTTCCTCCCTTTACATCATTTGCACTTGTGAATAGATCTTGACTTGTTGAAGCTCTTGATAAACTATTTCCTTTATCTACAGATACCCCGTAACCAGATACACCCTGTAAGGCAAAATCAAACTTTAAATATATATTCTGCGTTGTCGAATAATCTAAATTTATCTTACCTCCATCTCCTATAGAAACTGAGTAATTATGCAATACGCTACTATCTGCATTTTCCTTAAAAGTATTTACCCCTGTTGCACCTATAAAATTTGTAAAACCTGTTGTAGATGTTACATTATCTGGTAAACCCAATTGTTTTCCTGTTATTTTAGCCTGTGGATTTGAACCTGTTGTTCCCGTTACATCTATTTCTGCTTCATTATATATATTTAATGATAACTTATTTGCTTTACCAACTTCATATGTTGCATTTAATTCTCTTAAATTACCTTGGTTAGATGGTAAACCTATTGTGTTGCCTGACTGTTTTAAATTTACTATGGCGTAATTGAATACTGTTCTTGCCATCTCTAACAAAAATGTTTCTGTACTTACCGATTGGTATATATCTATTACATTATCGTTACCTGATCCCATATCTATTTTTTGATAACCATTTAGATCATTCAAGTTGTTGAATACTAGTTTGTTAACTGCTGAATTTAACGCTATTTTTGTGAAACCTTCTATACTATCTTTAAAGGCTCCTTTTTCTATCATTCTAGCTGGCAAATTTAACGTTAGAGAATGTGGTAAAATATCGTTACCCTCTCCTGTAGCCCTATCTGTATAACTTAATGTTGAATTATAAACACCATTTAATTTTAATTCTTTATTGAATACTGATACTAAAAAAGTATCGCCTTTTCCTGTTCCTTCAAAAATATTTATGTTTTTGTAAATATCTGTAAAACTACCACCAGATTTTGATACGTTTCCTTGTACTCCATACTCATCTGTGTCTTGTATGTTTATTATAACTCCTTGACCACCTGTACTTCTTTTATATGATAATGTATCTGCATCTCCACCTAAACCATCTATATTATTTCCTGTATCGTCGCTTAAGTAAAATATATCATCTGCATTTGACGCTGTAATTTTACCTATTAAGTAGGCCTTATCTATTTGACCATTCGATTTCTTTATTATTACTACTGTCTGCGAATTTGTTAGATCTATTTCAACTCCGTTTTCTGTCTCGTATTTATATGATAGTTCATTATCTCCATTACCTGGTGCTACATAACCTTGATACGTTACTCCTCTTGATGAACCAGATCCATAAAAAGTATCTGCTCCTCGAGTTCCATATATCTCTGTCACATTTCTTATGATATCTTGGTTTTCACCTCCTGGCTTTACAACTGTATCTGCTTGATTTCCTGCAAATGAACCTGCATAATAGGTTATACCTGTTGTTGTTATCGCTAAGTTATCGTACCTTACTGTATTTAAACCTGATGGATTAAAATTAACTGTCACATTATAATCTAAGGAACCTAGCAAACTTCCTTTTGATGCTTGAGTAAGATTAAAAATGTTTATTGAGTTATCTGCACCTAAATATACTTTGTCATTACCTGCATTAGTTGATACAAAGGCACTTTCACCAGAGTTATATAAATTTATCAAAACTTCTTGGCCAGTTGTAAAGTTTAACGTATTATTACCACCCATACCTCTTAGTTCTAAGCCATCATAACCTGCTGTAGTTTCTATTCTTACTGTGTTATCTCTATTATCTCTATTATCAAAAAATAAGATCTTGATATTTTTTGCTACGTTTCTATATACTGCTCCATTTAGGTTGGTATTTACCCTTATTATACCTTCTTGGTCTAAGACCATTGCTCCACCTTCTCCCAATATATCTACATTTGGGGTTTCTAGCAATCTTAAGGTATTATTTCCTCCTCCTGTTCCATCAAAATAACCATCTGAGCTTCCTATATATGCTGTATTATTTCCAGCTTCCATATGAACTTCTACAAATCCTGTGCCTTGGTAAAAAATATCATTACCTCCACCCATATAATAGGTTGTATATGTACTTTTTCCTGCTCTTACTATATCTGAATATTCTGTTAATCTAACTATTAATGGATCTATTTTTGTTGAAAATGTAAATGTATTTATAGCTGAAAAGTTTGCTATATCTGAACTACCATTTACCAGTCTAAAGTCTAATACCGCCTTTGTTGATCCTGATACTAGTGTTTCTGTTTTATCATTGTAACCCTCTATTGATATCGTAGCTGCTGACATCTGAGACGATAGCTCATCTGTATATTTTAACTTTAAATTTGCAGTTGGAGAGTTAGATGTTAAATTTATTCTGTATGCACCTGTTCCTATTCTAGTTACAACTTGACCACTTTGTGATTCTATAGATACTCCTTCTGGTAAACCTGAAATACGTATTATCTGCAATTGCGTATCGTTATTTGGTAAACTAACTTGTATTCCTCTATATATATCTCCTGTTTCATCTCCAATATACGTCATACCTGATGTAAGTTCTCTATAACTCTTTGTTTCTGGGTTATACTGATAACTTACATTCTCGTTACCTGGTAAAGAACCTCCTCCATGTAACATTTTTAGATAATTGCCTGTTCCTGTTTCTGCTATTCCATCGCCTTGACTTGAAGCACCATACAATCCTTCTACTGTTGGACGTACTAAATCGTACAGCAAATCATCATCACCTATTTGGTCTTGATTGTGTAACGTTTTTCCATTATATAAATAAAATGTATCGGAATTTAATTTTGATTTACTTGAATATAATAAAGTTTTTTGTTGATAAGTTAATGTGTCTGTGTTTGTAAGGGGTACTATTTCCTGATCTAGTACTTGGGTTTGCCCTACTGACTTTTCTTTTGCTTCTTTTTCTTGATTAACTGTTTCTGATGTTGCTAAATATTGACCTGATGGTTCTGAATTATCTGCCGAAGATAATCGTCTTTCTACAACTTGAGATGTTGAACTATCTGGTACAAATACTGGTGATCTTGAAGATAGTAATTCTTGGCTATTATATACCTTATTTATGTCTTCTAATACTGGAGCATCTGGCTCTAATAACATTAAGGCATAATTTGCTATTGTTATCTTATTTCCATTTAACATATGGATTATAAGATCTCCTCTTACTACTTCTTTTGTAAAACCTGATATATCACCATCAATTTTTATTGTATCACCTGGACGTGAATATATTACTGAAGAAGAAATCTCTCTTGTTGATATATTTATTAATTTACCTTTATACTCAATAATTTTAGGCATAATCGTTTCCATATGAATTTAAATTTCTAGAAATGATAAAATTTATTTTTAATCTAATCTATCATATAATATATGCTATTAGATGAAAAATTATAATGATAGTTAAGCATAATTAATTATTATATAGCAATTTTATGCTGCAATTTATATGGACTTAAAATTATAGAAATTTTTTTCGTTAAATAAAGATAAGATAAATACTTTTGATAAAATATTAGAAAAAAGAGGTTTGGTAATAAATATATAAATATAATTACTAAATGGGATTTGATTATAAAAAAAGATTATTTGCAATATACATATCCTGTAAAAATTAAGTGGAACAACAAAAATCAAGGAGATCTTCATATAAAGCTGTCTTCTTCTAAACTGAAGAACTCTTTAATTCATGATAGCAACTTAATTATCAATAATATCAAACAAATTTTAATGATAGATAATATAGTAAAAATTACTATATTATCTAATTAGTATTTTTTTAATATATTTATAATTAAATTTAATGTTTTACTTCCTTATGTATATTAGCATCAGTATAATCAGCAAGATACGATGCATCTTCATTTGGCTTATCAGTTGCTTCATCATTTATCATTTGTTCTGCATCTTGTTTTAATAAATCATACATATTTTGGAAACCTTCCCAATGATTTATTTCATCTGCTGTATCTTTGTCTTCTTTATGAGCTAATTTTAAAATTTCTGAAGCATTTACTTCATTTTTTCTATCTGTTTCATCGGAAGATAAAGCATTCTTAGCTCTAGAGCCTGAAGCTGGCATTATACTTCTAAATGAAGGTTGTGAGTTCCCCTCTTCAGAATTAAGCTCTTGCTGGTTAACTTCTATATTGGAAGGCACATTTTCAGTTGCTGCATCTTCATCTTGTGAAGAACCTTGTTGAGAATTTGTTTCATCTTGATGATCTTCTACATTTGAAGGCACATTTTCAGTTGCTGCATCTTCATCTTGTGAAGAACCTTGTTGAGAATTTGTTTCATCTTGCTGATCTTCTACATTTGAAGGTTCATTTTCATTTGCTGCATCTTCATCTTGTGAAGAACCTTGTTCAGAATTTGTTTCATCTTGCTGATCTTCTACATTTGAAGGGGCGTTTTCATTTGCTGCATCATTATTTTGTGAAGAGCCTTGTTGAGAATTTGATTCTTCTTGGTGATCTGCTACATTTGAAGGGGAGTTTTCATTTGCAGCATTTTCATTTCCAGAATTTTTTTCTGCATCTCTTTCTGCTTGTAGCATTGCTTCATAATGAAGCAATTGTGCTTCACTCATCAACGTTCTCATTTGTAGTCCTTGTAATGAGCCAGAAGTGCTATTGTTTATATCTGCTGTTCCATCAAGAAATGTTATAGAACTCGAATCAGTTACAATCTTAAAAGTTCTATGAGCTCCTTCTTTTTCTATTAATGTTATACGACTGTTACTGTCTCTGGTAATAATATAATTAGCAGTACCAAAACTATTATTTTGTTGATGTATTTTGATGGTAGATATTATATTACTATAATCACCACCAATGTATAAGCTTTTTCCAGCTAATTTATCAAAATTATAATAATAACCTAAATTCATATTATATACTTTTGCTAAAGATAAAATTACCCCATAAGAATTTGTTACTGTTATTGCTGTATTTTGTGGATTAGCGTTAGAACCTGCTTGTATTGTATAACCAATTCCAGAGCCTATATCATCATTAAAAATATTAAAATCTGCTTCAGCAATAGATTTACTTGGATCTTTTAGTTTATGAATAACTTCATTACGCCATAGTGCATTTCTTAGACTTGAAATATTATCATCAAAAGCTTTTGATGTAGCACCCATATCTACAAATATACTTTGAGTTCTTTTCTTTGTTGAATCATCAGACAGGTTCAAAACTGTATTTATGCTTTTCCCAGTGGATAACGATTTACTATCCAACACAAGGTTATTAAAATTCTCATAAGTAATTTTCTGTAAAAACTTTGCTAACATAATAAAATTGTTATTGGTACTAATTTGCTCTGGTGTTTTATATACCTGATACACCCAGTCAATAAAGGTTGGATAGCTATCTGCATAGGCTTCTACATTCAACGAAGATAAATTTACACCTTTATCGTTTGCACCATTTGTAGAATATTTATAGATAATACTCATATCTTTTTTCATAATTGGTGATGCACTACTAACACTATTATCACTACCATCTAAAAAATTCATATTTGCATACATACCATCTAATGTTAATTGGGCTGTTGTTGAACTTTCGTTCACTATTGTCATGTTAGCTGTAACATTTTGATATTGTTTAGCTAAAAGTAATGTGTTTGCTGTTTTCCCGTAACCAAACGTCACTGTATTTCCTGCTTTTAAAATTAATTTAAAACTGCTTTCTGAATATAAAGAATACAAGTTTTGGTATGAGCTTTGTTCAGAAATACTCTTTGACAATAACACATCTGAAGAATAATCAGATATTCCAAAAGCTATATAATATTTCCCACTATCAAATAAAGCTTTAGCTTTGTTTATATAGTCAGTAGTTAAATCACCTGCAGCAGTATATTCTGGAGTAATTAAAACACTGTCATACTCATAGGAAATATTTTTACCTGTAGAAACAAACTTTCCAACATTACTTGTTAATACTATTCCTCCTGACATATTTGTTTTACCATCTCCCATATTGAAGGTCACTAATGTAGATGGAGAAGATGTGATCATAGCTACCACATTATTATTAAAATTATTGAAACCCTCACTGGCAATTGTTGTATTTTCAGTACGACTAGCATTAGCAATACCTCTATACGATATTATATTAACATTATGATAAAAATTATCAGTCAGATCACTTGTCTGGGATGCTCCAATAAATATTTTATCTTTAGGAGTATAATTAGCCCCTATAGCAAATGACAAAACTGTATCTGCAGTTTTAGAACCATAAATATGACGATATTTATTTCCTGTTGCTGACACATTAAGAAAAGTTGTTATATCAGGCATATATAAAGATGTATTATAAAAAGTATTGATTGATAAAAAAGATAATGCTGTATTTTCATCTGTTTTATTTTCAAAACCAATAACCCCACCTGGAGTATCTGGTGTAGTTTTTAAATAAAATACATCTTTTTTATCACTAGATTGAATTCCTCTAAAATCAAGCGTACTTCCAATATTTTGATTTATTATTATTTGAGTATGTTTCGAGGCATTTGAAGCTGATATATAACTTGCAACATCTCCATAAAAATTCACAGTATTAAGTGTACTTGTATTACCTGATAAATTCAAAATAGATATGTTTTTTATACCTGTTATAGATGTACCACCATAAACACCACTTTGAGCATCCATTAAACCTGCACTATTCATTTGCACATTCAAACTTGATGTAGCTGTTCCAACTATTGATAGTGTATTGTTATGATTAACATTAAAGTTTATATTATTTAATGTACTTACATTGTTTGGGTTTAATGTTACAGTTACATTTCTTGATACATTACTTGAGCTTGCAAAATCCAAAGTATTTATTTTTTCTACTGTAGATTGTTTATTTACTCCTGATACTTTAAAGCCTAATGCAGATGTAGATGTGTCATATGTTATATCTGTGGGATTTATAGTATCTGTATTAATTTTTGCTGTGTTATTACCATTACCTATAATTTTTATTGTTGGTATATACTGAATATCTATATAACCACCAAATTTAACTGTTCCAAAGCCTCGTAATTGTGTTGCTGTTGTCGATAGTCCATCTACAGATGGTAAGCTTCCTCCTGTTTGCAAGCTTCTATCTATTCCATAACCAAAGCCTGCTATTATTAATGAGCCCAACGTTCCTTCGTAACTCAACATATCAAATACACCACTACCATTACTGTGACTTGTGATGATCGAGAATATCTGTGTTGTTTGTGATACTTTCATATCACCACTTACAACTAAACTAGAACTTGAAAAACTTGATAATGATATTGTTGTTCTATCTAACTTTATTCCATCATTATTTAATTCTATCTGGCCATTGATTGATCCTAAAGATAATTTATAAGAACCATTACCCAAGTCTATTTTACTATCATGACTTGTTGAACCTTTATCTTTAAACTCTAAATTAACTTGTGAAAATACATTTGATGAATTACCTGCTGTTAAGTTTATATAACCTGCATTTTTTACAGATAAATATTTAGAATTTTCATCCCTAAAAATTGCATTTTCATATACAAAACTTTTATTCTCTGGTGATCTTAATTCTGTAATAAATGAGGCACCCTGACCATCTTCATGAACTATATTTGTAAAATCTATTGCTAATGGCTTATTATTATTTGTATTTGTTATATTGAAATTATTTAATATAAACGTTACATAACCATTAGAGTTATTTCCATTAAAATTTAAAGTTTTAAAATTTTGTAAAGATATCGAGTAATTACCACTATTTGATGAGCCTGTAAGATTAGCACTTAAACTTACATAATCATAAGATAATGTACTTATACTTTCTTTACTATTTCCTGAACTATCTTTATCTGAGAAATTAAATGTATTATCACCTACATCTCCATCTAATCCCATAGCTAAAGCGCCAGCTACAAATGAGACACTGTCATTTCCATTTGATAATTTAAAATTCTGAAAACTTTTTACACTGAACCTTATATTATTTATAGTTCCAGCTCCTTCATTTTCAAATTTTATAGTAAGTCCTTCAGAACTATTGATACGTAATGTATTAGTCCCCCCTTTCCCATCTAATAGAGAATTTTGATGTGAGGCAAAATAAGATAAATCTACAATAAATGTATCATTTAAGTTTGAACCTTCATAACCATCTATTCCTGTTAAGCTATCTTGCAATGTCGCTTGATCGTTTATACTTTCATGAGTTACACCATCTTTAAATATTTTGGTCTGACTGTTTGTTATTATAAATGTTAAACCAACCAATGAACCTGAATAACCTACTGTATTACCTGATCCTCCAGCTTCTATATTATAAGATCTAGAATTTGATAAACCCAAGAATTTATTATTCCCATGATTAGTTCCTTTGATCTCTGATATATTTGAAAAATGATCTTTTATACTATCATTTCCTGTTAAATAAACTTCTGAACGACCAAAATCTACTGTAACCCCTCCAGATGATAAATTCTCATAACTCAATTTATCTGCATCTGAGTAGCCATAAAAATTATGCCCTTTTAATGCAGATTTAAAATTACTTGTTATTGCTGAATTACCTAATAAAAATTTAACTCCATCACCTATTATATTATAAGTTACTTCTCCAACTTGGGCTGTTGCTCCTCCAGATGAGGTTATACTTTCTGTATAATCCACATTCGCACCTGAAAAACTTACTGTTTTGCTACCACCATTACTTGCATCTATTGTAACTTCTGTAATATTGGCACTTCCTGCTACTTTGTTTGCTAAATAAAGACTATCTTCTGTATTTCCTAATGTGATTTTTGAAATATTCTCTATTTTATTTTGTATGTATAAACCATCTGTTCTATTTCTTTCTACAACTCCACCTGATATATCTAAAGATAGTTTACCTGTTGTATAATCTTTATAACCAATCTCATTTTTTCTTCCACCTGAGAAACTTATTGAATTTTTCTCATTCCCTAAATTGATTACATTCTCGCTATCTTTATCAAAGGCAATATTTTGAAAGTTAGTTATTTCATCATAAGTACTACCTCTATTAACTTTTAACCAACCTTCTCTTGCTGCTATAACATCAATTGTAACTCCACTAAAGCCTTTATAAGTTATTGTATCTTCACCTTCACCACCATCAACTGAAATCCCTAAACTAGCATTTTGCTCCGCAGATACTTCTATTTCATCGTTATAATCTGACAATCTATAGGTTTTGAAATTTGTTATCTCTAAACTTTGAGCTCCCACTTGTAAATTACTTATATTTCCTGTTATTGGAGATAAAGCATTTTTGAAAGATATAGTGTTACTACCGCCTCCTCCATCAACTTTTCTTACTGTACTTGTAGATGCTCCTAAAATTAATGTATCATCACCTTCTCCAAGTAATATTGTTTGGATATTATTATAACTTAAAGATTTATCACTGTTTTCTGTTAACATAATCTTACTTACTGCTAAATCTACCGTGTAATCATGTCCAGCTTTAGATTTACTCATATCTATTGTATTACCTTTAGCTACAATAGTACCACTTGATATTGTTATTGTACTTTGTTCTGCACTATTTGGCGTTAGTCCATCTATTTGAGATGTTCCTGTAAATATATCAAAATCTCCAATATCTGGTATTTTAAAAATATCAGAACCAACTGAACTACCTTTTATTACATGCATATTGGAAAATTCTAACAACTTAGCACCTGCTATACCAGCTTGATTTTCTGACGCTAAACCACTTAGCATATCGAAAATTACTCCACTTGTATAACTTGTATCTCCAAAAACTAATGTATTTCTACCTGATATCCCTCCATCTATTGACATTATAGAAGAAGCATTTATATCAACTTTGGTTACATTAAATGTTGTATCACCTTTATTTGCTATGATTTTTGATATATTACTAAATATATCTCTATTACTTCCTTCTTGGTCTTTATATAAATAACCACCTTTGTCTGCCAATCTTAAGAAAAACGTATAACCACCACTTACTTCTGTAGATTGAATATCTCCATAATTTAATGTACTTTTATTATTTCCTTCACTTTTACCTTCATATGTAGCTTGTACTTTTTCTGAACCATTAAAAGTATTGTTACCTTTACCACCTACATATGTTGTAAAACCTTCTAAACTATCTTCTCTAGAACCTCTTTGAACTTTTGATTGATCAACATTAAATACAAGATCTATTGTAACTTGCGAATAGTCTACTTTATGCTGACCTACTTTTCCTAATACCGATGTAATATTGTAGTTTATATCTGCATTATCCATTTTATAAGTATCTGTACCTGATGTACCCAGTATCTTATTGTAATTGCTAATATTGAATCTACTACCACTTACACTCTTATCTGCCATATCCATTATAATGCTTACATTAGTTGATAAATCTAATGTATTGTATTTATTCTCTCCTGAAATACCCATATCTATTTGGGTATTAGCATAACCATTTACATATGATAAATCTAATTTTACTGTGTTTGCTACTCCAGAAGATAATGTTATTTTATTTATGTGCGAAATATAATCTATACTTCCATTTCTTTTTGTGATTTGTATTGACGAACCTAATGGATCTTCTGTTACAGGATCGTTATTTATAAACGAAACAGTAACGCCCTCTTTCAAACCATCGTATTTTATGTAATCTCCATTTACATCTGTTGCAGATGAATGACCACCTAAGTAATACATAGTTTTACCTGTTGATACTTGGTCATTATCATCAATTTTCACATAAAAACCTGTGGTTTTGGCACTTGAACCTTGTAAAAGTTGGAAGTTTTTTATATAAGCTATCTTATTTGCATCTTCTTCTGTTTCGCTGCTTGCTAGTTTTACTGCTAAAGAACCACTTTGACTATGTAGTACTCCTACATAAAAATTAATTTCTTGATTTATTGTTGATAAGCTAAATCTATTTTTATCTCCTCCTCCTGCATCAACTGTGTATTTTTTATCTGTTGATGTGAAAAAATCATCATTATGACTTATGCTATCATTCAATCTTGTTAATTTTATTTCATCTATATTTTCATAACCTGTAGATGGCAAACTTGATATAGCGTAATTTGAATTCTCAAAAGAAACTGTATCATAACCATTTCCACCTACTATTCTTGCAACTGGAGAGTTGGGATTTAATATGAATATATTTCCTCCATTTCCTCCCTTTACATCATTTGCACTTGTGAATAGATCTTGACTTGTTGAAGCTCTTGATAAACTATTTCCTTTATCTACAGATACCCCGTAACCAGATACACCCTGTAAGGCAAAATCAAACTTTAAATATATATTCTGCGTTGTCGAATAATCTAAATTTATCTTACCTCCATCTCCTATAGAAACTGAGTAATTATGCAATACGCTACTATCTGCATTTTCCTTAAAAGTATTTACCCCTGTTGCACCTATAAAATTTGTAAAACCTGTTGTAGATGTTACATTATCTGGTAAACCCAATTGTTTTCCTGTTATTTTAGCCTGTGGATTTGAACCTGTTGTTCCCGTTACATCTATTTCTGCTTCATTATATATATTTAATGATAACTTATTTGCTTTACCAACTTCATATGTTGCATTTAATTCTCTTAAATTACCTTGGTTAGATGGTAAACCTATTGTGTTGCCTGACTGTTTTAAATTTACTATGGCGTAATTGAATACTGTTCTTGCCATCTCTAACAAAAATGTTTCTGTACTTACCGATTGGTATATATCTATTACATTATCGTTACCTGATCCCATATCTATTTTTTGATAACCATTTAGATCATTCAAGTTGTTGAATACTAGTTTGTTAACTGCTGAATTTAACGCTATTTTTGTGAAACCTTCTATACTATCTTTAAAGGCTCCTTTTTCTATCATTCTAGCTGGCAAATTTAACGTTAGAGAATGTGGTAAAATATCGTTACCCTCTCCTGTAGCCCTATCTGTATAACTTAATGTTGAATTATAAACACCATTTAATTTTAATTCTTTATTGAATACTGATACTAAAAAAGTATCGCCTTTTCCTGTTCCTTCAAAAATATTTATGTTTTTGTAAATATCTGTAAAACTACCACCAGATTTTGATACGTTTCCTTGTACTCCATACTCATCTGTGTCTTGTATGTTTATTATAACTCCTTGACCACCTGTACTTCTTTTATATGATAATGTATCTGCATCTCCACCTAAACCATCTATATTATTTCCTGTATCATCGCTTAAGTAAAATATATCATCTGCATTTGACGCTGTAATTTTACCTATTAAGTAGGCCTTATCTATTTGACCATTCGATTTCTTTATTATTACTACTGTCTGCGAATTTGTTAGATCTATTTCAACTCCGTTTTCTGTCTCGTATTTATATGATAGTTCATTATCTCCATTACCTGGTGCTACATAACCTTGATACGTTACTCCTCTTGATGAACCAGATCCATAAAAAGTATCTGCTCCTCGAGTTCCATATATCTCTGTCACATTTCTTATGATATCTTGGTTTTCACCTCCTGGCTTTACAACTGTATCTGCTTGATTTCCTGCAAATGAACCTGCATAATAGGTTATACCTGTTGTTGTTATCGCTAAGTTATCGTACCTTACTGTATTTAAACCTGATGGATTAAAATTAACTGTCACATTATAATCTAAGGAACCTAGCAAACTTCCTTTTGATGCTTGAGTAAGATTAAAAATGTTTATTGAGTTATCTGCACCTAAATATACTTTGTCATTACCTGCATTAGTTGATACAAAGGCACTTTCACCAGAGTTATATAAATTTATCAAAACTTCTTGGCCAGTTGTAAAGTTTAACGTATTATTACCACCCATACCTCTTAGTTCTAAGCCATCATAACCTGCTGTAGTTTCTATTCTTACTGTGTTATCTCTATTATCTCTATTATCAAAAAATAAGATCTTGATATTTTTTGCTACGTTTCTATATACTGCTCCATTTAGGTTGGTATTTACCCTTATTATACCTTCTTGGTCTAAGACCATTGCTCCACCTTCTCCCAATATATCTACATTTGGGGTTTCTAGCAATCTTAAGGTATTATTTCCTCCTCCTGTTCCATCAAAATAACCATCTGAGCTTCCTATATATGCTGTATTATTTCCAGCTTCCATATGAACTTCTACAAATCCTGTGCCTTGGTAAAAAATATCATTACCTCCACCCATATAATAGGTTGTATATGTACTTTTTCCTGCTCTTACTATATCTGAATATTCTGTTAATCTAACTATTAATGGATCTATTTTTGTTGAAAATGTAAATGTATTTATAGCTGAAAAGTTTGCTATATCTGAACTACCATTTACCAGTCTAAAGTCTAATACCGCCTTTGTTGATCCTGATACTAGTGTTTCTGTTTTATCATTGTAACCCTCTATTGATATCGTAGCTGCTGACATCTGAGACGATAGCTCATCTGTATATTTTAACTTTAAATTTGCAGTTGGAGAGTTAGATGTTAAATTTATTCTGTATGCACCTGTTCCTATTCTAGTTACAACTTGACCACTTTGTGATTCTATAGATACTCCTTCTGGTAAACCTGAAATACGTATTATCTGCAATTGCGTATCGTTATTTGGTAAACTAACTTGTATTCCTCTATATATATCTCCTGTTTCATCTCCAATATACGTCATACCTGATGTAAGTTCTCTATAACTCTTTGTTTCTGGGTTATACTGATAACTTACATTCTCGTTACCTGGTAAAGAACCTCCTCCATGTAACATTTTTAGATAATTGCCTGTTCCTGTTTCTGCTATTCCATCGCCTTGACTTGAAGCACCATACAATCCTTCTACTGTTGGACGTACTAAATCGTACAGCAAATCATCATCACCTATTTGGTCTTGATTGTGTAACGTTTTTCCATTATATAAATAAAATGTATCGGAATTTAATTTTGATTTACTTGAATATAATAAAGTTTTTTGTTGATAAGTTAATGTGTCTGTGTTTGTAAGGGGTACTATTTCCTGATCTGGTACTTGGGTTTGCCCTACTGACTTTTCTTTTGCTTCTTTTTCTTGATTAACTGTTTCTGATGTTGCTAAATATTGACCTGATGGTTCTGAATTATCTGCCGAAGATAATCGTCTTTCTACAACTTGAGATGTTGAACTATCTGGTACAAATACTGGTGATCTTGAAGATAGTAATTCTTGGCTATTATATACCTTATTTATGTCTTCTAATACTGGAGCATCTGGCTCTAATAACATTAAGGCATAATTTGCTATTGTTATCTTATTTCCATTTAACATATGGATTATAAGATCTCCTCTTACTACTTCTTTTGTAAAACCTGATATATCACCATCAATTTTTATTGTATCACCTGGACGTGAATATATTACTGAAGAAGAAATCTCTCTTGTTGATATATTTATTAATTTACCTTTATACTCAATAAATTTAGGCATAATTGTTTCCATATTGAATTTGAACTTCTAGAAATGATAAAATTTATTTTTATACTAATCTATCATATAATATATGCTATTAGATGAAAAATTATAATGATAGTTAAGCATAATTAATTATTTTACAGCAATTTTATGCTACAATTTATATGGACTTAAAATTATATGAGCTTTTTTTCGTTAAATAAAGATAAGATAAATACTTTTGATAAAATATTAGAAAAAAGAGGTTTTGGTAATAAATATATAAATATAATTACTAAATGGGATTTGATTATAAAAAAAGATTATTTGCAATATACATATCCTGTAAAAATTAAGTGGAACAACAAAAATCAAGGAGATCTTCATATAAAGCTGTCTTCTTCTAAACTGAAGAACTCTTTAATTCATGATAGCAACTTAATTATCAATAATATCAAACAAATTTTAATGATAGATAATATAGTAAAAATTACTATATTATCTAATTAGTATTTTTTTAATATATTTATAATTAAATTTAATGTTTTACTTCCTTATGTATATTAGCATCAGTATAATCAGCAAGATACGATGCATCTTCATTTGGCTTATCAGTTGCTTCATCATTTATCATTTGTTCTGCATCTTGTTTTAATAAATCATACATATTTTGGAAACCTTCCCAATGATTTATTTCATCTGCTGTATCTTTGTCTTCTTTATGAGCTAATTTTAAAATTTCTGAAGCATTTACTTCATTTTTTCTATCTGTTTCATCGGAAGATAAAGCATTCTTAGCTCTAGAGCCTGAAGCTGGCATTATACTTCTAAATGAAGGTTGTGAGTTCCCCTCTTCAGAATTAAGCTCTTGCTGGTTAACTTCTATATTGGAAGGCACATTTTCAGTTGCTGCATCTTCATCTTGTGAAGAACCTTGTTGAGAATTTGTTTCATCTTGATGATCTTCTACATTTGAAGGTTCATTTTCATTTGCTGCATCTTCATCTTGTGAAGAACCTTGTTCAGAATTTGTTTCATCTTGCTGATCTTCTACATTTGAAGGGGCGTTTTCATTTGCTGCATCATTATTTTGTGAAGAGCCTTGTTGAGAATTTGATTCTTCTTGGTGCTCTGCTACATTTGAAGCTTCATTTTCATTTGCTGCATCTTCATTTTGTGAAGAACCTTGTTGAGAATTTGATTCTTCTTGGTGATCTGCTACATTTGAAGGGGAGTTTTCATTTGCAGCATTTTCATTTCCAGAATGTCTTTCTGCATCTCTTTCTGCTTGTAGCATTGCTTCATAATGAAGCAATTGTGCTTCACTCATCAATGTTCTCATTTGTCTTGGCTCTAAACTACCTGAACCTGTATTGTCTATGTCTCCAATATTTGAATTAATATCGATCTTATAAGAAGACATAGCTATGGTGAATGATTTACCTGTTTGCACTGTATTACCATATCCATCTTTTGTAATTTCCTTTAACGTAAAGGTATAAAAGCTGTAAGTTATACTATAATTTTTGTCACCATTAGCGTCATTTTGTGAAAAAACATTTATAATAGCATTAAATCCTGCTGTATATGCTAAACCATCTACACTAATAGTAAGAGATTTTCCATTTAGTTTATCAAAATTATAATAATACCCTAAATTTATATTATAAGTTTTAGCCATACTTAATGAAATTCCGTAAGAATTTATTATAGTTATAGGGGTATTCTTAGGGTCAGAGTTAGATCCTGCTTGTAATGTATACGCCAAACCACCAGCGCCTATATCATCGTTGAATATGTTAAAATCCATTGTATCGACTTTTTGTGACCCTGTATTTTTGTGATTAACTGTATTTCTCCATTGTCCAGTTCTAGTTCCAAAGCTACTTGGGGCATCTTTTGAAATACCTTGAATGGTTATTAATATACTTTGTGATCTTTGTATTGTATTATCCAATAAATTTATAAATGTATTTAAACCAGTTTCTGATTGCAAAGATTGAGCATCTAACACTATATTACTGAAATTTTCATAAACATTCTTTCTGAAAAAATCTCCTACCATAGCAAAATTACCAATTCCTCCTACACCACCTGCACTTGTAGCAGCATAAGATATATAAGCTGGAGAAGTATTTAAATAAGTTTTATTCAAAAAACCTAACAACTTGAATGATGTATTAACCCCCCCATTAAGAGAATATTCATAAGCTAAAGTAACTTGGTCTGGTATCGTAGAACCATCTAAAAAATTCATATCTGCATACATACCATCTAGTGTTAATTTTGCAGAAGCAGATTGCTGATTTATAAGCTTCATTGTTCCATAATATTGACTATATTGTTTAGCTAAAAGCAATGTGTTTGCTGTTTTCCCATAACCAAAACCAAGTGTGTTTCCTGCTTTTAAAGTCAAAGACAAATTATCTCCTTTGACATAAATAGCATATAAATTTTGATATGAACTTTGTTCTGATATACTTTTTGACAAGAATACTTCTGACGAATAGTCTGAGATTCCCAAACTAATATAATATTTTCCACTATCAAATAAAGCTTTAGCTGCATTTACATAACTATCTGTCCAGGTACCATTCACATAGTATTCTGGAGTCATTAAAACTTTAGCATAATTATAAATAATATTATTTCCTGAACTGTCTCTTTCACCAATGTTTTTAGTTAATACTAAACCACCAGCCATGTCTGTTTTACCATCACCCATTGTAAGACTTAAAGTCTCAGAGTTATATGGTCGAGCTATAATTGCCATAACATTGTTATTAAAATCATTAAAACCATCTGGAGCTACTGTGAAAGTTGCTCTATTGGCATTGCTATATAAAAGAATATTAAAATTTTGATAACCAGGATATATACCTTGCGACTTTTTAGCAAAGTTTGTTCCTGCTGGATTGGTTACATTAAATATGAATATACTGTCTGCTGTTTTAGAACCAAAAATTCCCTTACCATTTGAATATAAAGTAGAGGTCATTTCTACAAAAGTTGTTATATCTGGTAAATATATATAAGAATCATTAACTGCTGATAAAGTTAAAAAATAATTAGAACTATTATTAAATTTTAAACCTACTTCTTGAGCACCTTGAGATGTACTAACTAAATATAATACATCATTTGAATTATCAGATTGTATACCTCTGAAATCAATCCTTGCACCAAAAAGTTTAGAAATAGAACCAGAATATACGTTGTTCATTTTTATATAAGTATGCTGAGAAGCATTGGAAGCTGCTATATAACTTGCTACATCTCCATAAAAGTTTATAGTATTTAGTGTTGTTGCATTTGTTTGTGCTTTGTTAGCTGTTAAATCTAAAATAGATATGTTTTTTATACCTGTAATAGATGTATTACCATAAACACCACTTTGTGCATCCATTAAACCACTACTATTCATTTGCACGTTAAATGTCGCAATAGCACTTCCCGCTATAGCTAGAGTATTTTTGTGATTCACATTAAAGTTTATGTTATTTAGTGTACTTGTATTATTAGTATTCAAAGTTACAGTTACATTTCTTGAAGTATTGATAGAGCTTGCAAAATCTAAAATACTGATTTGTTCTACTGTTGATTGTCTAATTGATCCTGATACTTGAAACTGCAATACATATGTAGAACTGTTATATGTTATGTTTGTTGGATTTATAGCATCTGTATCTATTTTAGCTATATTAGTACCATTACCTATAATTTTTATTGTTGGTATAGATTGAATATCTATATATCCACCAAATTTAACTGTTTGAAAACCACTTAATCTTGTTGCTGTAGATGATAAGTCTCCTTCAGGTGGTAAACTTCCCCCTGCTTGTAAACTTCTATCTATTCCATAACCTGAACTTGTTATTATTAATGACCCCAATGTTCCTTGGTAATTTAACATATCAAATATAGCATTACCATTACCCTGACTTGTTATTTTAGAGAATATTTGTGTTGTTTCTGATACTTTCATGCTGCCACTTACAACTAAACTCGAATGTGGTAAATTTGATAATGTTATTTTTGTTCTACCTAACGTTATTCCCTCATTTTTTAGCTCTATATCTTCATTTATTGCAGCTAAAAGTAAATTATAAAAGCCATTACCCAAAGCTATTGTACTATCATGAGTTGTTGAACCTTTATCTTTAAATTCTAAATCAACTTTTGAATATATATTTGATGCATTTCCTGCTGTTAAGTTCATATAACCTGCATTTTTTACAGATAAATATTTAGTATCCTTATCTCTTAAAATTGCATTTTCATATACAAAACTTTTATTCTCAGGTGATTTTATATCTGTTATAAATGCTGCTCCACTACCATCTGCATGGACTATAGTTGAAAAATCTATTGCCAATGGACGGTTGTTATAAAAACTACTTTGATTTGTTGCGTTAAAATTATTTAATATAAATGTCACTTCACCATTAGAATTATTACCCTTAAAGTTCAACGTTTGGAATTTTTGTAAAGATATTGAGTAATTTCCACTATTTGCTGCTCCTGTAAGATTTGCACTTAAATTAGCATAATCATAAGATAACGTACTTATACTTTGTTTACTATTTCCTGAACTATCTTTATCTGAAAAATTAAATATATTATTACCTACATCTCCATCTAAGCCCATAGCTAAAGAACCCGCTACAAATGATACAGTATCATCACTATTTGATAATTTGAAATTTTGGAAACTTTTTATGTTAAATCTTGTATCATTAATAGTCCCTGCTCCTTCATTTTCAAATTTTATAGTAAGTCCTTCAGAACTATTGATACGTAATGTATTAGTCCCCCCTTTTCCATCTAATAGAGAATTTTGATGTGAGGCAAAATAAGATAAATCTACAATAAATGTATCATTTAAATTTGAACCTTCATAACCATCTATTCCTGTTAAGCTATCTTGCAATGTCGCTTGATCGTTTATACTTTCATGAGTTACACCATCTTTAAATATTTTGGTCTGACTGTTTGTTATTATGAATGTTAAACCAACCAATGAACCTGAATAACCTACTGTATTACCTGATCCTCCAGCTTCTATATTATAAGATCTAGAATTTGATAAACCCAAGAATTTATTATTCCCATGATTAGTTCCTTTGATCTCTGATATATTTGAAAAATGATCTTTTATACTATCATTTCCTGTTAAATAAACTTCTGAACGACCAAAATCTACTGTAACCCCTCCAGATGATAAATTCTCATAACTCAATTTATCTGCATCTGAGTAGCCATAAAAATTATGCCCTTTTAATGCAGATTTAAAATTACTTGTTATTGCTGAATTACCTAATAAAAATTTAACTCCATCACCTATTATATTATAAGTTACTTCTCCAACTTGGGCTGTTGCTCCTCCAGATGAGGTTATACTTTCTGTATAATCCACATTCGCACCTGAAAAACTTACTGTTTTGCTACCACCATTACTTGCATCTATTGTAACTTCTGTAATATTGGCACTTCCTGCTACTTTGTTTGCTAAATAAAGACTATCTTCTGTATTTCCTAATGTGATTTTTGAAATATTCTCTATTTTATTTTGTATGTATAAACCATCTGTTCTATTTCTTTCTACAACTCCACCTGATATATCTAAAGATAGTTTACCTGTTGTATAATCTTTATAACCAATCTCATTTTTTCTTCCACCTGAGAAACTTATTGAATTTTTCTCATTCCCTAAATTGATTACATTGTCACTATCTTTATCAAAGGCAATATTTTGAAAGTTAGTTATTTCATCATAAGTACTACCTCTATTAACTTTTAACCAACCTTCTCTTGCTGCTATAACATCAATTGTAACTCCACTAAAGCCTTTATAAGTTATTGTATCTTCACCTTCACCACCATCAACTGAAATCCCTAAACTAGCATTTTGCTCCGCAGATACTTCTATTTCATCGTTATAATCTGACAATCTATAGGTTTTGAAATTTGTTATCTCTAAACTTTGAGCTCCCACTTGTAAATTACTTATATTTCCTGTTATTGGAGATAAAGCATTTTTGAAAGATATAGTGTTACTACCGCCTCCTCCATCAACTTTTCTTACTGTACTTGTAGATGCTCCTAAAATTAATGTATCATCACCTTCTCCAAGTAATATTGTTTGGATATTATTATAACTTAAAGATTTATCACTGTTTTCTGTTAACATAATCTTACTTACTGCTAAATCTACCGTGTAATCATGTCCAGCTTTAGATTTACTCATATCTATTGTATTACCTTTAGCTACAATAGTACCACTTGATATTGTTATTGTACTTTGTTCTGCACTATTTGGCGTTAGTCCATCTATTTGAGATGTTCCTGTAAATATATCAAAATCTCCAATATCTGGTATTTTAAAAATATCAGAACCAACTGAACTACCTTTTATTACATGCATATTGGAAAATTCTAACAACTTAGCACCTGCTATACCAGCTTGATTTTCTGACGCTAAACCACTTAGCATATCGAAAATTACTCCACTTGTATAACTTGTATCTCCAAAAACTAATGTATTTCTACCTGATATCCCTCCATCTATTGACATTATAGAAGAAGCATTTATATCAACTTTGGTTACATTAAATGTTGTATCACCTTTATTTGCTATGATTTTTGATATATTACTAAATATATCTCTATTACTTCCTTCTTGGTCTTTATATAAATAACCACCTTTGTCTGCCAATCTTAAGAAAAACGTATAACCACCACTTACTTCTGTAGATTGAATATCTCCATAATTTAATGTACTTTTATTATTTCCTTCACTTTTACCTTCATATGTAGCTTGTACTTTTTCTGAACCATTAAAAGTATTGTTACCTTTACCACCTACATATGTTGTAAAACCTTCTAAACTATCTTCTCTAGAACCTCTTTGAACTTTTGATTGATCAACATTAAATACAAGATCTATTGTAACTTGCGAATAGTCTACTTTATGCTGACCTACTTTTCCTAATACCGATGTAATATTGTAGTTTATATCTGCATTATCCATTTTATAAGTATCTGTACCTGATGTACCCAGTATCTTATTGTAATTGCTAATATTGAATCTACTACCACTTACACTCTTATCTGCCATATCCATTATAATGCTTACATTAGTTGATAAATCTAATGTATTGTATTTATTCTCTCCTGAAATACCCATATCTATTTGGGTATTAGCATAACCATTTACATATGATAAATCTAATTTTACTGTGTTTGCTACTCCAGAAGATAATGTTATTTTATTTATGTGCGAAATATAATCTATACTTCCATTTCTTTTTGTGATTTGTATTGACGAACCTAATGGATCTTCTGTTACAGGATCGTTATTTATAAACGAAACAGTAACGCCCTCTTTCAAACCATCGTATTTTATGTAATCTCCATTTACATCTGTTGCAGATGAATGACCACCTAAGTAATACATAGTTTTACCTGTTGATACTTGGTCATTATCATCAATTTTCACATAAAAACCTGTGGTTTTGGCACTTGAACCTTGTAAAAGTTGGAAGTTTTTTATATAAGCTATCTTATTTGCATCTTCTTCTGTTTCGCTGCTTGCTAGTTTTACTGCTAAAGAACCACTTTGACTATGTAGTACTCCTACATAAAAATTAATTTCTTGATTTATTGTTGATAAGCTAAATCTATTTTTATCTCCTCCTCCTGCATCAACTGTGTATTTTTTATCTGTTGATGTGAAAAAATCATCATTATGACTTATGCTATCATTCAATCTTGTTAATTTTATTTCATCTATATTTTCATAACCTGTAGATGGCAAACTTGATATAGCGTAATTTGAATTCTCAAAAGAAACTGTATCATAACCATTTCCACCTACTATTCTTGCAACTGGAGAGTTGGGATTTAATATGAATATATTTCCTCCATTTCCTCCCTTTACATCATTTGCACTTGTGAATAGATCTTGACTTGTTGAAGCTCTTGATAAACTATTTCCTTTATCTACAGATACCCCGTAACCAGATACACCCTGTAAGGCAAAATCAAACTTTAAATATATATTCTGCGTTGTCGAATAATCTAAATTTATCTTACCTCCATCTCCTATAGAAACTGAGTAATTATGCAATACGCTACTATCTGCATTTTCCTTAAAAGTATTTACCCCTGTTGCACCTATAAAATTTGTAAAACCTGTTGTAGATGTTACATTATCTGGTAAACCCAATTGTTTTCCTGTTATTTTAGCCTGTGGATTTGAACCTGTTGTTCCCGTTACATCTATTTCTGCTTCATTATATATATTTAATGATAACTTATTTGCTTTACCAACTTCATATGTTGCATTTAATTCTCTTAAATTACCTTGGTTAGATGGTAAACCTATTGTGTTGCCTGACTGTTTTAAATTTACTATGGCGTAATTGAATACTGTTCTTGCCATCTCTAACAAAAATGTTTCTGTACTTACCGATTGGTATATATCTATTACATTATCGTTACCTGATCCCATATCTATTTTTTGATAACCATTTAGATCATTCAAGTTGTTGAATACTAGTTTGTTAACTGCTGAATTTAACGCTATTTTTGTGAAACCTTCTATACTATCTTTAAAGGCTCCTTTTTCTATCATTCTAGCTGGCAAATTTAACGTTAGAGAATGTGGTAAAATATCGTTACCCTCTCCTGTAGCCCTATCTGTATAACTTAATGTTGAATTATAAACACCATTTAATTTTAATTCTTTATTGAATACTGATACTAAAAAAGTATCGCCTTTTCCTGTTCCTTCAAAAATATTTATGTTTTTGTAAATATCTGTAAAACTACCACCAGATTTTGATACGTTTCCTTGTACTCCATACTCATCTGTGTCTTGTATGTTTATTATAACTCCTTGACCACCTGTACTTCTTTTATATGATAATGTATCTGCATCTCCACCTAAACCATCTATATTATTTCCTGTATCATCGCTTAAGTAAAATATATCATCTGCATTTGACGCTGTAATTTTACCTATTAAGTAGGCCTTATCTATTTGACCATTCGATTTCTTTATTATTACTACTGTCTGCGAATTTGTTAGATCTATTTCAACTCCGTTTTCTGTCTCGTATTTATATGATAGTTCATTATCTCCATTACCTGGTGCTACATAACCTTGATACGTTACTCCTCTTGATGAACCAGATCCATAAAAAGTATCTGCTCCTCGAGTTCCATATATCTCTGTCACATTTCTTATGATATCTTGGTTTTCACCTCCTGGCTTTACAACTGTATCTGCTTGATTTCCTGCAAATGAACCTGCATAATAGGTTATACCTGTTGTTGTTATCGCTAAGTTATCGTACCTTACTGTATTTAAACCTGATGGATTAAAATTAACTGTCACATTATAATCTAAGGAACCTAGCAAACTTCCTTTTGATGCTTGAGTAAGATTAAAAATGTTTATTGAGTTATCTGCACCTAAATATACTTTGTCATTACCTGCATTAGTTGATACAAAGGCACTTTCACCAGAGTTATATAAATTTATCAAAACTTCTTGGCCAGTTGTAAAGTTTAACGTATTATTACCACCCATACCTCTTAGTTCTAAGCCATCATAACCTGCTGTAGTTTCTATTCTTACTGTGTTATCTCTATTATCTCTATTATCAAAAAATAAGATCTTGATATTTTTTGCTACGTTTCTATATACTGCTCCATTTAGGTTGGTATTTACCCTTATTATACCTTCTTGGTCTAAGACCATTGCTCCACCTTCTCCCAATATATCTACATTTGGGGTTTCTAGCAATCTTAAGGTATTATTTCCTCCTCCTGTTCCATCAAAATAACCATCTGAGCTTCCTATATATGCTGTATTATTTCCAGCTTCCATATGAACTTCTACAAATCCTGTGCCTTGGTAAAAAATATCATTACCTCCACCCATATAATAGGTTGTATATGTACTTTTTCCTGCTCTTACTATATCTGAATATTCTGTTAATCTAACTATTAATGGATCTATTTTTGTTGAAAATGTAAATGTATTTATAGCTGAAAAGTTTGCTATATCTGAACTACCATTTACCAGTCTAAAGTCTAATACCGCCTTTGTTGATCCTGATACTAGTGTTTCTGTTTTATCATTGTAACCCTCTATTGATATCGTAGCTGCTGACATCTGAGACGATAGCTCATCTGTATATTTTAACTTTAAATTTGCAGTTGGAGAGTTAGATGTTAAATTTATTCTGTATGCACCTGTTCCTATTCTAGTTACAACTTGACCACTTTGTGATTCTATAGATACTCCTTCTGGTAAACCTGAAATACGTATTATCTGCAATTGCGTATCGTTATTTGGTAAACTAACTTGTATTCCTCTATATATATCTCCTGTTTCATCTCCAATATACGTCATACCTGATGTAAGTTCTCTATAACTCTTTGTTTCTGGGTTATACTGATAACTTACATTCTCGTTACCTGGTAAAGAACCTCCTCCATGTAACATTTTTAGATAATTGCCTGTTCCTGTTTCTGCTATTCCATCGCCTTGACTTGAAGCACCATACAATCCTTCTACTGTTGGACGTACTAAATCGTACAGCAAATCATCATCACCTATTTGGTCTTGATTGTGTAACGTTTTTCCATTATATAAATAAAATGTATCGGAATTTAATTTTGATTTACTTGAATATAATAAAGTTTTTTGTTGATAAGTTAATGTGTCTGTGTTTGCAAGGGGTACTATTTCCTGATCTGGTACTTGGGTTTGCCCTACTGACTTTTCTTTTGCTTCTTTTTCTTGATTAACTGTTTCTGATGTTGCTAAATATTGACCTGATGGTTCTGAATTATCTGCCGAAGATAATCGTCTTTCTACAACTTGAGATGTTGAACTATCTGGTACAAATACTGGTGATCTTGAAGATAGTAATTCTTGGCTATTATATACCTTATTTATGTCTTCTAATACTGGAGCATCTGGCTCTAATAACATTAAGGCATAATTTGCTATTGTTATCTTATTTCCATTTAACATATGGATTATAAGATCTCCTCTTACTACTTCTTTTGTAAAACCTGATATATCACCATCAATTTTTATTGTATCACCTGGACGTGAATATATTACTGAAGAAGGACTATTATTAGTAGATACTTTTATTTCCTTACCTATATATTGGACAATTTTAGCCATTTACTTACCCATTCAAATTTGCATATTCAGTTTTAACATTCAAAAGAAGATATCTTATATAACAATATGGTATAATAGATATCCTAGCTATTACATATATAACAATTTAGCAGCATAATAATTTACTTTTAAGCAATTTAATTGCTTGTTGATAATATTCCGGCTAAAAATTAAGCATTAAAAAGCAACAAACAAAAAAGATAATACTAATTACTAATTTACCAACTTGTTTTTCCATATTTTAAATAACGATTTTGCTTTATGCTTTTTCTTTCAGAAGCAGGAAGCATATATAATTCTTCTAAAGATTTATATATATATTTTTCCACCTCTTTGTAGACTAGGTCTTTATTCCTATGAGCTCCACCTAAACCTTCTGGAATTATATCATCAATAATCTCAAAACGTTTTAGATCATTCGCCGTTAATTTTAAAGATTTAGCTACTTCTTCTGCTTGCGCACTATTTCTCAATAGTATAGAAGCACAAGCTTCAGGAGAAATAATTGAATATATAGAATGTTCTAACATTGCAACTTTATCTCCTGCTGCTAAGGCAATTGCTCCACCACTGCCACCTTCTCCTATAATTATAGAAATTAATGGTGTAGTGATAGATAAACACATAGCTATACTTTTCGCGATAGATTCACCTTGCCCACGTTCCTCTGCTTCTTGACCTGGGTATGCTCCAGATGTATCAACAAATGTCACAATAGGTAATTGTAATCTATCTGCTAAATTCATTAATCTTTGAGCTTTTCTATATCCTTCTGGCATTGGCATGCCGAAATTATGTTTTATTCTATTTTCTAAATCAGCACCTTTTTCGATGCCTAAAACCATAACAGATTTGGATTTAATTCTACCTATTCCACCTATTATAGCTTTGTCTTCACCAAATAGCCTATCTCCACACAATTTAGTGTAATCAGATACTATATTATTTATATAATCCGACGCATGAGGTCTATCTTGATGCCTAGCAACTTGTACTTTTTGCCAAGATGTTAATTTGCTATAAATATTATGTAAAAGATCATCATGTTTTTTTTGTAACTGGTTGATTTCTTTTGAAATATTTAAATCTAAATATTCTGCTTGTTTTAGCTCTTCGATTTTACTTTCTAGTAACTGAAGCTTGCTTTCAAAATCTAAGTAATTCATATATTTGGTATAATTTATAAGTTGGAATTTAACTAATCAGCTATAGTAGTATAAGTATAGATGACCCCTTATTGTAGCATAAAAATTGTTTCTGGTATAATTAATCTAGAGTTTCGCAACACTACAAAATTAAAAGTTCACATTTCCATGAGTTATATAATGTTGTATAATTAGTAAATATCATTTAACAAAAGGTGCTTCATGAAAAAAAAATTATTATCAAAATTTTTTATAATTCAATTTTTTTCTATATTTTTATCTATATTATTTACTATTACACTTGTAAAGGCTGAAAACAGACCTAAACCTATATCTTTAGGTGACGAAAATGCCCCAGTAACACTTTATGAATTCTTTTCTTTTTCGTGTTCACATTGTGGTGACTTTCATTTAAATACTTTACCTAAGCTAACTACTGATTATATTGATAAAAAATTAGTAAAAATTGTATTTATTGATGTACCTATGGGGGGTGAGGTCATATTATTTGCTCATTCGTTAGTATACCAATTCAAAAACAATAAAACCGCTGAAAATTTTTCTTCTCTTTTGTTTTCAAACCAAATATCATGGTTAACTAGTAATAATCCTAATGATCAATTGATAAAATTTGCAAAATTATCTGGTTTGAATGATAGTCAAATTATGGATGCTAAAAATAATAAACTTTTACAACAATCATTGATTCAATCTGCTAAAAGCTACCAAGAAAAATTAAAAATAACTGGAACACCTTCTATTGTACTTGTAAAAGGTAAACAAAATATTTTTGGAAAAGATAATGAATTGATAATTGGTAATATACCTTATGATAATTTAAAATCTAAAATTGATAATTTTTTGAAAATAAAATAAACATAATTAAATAATATTTGAAAAATATATGCATACGTTTTCACCTTTAGAGAATTTTGCCATACAAACAATTGGTGACGATATAGTTATTGCAGATGGAATAAATATATCAATCACTAATGCTGCTTTGTCTATGTTTGGTGTTAATATAATAATTATTATAATTTTTTCTATATGTTTGAAAAAAGTTTCTCTTATACCATCAAGATTACAAATGCTAGTGGAAATTATTTACAATTTAGTATACGGGATAACTAAAGAGCATCTCCAACGCAAAACAGAAATATTTTTTCCTTATATTTTTACAATATTTTTATTTATACTTTTCAGTAATTTATATGGTATTATCCCTTATTCTTTTGTGATCAATGCACAACTTATAATTCCTATCACATTAGCTATCTTTATATTTGTTTTTGCTACAATATATGGGATATTCAAAAATGGATTTATGTGGATAAGAATTTTCATTCCAAACAATATACCTATATTTCTGATACCTATTTTATTTATAACATCTGTGATATCTTATATATCTAAATCAATCTCCACTGGCATAAGGTTGTTTGCTAATACAATTGCAGTATGCATAATAATCAAAGTTCTTGGTATTATTACTACTTATATGGAAACTTTTAAATTTGTTTCAATTTTTTTCATTTCTATTGTATTTTTGCTAGAATTAACTATGGTATTTGTTCAAGCATACCTTTTTACAGTTCTTTCGTGTATAATTATTAAACAAGCTAATGAGTTTCATTAGTATTAACAATATAAAAGCAGAGTATTATGGAAAATATATCTAATGTTGACTTACATGATTTAGCAATAGGACTAAAATATTTAGCCGTTGGATTATCTATGATTGCAATAGGCCCAATAGGTAAAGGTATTGCTAAGATATTTTGTACTTTAATTACTGAAATATCAAGAAACCCTGGGGCTAAGGGTAAATTATTCACTTTTGCCTTGATTGGTTTTGCTTTAACAGAAGCAACTGCTTTGTATGTACTTGTTGTAGCATTTATTATGTTATTCTCTTAATTATTAGAGTGCTAATAAATGCAAACTTCAAAAGTTATTTTATCAATATTGCTCTTATGTATTTTGTATGCTCAACCATCTTTTGCAAGTAATCTACCTCAACTTGATACATCTAAATATCCTAGAGTAATTTTTTGGCTGTTTATCAATTTTAGTATATTATTAATATTCATAAAATATATAATAATTCCTAAATTACGTAGTATACAAAATACACGTGCAAGCAAGCTAATTGCAAACTTAGAAAAAACTTTGAGATTTGATAGAGAATACAATAAAATAATTTTTAATATAAACGAACAAAAAAAATATGTAGATAATCATAGAGAAATTTTATGGGATGAAACTAACAAAAAAGCTAATATATTTATAAATCAAAAGAATATTGAATTTAACAATTTAAAAGAGAGTCAAAAAAAAGTTATTTTAGATAAAATTACTCTTTATAAAAACAACATTGATAATGAAAAAAAATATATAATAAAACAATCTATTATATCTATGACCAGCAATTTAGGTTTTAATATTAATTCAGAAAAAATAGATAAGTATATTCAAAAAGAGAAATTATAATATAAAGTATAGATCTTGATAATTTTCAATTAAATATTTACAAGCACTAAAATTATGCATATGCTCTTTAATCACAGGAATAAGCCTCATGTCTATATTACATGATGAACAATTTATCATCCTTATTTCTTTAATTATATTTTTCTTATTATTTGGTAGAAAAATATATGTATCCTCTGTTGCGTATTTAGATAAAAATATTTCTAAAATTCATAATAATCTAGAAGAATCTAAAAAACGCCTTTTATCATCATCATCAAAATTACATTCACAAAAAGAAGAGTTAGAAACATTTGTTTATAATAAAGATAATGTCATATACCAAATACAAACTAAAGTTGAAAGTTATTATGAAAAAACTATTGAACAATTAAATAAAAAAATAAAAAATCAACAAATTGCTTTAAATATTTATCTTGATAATACTTATAATTCTAAAGTATATGAAACTGAGAAAGAAATAATAAGTACAATAGTCATTCTTACAAAAAAAATTATCAGAGAAGAAATAACACCTAAAATGCATCAACAGTATATAAATCAATCAATATCTGAAATAAAAGAAATATTAAATAATGAGTAACAATAGTTTTGGTGAAATATTCAAAATCACTACGTTTGGAGAAAGCCACGGAAAATCTTTAGGTGTTGTAATAGATGGTTGCCCTTCTGGTTTAGATATTTCAATAAACGAAATACAAGCTCTTTTAGATTTACGTAAACCTGGCATTAACCCTTATACAAGTCCAAGAAAAGAAGAAGATAAAATTCAAATTGTAAGCGGAGTTTTTAAAAACAAAACTTTGGGGTCACCTATTACCCTTGTAGTCAATAATATGGATCATAAATCAGCAGATTATGATAATTTAAAAGATATTTATAGACCATCACATGCAGATTTTACTTGGAAAAAAAAATATAAACATATTGATCATCGAGGTGGTGGCAGATCTTCTGCTAGAGAAACATTAGCCAGAGTTGCTGCATCTGCTTTTTCTGATAAACTAATTGCTTATTATTGCAATATGGAAATTTATGCATTTGTTCAATCAATTGGCCCTATATCTATAACAAGTGATAAATTTGATTATGATTTCATCAATAAAAATAATTTTAGAACAACAGATAAAAATATAATTCCTAAATGGGAAAATTTATTATCACAAGCTATTGAAAAAAAAGATTCTTTAGGTGGAATAGTAGAAATTCATATAAAAAATGTTCCTATTGGCCTTGGAGAACCTATATATAATAAACTTAATGCTACATTAGCTAAAGGCTTGTTTAGTATTCCTGCTGTTAAGGGTGTTCAATTTGGAGATGCTTTTTCAGATTTAGTTACCAAAAAAGGAAGTGAAGCAAATGATTGTATGTATCAAGATCAAAATGAAAATATAAGATTTTCTAGCAATAACAATGCTGGTATTTTAGGCGGTATTTCAAATGGTGAAGACATAATTATTAAGGTTGCTATTAAACCAACAAGTTCTATTGGTAAAAATCAAAGCACTATAAATCATAAGGGCGAAAATACTTCTATAGCAATATCAGGTAGACATGATCCTTGTATTGCTATAAGAGCAACTTCGGTGTGTAAAGCTATGTGTAGTTTAACTTTAGCAGATCATATTTTATTATCTAAAAATACTACCTTATTATAATATAACTACACAATTAGTTTTCTGTTAAAGAGTTACTAAATACTTTAAGTATTGGTTTTAGTAAGTATTCCATTATAGTACGCTCTCCGCTTACTATATCAATTTCTGCTAACATTCCGGCATAAATTGGTCTACCTACCCCTAAGCCTTTTAGGTTAGATTCAATTTTTATTGAATAATACTCTTCTCTTGTACCTTGATCTAAAAAAGTATCTGCTGATATCTCTGTAATTTTTCCATGTAGCATTCCATGTATACTGCTATCATATGCCGTTAACTTAATGTTACTATCTTGCCCTAACCATATACGCGCCCTATCTCTTGGTAGTACTTTAGCATCTACAAGTAATACTTCATCTGTTGGTAAAATATCTGCAACTATATCACCTGGTCTTATGATCCCACCAATAGTATTGTAACGCACAGATCTAATTACTCCTTCTACAGGTGAAGGAATTTCTGTTCTATAAACTTTATCTATATTAGTACTTATTTGCTCTTTTAATCTTTCTAAATCTAAAAGAACCGAAGATAGTTCCGTTTGTGATTCTACATTCTGTCTTGCTTGTGCTTCTTCAACCTTTGTTAAAGCCTCATTTATAGATTTATCTAAAGATAAACTTTTATTTTTACTATCTACTAAATCTGTTAATAGATTTTGTGTTTTTAATTTTGAATCTATTAAATCTTTTTCTGATCCAGCACCACTTTTTACTAATTTTTCTAATATTTTTTCTTGTTCTTGAGCATATTTATACTGCAACGATAAATTTTGTATTCTATCTCTTTGTTGTTGTAAATCTAATCGTCTTTGTTCTACTTCTTGCCTTAAAACAGATATAGTACTTGCTCTATTAGAAACTATTTGATCAAATAATTTTCTTTCATTTTCAATAATTTTAGGTACTTTATCTATAATTTCAGATGGAAACTGTACAGAATCAGATTGGCTTAATAATGCTCTTAACCTTGCTTCTGAAGCTAATCTGGCATATCTTGTTGTTTGTAATTGTGCTAATTCTGAAATTGCAGCTTCGTTTCTAATCTTAAATAAAACTTGGCCTTGTTTTACCATATCGCCAGGTTTTATTAAAATTTCAGAAATAATACCACCTTCCAAATGCTGTACTTCTTTTAAGTTTCCTGAAGGTACTATTTTACCTTGTGCTCTTACAAATTCACCAATTTTCATTAAAGATGCCCAAAGAACAAATATAACTATTAATAAAAATATTGGAAACAAAATCAATTGATAATGATATTTAGAAATGTTCATAATACTAAACCTATATAGTTGATTGACCTTTTGATAAAATCTTCAAAACATCTTCTTTTGAACCATCTATAGCAATTGTAGAATTATCTACTAAAATTACTCTATCTACTAAAGATAGTTGAGAAGGCTTATGCGTAATTAAGATAAAGGTCTTATTTTTTACATATTTTGTTACATGATCTATAAATAAAGCCTCTAATGAAGTATCCATACCGTTTGTTGGTTCATCCATTATTATAATAGGTGGGTCTTTTAAGATTGCTCTAGCTAATGATAAAATTTGCTGTTGCCCCCCAGATAAGTTTCGACCACCCTCTGCAACCAACATATCATCACCTTTTTCAGATAATGAAGTAATCAACGATACCCCTGCTAATTCGCAAGCTAATTTATATTGTTCTTCAGAAATGTTGGTTGCACCAAAGAAAATATTTTCTCTTACTGTACCTGAAAAAAATGAAGGTTTCTGTGGCATAAAACCTATGTTGGCTCTAAGTTCATTTATGTTGATATTAGATGCATCTATATTATCAATAAATATTTGTCCTCCATTAGGAAAATCCAATCCTAAAATCAAACGAGTTATCGTACTTTTACCAGCACCAGTTTTACCTATTATCGCAACTTTATCTTTAGAGTTGATTTGTAAATTACAATTTTGTAATATTGGCTTACGTAATCCCGGATAAAAAAATGATACTTCGTTAAATCTAATATTTCCAGAAAAAGGACCTTTTTTACCATAAGATGCATTATCTTCTTCAGATGGTAATAATACAACTTTTTCTACATGTCTTAACGTAGCATTTATTGATCTGTATCTAACAACTAACCCTGAAAAACTAATTACAGTAGCCATAATTCTCCCAGATATTGTAGTACTTGCAATTAAACCACCTGTTGTCATGACATTATTTGTAATTTCTAAAACACCAACAACAACCATCAATATTGTTACTACGTTCATTACCAACATAGAGAAATTAGTAGAAGAATGAACCCATAAATTATGTTTATGATGTTGATGATAAGTTTTAGCTAAAGTTCTTTTCCATTTATGTAAAAAATATCCTACAGCATTAAAAGTTTTTATATTTTCTGAACCTGCTATGGTTTCTGTTAATAAACTTGCTCTTTGTTGTTCTTCTCCTAACATTTTACTATGAGTATTTTGTAGTGGAACCTGCAACAATATATTAACAATAAACACTAAAGATGCTGCAATAAACGGTACTAATGCTAAATAAGGAGAAATAAGTAATAATACTCCAAAAAATAACAATAAAAATGGTATGTCTATCAAACCTGGAATAAACCTACTGAAGTAAAATTCTCTAACCATAGATAATTCTCTGAATAATGCTCCTTTAGCACCATCTGTCATGGTTACCCCTTGTGACTTTGCTAAGAGTAACTTACTTAATAATACTTGATCTACATCACTACCTATATTCAATGATATATAATCTGCAAGATAGCTTTTGATCATTTTGAAAACAAAATCAAATACATACATAATAAGCATACCCAATGACAGTACTAACAAAGTTGAAATAGCAGCATTTGGAATAACTCTATCATAAACATTCATAGTGTATATTGGAGAGACTACTACAAACATATTAATAAAGAATGCTGTAACTAGCATTTCAATTAATATTGGTCTAAATTTACTTATAGATTTGAATAAAAATCCTGTTTTTTCTACAAATTTTGATATTGTCAAAGTTTCTTCAAAGAAAAACATTGCATAACCGATATAAGTATCCGCCAACTCAGAACGATTTAATTCTTCTTGTTTATTGGTAACAGGATTATACCCTGTTTTATCATCAATAATAACATAACACGAAGTTTTACATAAAATTATTGCAGGTCCATGTGCAATATCTAATAGATTTATTCTTCTTAATTCTGTAGATAAACCTGCTTTTTTAGCTAGTGCCGGTATATCAGTTGTTGTAATAGTTTTATTTGTATCTAAAGGCAGATTAGCATATAAAACATCATCTGATATGTTTTTATGAAATATTTTAAATATCTTCGTTAATGATTTTTTTAATGCATCGCTAATTGAAGCTTTTATTTCTTGACTTGTAGAAGTAGATAATACTTTGTCAGATTTATCTTCTTTAGAAACAATAACCTCATCAATATTTTCAAGTTTTGTATTATTATACTTTTTATCGTCGTTAATAACATTCTTTTGCGATTTATCAATAGTATTTTTAGTCATATTTATTTATCTGTGGTATGTATGATTATATAGTTTGAAAGTATAAAATTACTAATTTTTATTTACGCTTTCTTTTAAATTATTTTTTAAAATAGTTTCTAAATAAACCATATTCTGATTAACATCTATTTCTTTAGATTTTACTTTTGAAGATAGACAGTTTTTTATTATTTTATTATTTTTTTGTGAAATGCTTTTTGATTTATCTATTATTTTGACATTCTCTATTATATTATCATTTTTGATAATATAATCTTCTATATTTTTTTGAACAGCATTAATTGTTTTTGCGCAATTGTTTAACTTATTATAAGATATAGTATTTTTAGAACTAACATTATTACGTAACATCACAATTTCTTGTAAATTTAATTTTTGCATATTTGTTACATCTTTCAATATACTAAATATTCTTTGTGATGATATTTTTAATTTCCCTTTGTCATGTTTTGATGAAGCATTATCTACAAAAGACACCTGATTTGACAATTTGTTGTATATATTATCAAAATATTGCTCAAATTGTTTTAACTGGATAAATATTGAATTTGATAAATCTTCAACAATTTCATTTTTATTCACATAACTATCTTTTTTGATTTCTTCTATACTATTTCTTATTTTATGACTAAGTAAGTTTGTGCTTTCTATCTGAGACGAACATATTTGTAATAAGTCTTCCAATGAGCTCTCTATAGATTCTACACTTGATTTGATATTTACAATATCATCTTCATTAGCACCAGCTAACCTTTTGATATCCATAGATAAGTCATTTATTTGCTCAGACATAATATCTAAAGCAATATCTTCTTTTTTGGATGAAATATTGATATTTATTTCAGATAAAATCTTTTCTAAATTCTCTATCTTTTGTAATAAACCATTATCTATAGATTTATCTGAAACTTTGATATCTGGATGTGTGGTATTAGCTGCAGGTTTGATAAAAAAGTCACCATTATTATCTAAAACGTTCTTTATACCTTGCTGAGAATTTTTTAAATTTTCAATATCTTGAGTAAGTAATACAGATTTAACAATTTTATCGTGCAAAATTTGGTTTTCTATCTGTTGTAATCTCAATGATGTTTCTTTGGAGTTTATATCAAATAAATTTTTATTATTCAACGCTTCTAAGTTAGAAATTTTACTTAAAATATCATTAAACTGATATTCTTCTTTGGTAATAAAATTATTTTTAGACTGTAATAAATGTGTATGTATATTTTGTTCAGGAATTTTTATCAATTCTTTATGTATATTTTCTATAGAGTTTGCTATGTCATCTAATTCACAATGAGTTGCTGCATCGTGAAATTTTTTTGATACCTCAACATTATCTTTACACTTTTCATTCTGACTTTCTAATAATTCTGTTAACTTATCTTCTAAGGAGATCAAGCGATTTTCTAAATATGAGGTTTTGTTCATATCTGATGACTGTAGATCATTAGATTTTTGCATCTCACTGGCTGGTTGCTCTGTTTTTTCTAATACCATATTTTTAAGTAAAGATAATTTTTTATAAATATCATCAAAATTTTTATCAGAAGACAATTGCTGTTCTACAGATGGTGAAGGAACAAAGTAATCGGTCAAATTATCAACCTGTATTTTATCTTCTTTTTTATTATCATTATCAATTACATTATCTAAAGCAGAACTTTTAATTTCATCATGATGAATAAATTTATCTAAATTATTCAATTTTTTTGTTTGCTGTAAAGACTTTTGTGTGTCAATTGATAATGGATCATTTTCATAATATTTAGCTACTTTATCTAAAAAATTCTTATTGAGAGATCCAAAAGAAATTTTTGGTAATTCATTATTGATAGAGTATGATTTTGATACAGTATTTCTATTATTTAAAGATTTACTTTTTATATCACTTAAAGAATTAGCTTCTAAATTACTATTAGGCTTTAAATTTTCAGAACTTGAAACTATAGTTTTAAATTTATTATTTGATTTTTTAGCTAAAGCATTCAAACGTTTTGTTTTATTGACACTTACTTTATCAAATTTATTTAAAGAATTTCTAAGATTAGGGGATACTAAATCAATAATTTTAGATTTTTTAACGGCTCTGTTTGCAATAACATTATGATCTAAATTAGAAGAAGAAATTGGCTTTTTAAATACTTTGGAAGTTATATTTTTGTTAGTATAAGTAGCCAAATTTTCAAACGAAGAGTTTGCTCTTTTTGTTTTTTTCGATTGATAAGAATTGATTAAGTCGATTTTATTTTCAATGCTATATTTTACTTTATCCATATCAATTAATAAAGGATTAACATCAGATAAAAAGCTTCTTCTAAAAGTCATAATAAAGAACCAGTAATAGAATTTTATATTTAATTATATTATTAAATAATACACTTTGAATATAAATTAACAAAGTTTTAAATTATTAACTTCTAAATAGTTTTGAAAACCAAAAAACTGAACAAAACCACCCATTAAAACTAAAATATTCATACGAAGAGCAAGTATATTGTAATCTAAAGTTACCAGCTTTATTCTAGCTTGAGAAAGTCTATCTAAATTGTCTAATCTTTCAGTCAAAGTACGACTAGCAAATTGAAATTGTAAATTATAAATTCTGTCTATTTCTTCTGAAGATTCAATCTCTTTTAAAATAGAAATTCTTTGTTGTTCACTGCTTCTTAATTGATTTAACGCAGTATAAGCTTCACCAGATTTATCTCTTACAAGAATATCATATTGATATTGCTGCTCTTTTAAAACACTTGTAAATTTTTTAACTTGTGCACTTCTAGAACCACCATCATAAATATTATATTCTGCAGCTACAGATAACTGTCCATATCTAGTAAATTTTGCATTAGAACCTGCTCTTTCACTGTGTAATTCCGCTGTCATATTAACTGTAGGTAGATATTTAGCTCTTTGTAATTCAATATCATATCCTGCACTACAAACATTAGCCTTTGAAACCAATATATCTGTATTATTAGATATAATAGTATTTACAAGAGAATCTGCAGATAACGGTATCAACTTAATTATTTTATCGCCTAAATCATAAAAATCTTTAGTATCTAAATCAGGTAATACATCAGATACACTTATAACTGGATTATTTTTATCGATTAAATTCAACAAATATGCTAATCTCAGCTTTGCCTTATCTAAAGTAGATTGTAAATTTAACAAAGTTGAATTTGCAGATGCTAATCTTGCTTGAACTGTATTTACATCACCTAAAGTTGCGTTACCTTGTTGTCTCATATTTGAAGTTAAAGCTTCAACTGAACGTACCTGTCTTAAATACTCTTTTTGAATAGAAACTAGATATTCATCTTGAATAACATCATAGTACGCAATAATTGCAGTATATATGATAGATTCTAATAATTTTTGATTTTGAAATTCCTGAGCTTGAACCAATTGAGTACTTTTAACAATTTTAGCTGCTTGCTGCATATCAAAAATCTTTTGTTCCAACATTAACTGAAATTTATTTGTGTTTTCCCAACTACTGCTTTCAGATGATATTATAGGATCATTCTTTTTGAATTGTTGAGTGAATATAAAATATATACGAGGTAAATAACCAGCTCTAGCATCTTTATAATCAGATACTGCTTGATTCTTTCTTTCAAATATAATTCTTAGCTCAGGAGCATTGTTAACTACTCTTTCGATAATATCATAAATAGTTAAAGCACTCACATTAGAGACACAGCATGTAAATATCAATAAAGATACACATATAACTTTAATTTTTTGCTTCAACACTAATCCAACCATAATCTTCTTCCTGTTTCTGATCATTTTGTTCATCATCTGTATCATCATTTTGCCTTAAAGTCTTTAATGTAATTGCTGTAGGAGAAATACCTAATTCTATCAATAAAGATCGGAATATCAACAATCTATCTACCGCAATTCTAGCTCCTTCTGTTCCTGATAAAGCAAAGTCTGTAACTTTAGAAGATAAAATTACTCCTTTAGAATTTATATCAGATACTCTTTTAGATAACTCTTCTTTTATACTATCATAATCTTGTTTAGATAAAAAGGATGCATTATCAGAAAATGTAAATTTATCTATACCATTTTCATTAGAAATTTTTACTGAAGCAGTAGAAATACTAGTAGGATTCAATACATAATTACCATTTCCTTGTGGAGAGGCTGCTTCTCCCGTTAGTCTTTCTCCATCAGTATCTGAAAGTGGAAATAAAGCTTGTAAATCTTTCGGATTAATTTTTTGTCTTATATCTTCCACATCTTTTGCATTAGTTATCAAAGATAACAAGCTTTGATATTCTTTTACAGATTTTACAACTTCTGTATTTCTTTGCTCAATAACTTTTCGTTGTTGATCAATAACATCTCTCTGAACAATAATAAGTTCTTTTAAAACTTCTAATGATTTAGAATCTAATGCTTTTGGTGTATCTCCTAGTACTTCCCTTCTGTCTTCTCCTGGAGATGTAACATCTTGAGGCTCATCAACTGGTTTTGCATCAGAAGGTACATAATAAGGAACAGAAGAAGTATCTTCAGATGTTGGATTATCACTCTGCAACGGCACATTTTTACTTAAACTTGGATTTGCAACAATAGCCAACTTCTGAAACTCAGCTCTATATTCTCCTAAGACATCAGACTCTATTTTTAAGGCGCTAGGAGAGCCATTTTCTTTGTTTTTACCAGAAGAGGTAATTTTAGTCATACTTAATAATAAAACCATAACTAGCAGTGCAAAACATAACACCAAAACTGTAGAAGCCATAATATCCACAAATCCTGGCCAAGCTTGAGCTCCTACATCGTCACTATCACTACTACCACCTGCCATCTTACATACCCGCTTAATTAATTAATTATAATATACCAGATTAACCACTAATATTTGAATTTTTAGAAGCAATAATATTTAATACTTCTAAAATAGCCTCTGAAATATCTCTAGAATTCAAAATTTCTGTAATTAAAGAATCTATTGCATTAGCTATCAAATTTAACTTTAAAGATTCATCTTTACTTGTGTCATTTATTCTCTCTAAAACGTTATCAATTTTAAAGTAAATATCCGCTCCTTTATCTGAATTATCTACAATTTTATTTAAAGAAACTGTGATATTAGAAAGTAAATTTCTTAATTCATTCATATAAGAAGGATCACTTTGCAAATTGTTTCTAACCATAGTAGAGACTTGACTTGCAAAAGAATCTTTTAAACTAGATACCATAGATTGAATATTTTCAGAACTAGACAGTAAATTGTATTTTAAATCATCAGACTGATTCAAAGAACGCTTAGCAAAATCTTCAAACTTATTAATAAACAAAGCAATACTATCTACTAATTTGATTGTTTCTTCATGTACTTCAACTAGCTTATTATTAGAACCTAACTTACCAGAAAAATTATTAATAAGTGTAGAAAGAACTTTTATATCAGAAGACAAGCCATTTATAAAAGATGAAAACTCTTTTCCATTTGAAGCAACAAGTCCTTTTAAACTATCTAAATTATTTGATAAATCTTTAAAAGAAGATGAGACCTCTATGATATTACCACCAACTTCTCTTATATTCTCAGAAACTGCTAGTATAGCAGATATATTACCGGACATTACTTGAGTTACTTGAGCATTAACATCAGCTACTTCTAATTGTTTGAACATTATTTCATTAACATTAGATAAATTATTTGCAGCTTGCGCAAACGTTTGTGAAACATCTACAATTAAATCTTGCATATCTTTATATTTTTCTGAAACTTCAGATAAGAAACCATTTCTGTATTCGTCGATATTACTTATATTTTGATGAACACCCTGCAATGTAGACAATTGATTTTTTAAAGCATCTTCAAAGCTATTTAATTTGTTCATAAAACCATGTGCTGATCCAGAGATAGAATCATTTACTTGCTCAAGCATAGCTGATAAATTCATAAAATAATCACCCTGTGAGTTTAAGGCTTGAACCATAGAGTTATTGATATTATCTAATCTTTCCGTATTATCTTGTGCTATCGATCTATTTTCATTCACAAAATTAGAAAAATGCTCTACAACAGTACCAAAATCATGAGTGTTAGCAGCAATATAATTAAACGAATTCATTATATTATTTAATGCATTTTCAAAACCATTTGTGATATTCAAAATTTCTTGAGAGTAAATATCTTTTAACTGAGAAAACTCGACCACAACTTCCTTCAAAGTATTTATCAAGTTTACCTCTTGCAGACTTTGACTCGCTAAAGATTGTTGCAAAGCAGAGAAACCTTGCATTACATTATCTATAAAAGATAACGAAGCTTCATGAGCAGAATACAACTGTTGAGATAAATTTTCCAATGCAGATAACTGAATACTAGTTTTATTATCCATAGATTGAATTGCTTCATTCATTCCACCAAACACAGAAAACAACTTTGAAACTTCATTAGTGCTATCCATAGTTGTTTCTACTAAGTTTGCTAAAAAAGGCGTCATTGTATCTAACACATTAGACAGACCATTGATTTCAGATTGTAAAACATCAGCAACTCTAGCAGCATTAGTAATAGCATCTACATCACCTTGAAAAGTTTCTACTATAGCATCAAATTGTTCCTTGAACTCTTGAAAATTAGAACTGAAAACTTTCATATCGTTTTGAACTGTAACAGACATATCAGAAAATCTAGCCATAGATTCACTAACTACCTCTGATAAATGAACCACCCCATCTGCTACAACTTGCATATTGTCAGAATTATTGTTAGTAGTATCTATAACTTCTCTAAGAATATTTGTATTTTCTTGAACAGAAGAACTCATATCTTGCACAGTAACATCAACCGCATTTACAGTATTCACAACTTCAGACAATTGATCAACTACTACAGACGAGTTATTTAAAATATCATTACTTAAAGAATTTCCAGTATCAAGCTGAGAATTTATTTCATTCAACACATCTTTAGTATCATTTATTGCAGCATTTACAGCTGTAACTGAAGTTGCAAATTGCTCACCTGACAAATTATTAGTAGATATATTATCTAATATGTCATTTGAGGTTTGAATTTCAGCTTTAACATCTTCCAACAAAGAAACCGAAGATGAGATTTCAGATAAAACATCCGAAACACTATTAAGAAGTTCTTCACCTTCTACAGTTTTATTAGATATTTCTTCTAGCTTATCAACAGCAATACTAATTTCAGACTTAACTAAATCTATAGCATCAGTGGTTTTGTCAGTCGAATCCTCAACTAATTCATTAAGTCTATCTATAGAATTTACTGCTTCTGACGAAGAAGAGACTATAGAAGATATATTACGATTTAAAGACGTAAAGTTTTGTGAAAATTCTCCAACTGCATTTCTGTAACCTTCTAACTCATATGCTATATCATTCAAAAAGTCAGAATAATCTACAGCAACAAGTTTAGTTAAAATAGAATTTGATAATTCGTTAGATAAATACAAACCATTGATTAGACTATCAAAATCTGATTTTAAATCAACAGAAAGAGAAACTAACTTATCAGAAATAAAAGAAACATCATCAGATAAGTTTTTAGTTAAATCATTAATAGCAGAAGAATTAGCAGCAATTGTATTTATAGTAGACCTATAATCCCCAGAAACAACACTAGTCATTTTACTATCTAGCGAAATTAAAACTTTTCTTGCATCTAAAGAAACATTTACATGATCGACAACAGAATTAACCAAGCTACTAGCATTAGCATCCAAAGATGACAAAAGCTCTTTAGAATTCATCTCTACATCTAATATATCTGAAGAAGTATTTAAAATTTTATTTAAAGTATTTGATGCATCAGAATTATGCTTCAAATTATCAATAGAAACCTGGTAAGTACGCTGCAAATTACCAGCAACGTCATTTAAGAAACCAGACGATACATTAGACACATTCAAAATATCAGATAAACTTTGACTTTGCACCGCTCCTATAGTTGCTATATCTAACAACACAGATACACCTTCAGAAGACTTCATAACAATATCACTCAAAGCATTGTTTTGAGAAATGTTTTCTCCTAAAACACTAGATAAATTATCAGAAACATTGTCAGTTATATGTACAACTTCCCCTAACTGACCCGAAATGTTTTGAATGACAGGAGCAATTTTTTCTGAAATATCCAAAGATTTTCTGTTCGAATTCGACGAATCTAACGTGTTACTTGAAATAGTAGAAGCAACCTCTGTTAACTCATCAACAATATCAACTCCATCTACCGAAGCCCCAGCTATAACATTAAGAAGCTTAACAACATTATTATCTAAATAATTCATAATATCATCGCAATTACGATTTAAGACATCTTCAACTGTAGTTACCACCTTCGGTATAGCAGACAAATACTCGATCACTTCTGGAATCTTATCTGCAAAACTTGAAACTGCTTCATAATGCTCTGTCATAACAGAAAGTAACTTATCTTGTCTTTCTTGAGTACGAACTATGATTTTAGACATTGCGAAAATACCATCTGCTATAACATCCAGTCTTTCAGCTAAACCGTTATATAACTTAGCAAAAGATTCGTCTAAAGAAATCAAAATATCTTTAGCTTCAATTTTGTTTGGATCGGCATCAATTAACGTAACACCTGCAGTTAAGTAATTCTGCAATTTATTCGTAAAAGTCTTTAATTTATATTCACAAACAAACACAGAGTAATTTGAAATCAAACTTGACGCCAAAGCAAACAACGATGCAGAAAACGCTATAGACATACCTTTTAAAGGCTCAGCAAATAATTTTACTAGTGCTAATATATCTAAATTCCCAACATCAGAAACTGCAGCTAACGCATTACCAACACCATCTATCGTTTCCAACAACCCAACGAATGTTCCTAACAAACCTAAAATAGTAAATATACCAGCAATAAACTTCACAGGAGCTAAAACCCTAGCTCCATTTTCCCTAACAGTAGAAACAACTACTAAAGAATCAGAATAACTTACAGATAACTTACCTGCCCTCATTGAAGAAGATAATATCTTTGAAACTACAGGACTATCAACCAGAGTACCTGCTATAGTGGAAGAAACGTAAAGAGCTTGCTTCCTAGTTTTACCACCTTCACCACCAGAAGAAAGAGGTGAATTAACTGAAGTAAGAAGCTTGTTTAATATTCTAGAACTACGACCAAAATAAGATAAGACACCTAAAGACCAAAATGTAGCAAATATAAATAAAGCAATGATAAAACCGTTCAAATATATGTTAGATTCCATATAAAGAAAGATAATTTCTGCATTAGCTACCACACCAACAACTAAAAGCAGCAACGTAACAATAAAATGCAGTGGAAAAAAATTCATTCTTAAAGACATATCACAATCTCTTTACTATTATAATTATTAAAAAGTGCAATGCCTAAAACAGCAATGCATACTTTGTAATATTTTACATTACATTGTAAAAACTTTCAACATAATTATCAGAGATATAATAACCTTATTTTTGGTTACTATACTCAACTTTTATATCTGAAACTTTGAATAAATAACCGTTATCATTTATAATTAAGGCTTCTTTGATTTGTATAGTGTTTTTAGGATTATTTCTTTTTATAAAGCAAGTAGCTGTTGCCTTAAAATCATTGTCATAAAGTAATAAAAGTTCTGATTTCACGTATAGTAATGAATGACGATTAGAAAATTCATAACGTAATAGTTTAAAAGGAGTAGAAACTTTACTTTGTACAACTTTAGAACAAACCAAAGCTGCTTGAATTGGTTTGATTGATGGTCCTTTTGTATTTAAATAAAAAAAAGATCCAAAAACTAATAAACAACAAGATAGAATAATCAAAACTAAAGTATTCAGGTTCATGATACACCTACTATATTTTAGAATATTATATAATATTTATATTACTCATTTTCCCATGGGAAGTAAATCCAAGAATTAGGATTGTGTTTTTCAACATAACCATTTATTAAATCAGTATCTATTTTGGTTATTAAAGAATAAAAACTTGCATGTGGTAAAACTGTTTTTATATATTCTAAAGTTTGCCCTGTATCTACTAACTCATCTACTACTAACCAACCTGTACCTAAATCTTTCATTGCATTTGTTGGTAATGATAATATTTTCATATCTTTCATCTGACATTCTTCTTCATAGCTACATATAGCTATTGTTTCTATATTTCTTATGTTAAGTTCTGAAGCTACTATTGCACTTGGTATCAAACCTCCTCGTGTAACTGTAACTAAACCTTTTATCTCTGGATGGTTAGATTTTATTATTTCTATAAGATTTTTTGATAGTTTGTGGATATCTTCCCACGATAAATATATTTTTTCAATTTCAGACATAGCTACCTTAATAAAATTCAATAAATTGATATATTATACATTTTCGGTATAAATAACAATCTTATTTTTATTTGCCTTTAAAATATTTTTTATTATTTACACATCTTAAAATAACTATAAAAATCAAGTTTATAAAATAATTAAAAGCTAATGTATCAAGTTTAATTATAGATGTTTGTTTAAAACAAAATATAATATATTCATCTAAACAATAGCATGTATCAATAGTGAAAACTATTTTGATTATAATGATTTAAAGGATATAAGTAAGAAAATGTTAACAATTAAGAAAGTGTAGAGTAAGAGATTTATTTCTATCTAATAGGTTTGGCAACGACCTTATCTTCCGTGCCTTAAGACACAGTACCCTCGGCGCTAAGGCTTTTCACTGTTGAGTTCGGTATGGGATCAAGTGTTGCATCCTTGCTATAATCACCAAACCAACTAGATAGAAATAAGAATATATATACTTTAACACCCTATTGGAATGTCATTAAACTAAGCAATAATTATGATATTTAACATAATAATTATCACCGAGCATGTTGATTTCTCAAATCAATCGAGCAATTAGTATCAGTTAGCTTCATACATTGCTGTACTTCCACACCTGACCTATCAACGTCGTAGTCTACAACGGCTCTAATGGGGATATCTCATCTTGAGGCAAGCTTCCTGCTTAGATGCTTTCAGCAGTTATCTTTTCCGCACTTAGCTACCCTGCGATGCCACTGGCGTGACAACAGGTACACCAGAGGTGCGTCCATCCCGGTCCTTTCGTACTAAGGACAGCTCCTCTCAAATATCCAACGCCCACGGCAGATAGGGACCGAACTGTCTCACGACGTTCTAAACCCAACTCACGTACCACTTTAATCGGCGAACAGCCGAACCCTTGGGACCTACTCCAGCCCCAGGATGTGATGAGTCGACATCGAGGTGCCAAACACCGCCGTCGATCTGAACTCTTGGGCGGTATCAGCCTGTTATCCCCGGCGTACCTTTTATCCGTTGAGCGATGGCCCTTCCATTCGGGACCACCGGATCACTATGACCGACTTTCGTCTCTGCTCTATCTGTCAATATCGCAGTCAGGCAGGCTTTTGCCATTATACTCAACGACCGATTTCCGTCCGGTCTGAGCCTACCTTTGTACACCTCCGTTACTCTTTGGGAGGCGACCGCCCCAGTCAAACTACCCACCATACACGGTCCTGGATAAGGTTTTCTTACCTCAGTTAGACATCATAAGTTAAAAGGGTGGTATTTCAAGGGTGACTCCATTAATACTAGCGTACTAACTTCAATGTCTCCCACCTATCCTACACATTTAACTCATAATATCAATGTAAAGCTATAGTAAAGGTGCACGGGGTCTTTCCGTCTAACCGCGGGTACTCCGCATCTTCACGGAGAGTTCAATTTCACTGAGTTGGTGCTGGAGACAGTGGGGAAGTCGTTACGCCATTCGTGCAGGTCGGAACTTACCCGACAAGGAATTTCGCTACCTTAGGACCGTTATAGTTACGGCCGCCGTTTACTGGGGCTTCAGATCAATGCTCTCACATCTCACCTTAACCTTCCAGCACCGGGCAGGCGTCAGACCTTATACTTCCTCTTACGAGTTTGCAAAGTCCTGTGTTTTTAGTAAACAGTCGCTACCCCCTATTCTGTGCCCCCTAGCAAAAGTTGCCTTCTGCTAGGGACCTCTTATCCCGAAGTTACGAGGTCAATTTGCCGAGTTCCTTCAGCACCATTCTCTCAAGCGCCTTGGTATATTCTACCCATCTACCTGTGTCGGTTTACGGTACGGTCTATTCGCTAGAGTTGTTTCCTGGAACATTATCAGCCGCACAATCAATCCGTTAAGACTGTACAACCTCTAACATTCGTCACTTCTAGCAGGCTCAGGATTATTAACCTGATTCCCATCGGCTACGCCTTTCAGCCTCACCTTAGGGGCCGGCTAACCCTACGCTGATTAACATTGCGTAGGAAACCTTAGATTTACGGCGACAGAGTTTCTCACTCTGTTTATCGTTACTTATGTCAGCATTCTCACTTCTGATACCTCCACAATTCTTCACAAAACTGCTTCATCGGCCTACAGAACGCTCCGCTACCAATGTAGCAAAACTACATTCCCTAGCTTCGGTATATGATTTTAGCCCCGTTACATCTTAGACGCAAGAAAACTTATCTAGACCAGTGAGCTATTACGCTTTCTTTAAAGGATGGCTGCTTCTAAGCCAACCTCCTGGCTGTCATGGCTTTCTCACTTTCTTTCACACTTAATCATAATTTAGGGACCTTAGCTGAGGGTCAGGGCTGTTTCCCTTTCGTCTATGGACCTTAGCACCCATAGACTGTCTGCCGTAAAACATCTCATAGGTATTCGGAGTTTAGTTAGGTTTGGTAGGTCGGTAAACCCCCTAGCCTATCTAGTGCTCTACCCCCTATGGACTATTACGACGCACTACCTCAATAGTTTTCGCGGAGAACCAGCTATCTCCCGGCTTGATTGGCCTTTCACCCCTAACCACAAGTCATCCCCTACCATTGCAACGGTAGTGGGTTCGGTCCTCCAATAGGTGTTATCCTATCTTCAACCTGCTCATGGCTAGATCGCGCGGGTTTCGGGTTTCATACTACAAACTTGACGCCCTTTTAAGACTCGCTTTCGCTACGCCTACATCTATCGACTTAAGCTTGCTTGCAACATGAACTCGCTGACTCATTATACAAAAGGTACGCCATCACTAGCTTACGCCAGCTCTGACTGCTTGTAGGCACCAGGTTTCAGGTCTATTTCACTCCCCTCTCGGGGTTCTTTTCACCTTTCCCTCACGGTACTTGTTCACTATCGGTCATAAAGGAGTACTTAGCCTTGGAGGATGGTCCCCCCATGTTCAAACAGGATTTCTCGTGTCCCGCCTTACTCTGGTATCTATGTGCTTTCTACTTGTACGGGGCTTTCACCCTCTATGGCTTACCTTCCCAGGCAATTCCAATTCTTACACACAGATCACTAGGCTCTTCCGATTTCGCTCGCCACTACTCACGGAGTATCGTTTGATATTCTTTCCTGTAGGTACTAAGATGTTTCAGTTCCCTACGTATCGCCTCTTATAGCCTTACAGCTATAAGATAGTCTTATAAAGACTGGGTTCCCCCATTCGGACACCCCCGGATCAACACTTCTTACCAGCTCCCCAGGGATTTTCGCAGATTAACACGTCCTTCATCGCCTCTTTATGCCAAGGCATCCACTTGGTGCCCTTTGTTCTTTGAGATACATGCTCGGTGATAATTATTACTATCACCAAACTCAGTTCAATTTCTACTCTCCAATAAAGTATTATTTATATTGGATATATATATTCTTTTCTCTTTCAATCCATAACTCTCGCCACAGATCAAATTCTCTACTTCTTTACTTAATCGATAACTCCCTCAGACACTCTGAAACTCTCAGAGCCCCCTCGGACTTAGATATAGTATATCATCACAACTTCATTGTCAACTCTTTTATCTCTCTTCTTCAAACTTCCCTTTATTCCTTCTTTTCTTCTCTCTTTTATTATATAATATCTTCGTGATATGATTCTTTTTATCACTACATACCTAATATTTAATTCAATTTTGTGAGACGATGCCTATTTGTTTATATATAATTATAATTTGTACTATTTTATTTTTCTTGTTTAAAGTTGTTTCTAACACTATGCTTGCAGATCAAGGTATTATTACTGAAGTAGGGTTTACTAACCACGATTTAGCATGGAAAGTAATTTCTTCTTATAAATTATATTATTTATGGGATTCATCTTTTAATTTTATTAAAAACTCAGAAGTTATCGTTCTTGAATATATCGATATGACTTCATTCAAATTTACTGTTAAAGATACCAACAATATAATGCAAACATGGCATTTTTATTTTGATAAAAAGAAAAATCTTATTACTATAAAAAAAATTCTTCCTTTAGAAATTAAATGGTATAACTACATAACTTATTACAAAAATAAAAAAAGTGTTATGCTACTTGCATCAAATTTCAAAAAGGCTGAAAAAGGATTACTATCTGAAACAGAATAGTTTGTAGTATTCAATTTTTGACATATTATGTTTTTAATATCATCTGTATGTTATTTATTTTCAATTTTTATATGCATTTATTTTGATTTTAATATCAATTTATTTATATTTCCTCTTGTTTTAGCAATTATTATATTATTCTTATTTGCTAAAAAATATACATATATCAAAGAACTTTCTATATTATATTGTTTTTTGATACTAGGTTATAGTGTATCTTTTTTTCAACATTATTCCTTTGATGCAACTTTACTGAATAAAACTATTATGTATAAGCACATGTATGCAACTGTATACAATATTGAAAAATCTTATTATTACAATACATCTAAAATTTATATAACAGATATTCAAATTTCTGGAAATAAAGTCAAAGCTTTGGTATTACCAAGTTATGCTAGAATGCAATATAAAGGAAATACTATCATAAACGTTGGTGATGTTATTTCTTTTACAGGTAATTTATACCCTATTTCAAAACAATTAAAACCGTTTGGTTTTAATTTATATAATGCTTATTTTTATAACAAAATAGGAGCAACTGGCTTTATAAATAAGAATATTGATATAATTACAAATATCAAAATTGAAAATTTTACAGATAAATTTTTTAATCAAATTGACATTTTTAAAGATTATTTATCAAATCAAATACGGAGTTCGCTGAAAAATGATAGATTGGCAACTTTCTTAATTGCTATAACTTTGGGGTCTTACACTTTACCTCCCCATGATGATATGATTAATTTACAAAATTCATCCCTTGCACATATAATTTCTATTTCTGGATATCATATTAGTTTGATATCTATAATATTGTTTTTTTGTTTCAAAAAAATTCTATCTTTTAGTACTTCATTTTCTTTGAGATTTGATAATAAAAAAGTAGCTGCTTTTTTAACAATGACCCTTATAATTGCCTATTCATTTATTGTTGGTTCTAATACCCCTGCTTTAAGAGCTGTTATTGCTGATATTATGGTCTGTTTAGCTGTTATCTTAGGCTTTAGAGTTATTTCTTTAAACACATTGTTTTTGGCGGCTGTAGTATTGGTATCATATAATATTTATATTATTTTTTCTGCTTCTTTTTTATTATCTTTTTTTGCTACTTTAGCAATTATTTTATTGATGCAAAGCCCTTTAGCATATAAAAAAATACAATATTTGAGCCAGAAAAAACTTTGGTATAAAATGATTTTTATTATTTTATTTTCTATGCTACTTACTGCAATTGTTGAAATAACTATATCTCCTATATTAGCTTTTTATTTTTCTAATGTATCTTTATTAGGTAGTTTGAGTAATCTTGTATGCGAACCTGTTTTTTCTTTTATTGTAATGCCTTTTATGATTTTGTATTACATAACTCCAAGTTTTATAGCTATCTATTTCTTGAAGATTGCAAGTTATGGAATGGAATTTATATTATATATAGCAAAAATAACATCGGCTTCTGAATATTCTATAGCTTTTGTTCCATTTTATCCAGATTACATTTTTACAATTATATTATTATCCATAGTATTATTTGCTGTTTTCTATAAATACAAAATCAAATATACTTTTGTTACTGTTATGATAATCGCCCAATTTTATTATCTGTTTGCAATTAAAACACCAGATATCATTATTTCACCTAATTTTTCTACTATTGCATTTTTTAGAAATAACACTGTCACATATTATAAAAATCCTAATAAATTTTTACACAGTACTTGGTTTGGTAATAAAATACAGGCTATATCTAGAAAAAATGACACATTATTTAATTGTATCAAAGATTCTTGTGTAACTAGCCTTAAAGATTATAAGATCTCTATAAGTGACACTTATGAAGATTTATACGAAGATTGCTCCAATTCTGATTTGATTTTATTTATCGGATATTCCCATGATTTTTGTGCTCACTCACAAATAATTGATTTTACCAAGATAAAAAATAACTATGCTTTTATATATTTAGATAGAAACAAACCTTATATAAAATATCTAAAAGAATAAATATCTTGATTTCTACACTATAGTATACTATTATAATCCTTGGATAGATGGCTGAGCGGTTGAAAGCACCGGTCTTGAAAACCGGCGAAGGTAACACTTTCGGGGGTTCGAATCCCTCTCTATCCGCCATTTAATGGTGGATTTTATTTCTTTTTTATTTCTTTTAAAAATTTTTCATTTTTACTCTTCAAATCTAAATATCTTTTTTTATATATTTACAGACATTTTAAGCCTTTTAATATCTGTTTTAGGTGGTATGCCAAACATACTTTTATATTCTTTATTGAATTGCGTATAACTTTTGTAACCAACATCATATGCGGCACTTGCTAAATCGTAACCTGTAAGCATCAACCTTTGAGCTTCATTAAGACGTAACCTTTTTTGATACTGTAAAGGTGTTATGGAAGTAATTTTATTAAAGTTTCTATAAAATGATGAGGGGGCCATATGAACTATATCTGCTAAATCATCCATACTTACAGACTCTTTGAAATTATTTTTAAGCCAAGAAATTGCCTTTGCAATTTGATGACTTTTGGTACCTTTAGTATTAACAGAAAGTATATATTCATTAAGAGGTCCACTTAGAAGTAAATAGTGTATTTCTTTTACAATCATTGGAGACAAAATATTTCTTTCTTTTTCAGATTTATCCAGAGTTTCTGTTAATCTTAAAAAAGCATCAAGCAAATTAAGATCAACATCTACTATACCAATAGCTTTTTGGGTTGAAAAGTTTTTCTTACTTTCATTCATTTCTGATAACAATTGAATTATCAAATAACTATCAAGTTCTAAAAATAAACTCATAAAAGGATTTTCTTCAGTAGCTTCAATGATTCTTCCTGAAATTGGAATATCTATACTATTTACAACACATTGCTTTTCTTTATAAATAAACTGATCAGATCCAACTTTTGTACATTTTTTACCTTGGATTACTATAATAACCATGGGTTTATAAAAACAATTTTCCCAACTATTTGGTTTTATTCTAAGAGACATATTAAATCCTTTTATAGGCGTCTCTAATAATCCAGAACTAGGAATTAATTGTTTTATTTTGCTTTTCAAAATTTCATTTTTTAAATGTATATTTTTATTCATTTCAGACATCTATTTTTATTATATTTAAAGATTATAACCTTATATTTTTGAAAGTGAGAGAATTAGATAATAATTTGATAACTTTGTGTCTATTTATAAATAACTTGTAGGAGTAATATATTTATATATAGAACAATCACAGAGGAAAAATAATGCTAAATAAATTTATTTGTGCTCTTGCACTTTTTTTTACTTTCGGTATATATGGTTGTCAGAGCAATCAAAAAAAATTAATCACAATTAAAGAGCAAGGAAGTTTTGCTATAGGTGGTAAAGTTTTTACAGAAAAAGGAACTTTTGATCCCAAACAACCTTACAACAAACAAGGCCAAACCTTACATGGAGACCATGCATATGTATTTTACCAAATACCAAATAATGCAAAGAAATATCCTATAGTATTTTTACATGGTGCAGGACAATCTGCAAAAACTTGGGAAACTACCGCAGATGGTCGTGAAGGATTTCAAAATATCTTTTTATCTGAAGGTAGAGGAGTATATTTAGTAGATCAGCCACGTAGAGGAAGAGCAGGCCGAACAATGCAAGCTGCCCCTATTCCAACTGCAGCAGATGATCAAATGTGGTTTACCCAATTCAGAATGGGATTATGGCCAAAATTATTTGATAATTCTCAATTTCCTAAAGATGAAGAATCTATGAATCAATTTTTCCGCCAAATGACGCCAAATACAGGACCTTATGATGCAAATGTTATTTCAGATGCAATAGCTGCTTTACACAATAAAATTGGACCCAGCATTCTTGTTACTCACTCACAAGGCGGTGGATCAGGTTGGTATGCTGCAATTAAAAGTTCTAACATTAAAGCTGTAGTTGCATATGAACCTGGAAGCGGATTTGTTTTTCCAGAAAGTGATATGCCACAAGCAATTCCTAATAAATTTGCTTCTGTTACACCTGTAGCTGTATCTGAAGAAGATTTTAAAAAATTAACTCAAATTCCAATTGTTATTTATTATGGAGATAATATTCCAACTGGTAGATCAGATATTCCCGCTCTAGATTACTGGCAAGCATGTTTAAAAATGGCTAGAATTTGGGCTGATATGGTTAATCGTCATGGAGGTGATGTAAAAGTAATTCACTTACCTGAAATTGGTATTAAAGGTAACACACATTTTATGTTTTCAGACTTAAATAATAAACAAATAGCTAAACTACTTTCTGATTTTTTGAAAGAAAAAGAATTAAATTAATAATCCAACACGAGGTATAACATGAAAAAACTATCAATCACATTTATTGCTTTATTGGTTACTATCTTTACTTTTGGATATGCTAAAGCAGAAACTATAAATACAAACAAAGATCATACTATAACAAAAAACATGAAAATTCTTATAGCATATTACTCTTATTCAGGTAATGTTGAAACACTGGCAAAAGAAATTCAGAATAAAGTAGGTGGAGAATTATTTAAAATAGAAATTAACCATGACTATTCTGAAGATTACAAAACTATGGGGCAACAAGCAAAAAAAGAAATTGCAGATGGTTTTCTTCCGCAATTAAAAAATAAAATTACTAACATTTCAGATTATGATGTCATTTTTATAGGTTCTCCTAACTGGTGGGGAACTATCACTCCTGCTGTTAGTAGTTTTCTAAAACAGCATAACTTAAAAAATAAAATAGTTATTCCATTTATAAGTAATGCAAGTTATGGAAAACAACGTACTATTGATGATTTAACAAAAAATTGTACAAACTGTTCAATACAAGAAGCATTGATAGCAACAGGAAATAGAACTTCTGGTATTGATAGTTGGCTTAAAAAGATTGGTTTCCAAAATATTAAGTAAACTTTGAAATATAAGCTATTACAATGATCATTTCTTTTGATTTAAACAATTTTAATAAATATAAAGAGTAATAATATGAAAGATGTAAAAAATATACAAGTTATACGAAAAGCAGATATGGTATCTAAAAAGGCATCATCTGAAAATTTCACAGGTCAAGTTGAAGTAAAAATGCTTTTTGCTGCTGATCATGAAGCAAAGATTTCTTCAGGAATTGTTACTTTTGAAAAAACAGCAAGAACTAACTGGCATACCCACTCTAAAGGTCAAATGTTATATATTATTTCTGGAGTTGGGCAAATTCAAAAATGGGGTGAGCCTATTATAGAAGTAAAATCTGGTGATATTATATGGTTTCCATCTGGCATAAAACATTGGCATGGAGCTACACAAAACAATGCAATGTCACATCTTGCACTTGTACCTTTTGCTGAGGAAAATACTACAGTATGGTTAGAAAAAGTAACAGATAGCCAATTCAATGCTAATTAGGAAGCACTTATGATAAGAATGAAAAAAATTTTTTTTACAGTATTATTAACTAGCATATTTTTCAATGTACAACTTAAGGCAAATGACATGACAGAACTTACTATCAAGCAAAAATCTATAATTCCTATTGCTTCATTTGCTGCAACAGGTAAAATCAATGACTTAAAAAAATCTTTAACAATAGCTTTAGAAAATGGTCTTACTATAAATGAAATAAAAGAAATTTTAATACAAGTTTATGCTTATGCTGGTTTTCCTCGTAGTTTGAACGCTCTCAATGCCTTTATGGAAATATTAGATATTCGCAAATCACAAGGTATAAAAGATATAAATGGTCCTGAAGGAAAAATGGTATCTAACAATACTAACAAACTTAGCTTTGGAGAAAAAATTCAAACTGAATTAATTGGGGCTCCCAATAAAGCTGCATACCAAGATTTTTCTCCTACTATTTCTATATTCTTGAAAGAGCATCTTTTTGCAGATATTTTTGGGCGTGGTATTTTGACTTATAAAGATAGAGAAATAGCAACTGTTGCTATGTTAGCCAGTCTTGAAGGAACAGAAGCACAATTAAGAGGTCATTTAAAGATCGCAATTAATATCGGATTAACAGAGGCACAACTTAATGAAATTATAAATATAATGCAAAATAATATTTCTCAAGATGTATCTAAGCGTGCAAATAGTAACTTAAAAAGTATATTACAAAATAAACAATAAGGAATTTTTATGAATATAAAAATAAAACAAATATTAAAAGGAGCATTTCTAATTATGGTTGGAACAATATTATTTTCAAACTCCAATAATCATGCTTTGGCAGCTATACCACAAAGTAATAAAGTTATAGTTGAAAAAGTAAAATTTAAAAACAGAGTTTCCATCGAGGTTGTTGGGAATATGTATATTCCTAAAAATATAGATAAATCTAAAAAACATAAAGCAATAATCATTGGGCATACCTTTACTGGGGTAAAAGAACAAACTTCTGGTTTACACGCATTAAAACTTGCAGAAATGGGTTTTATAACACTTGCTTTTGATGCTTCTTTTTGGGGAGAAAGCGGTGGAGAACCTAGAAACATAGAAGTACCTGGTATTAGAGTAGAAGATTATAGTGCTGCTGTAGATTTTTTAAGTAATCATGAATTAGTTGATAAAGATAAAATTGGAGTTATTGGTATTTGTGGAGGTGGGGGTTATGCAATTTCTGCTGCATCAATCGATCATAGAATTAAGGCCATAGCAACTGTTAGTATGTATGATTTGGGGCGTGCACGTAGACAAGGTTTAGGCGATGCGATTAGTTATGAACAACGTATGGAGATTTTAGATAAGATCGGAGAATTACGCACTAAAGAATTTGCAGGAGCAAAACGTACAGATACTCTTGGAGTTCCAGATAAAATAACTGAAAAAGACACAGAGAATACTCGTGAATTTTATGATTATTATCGTACAAAAAGAGCACAACATCCTAACACTGATACTTCTTATTCTTTAGTTAGTCAGGCTGCAATGATGAACTTTTTTCCTTTTGCACAAATTGAAACAATTTCTCCTAGACCAATACTATTTATTGTTGGAGAACGTGCTGTGTCTGCATATTTCAGTGAAGATGCATATAATAAAGCTAAAGATCCAAAAGAATTTTTTGTAGTTCCTTCAGCATCACATGTAGATCTTTATGATAAAAAAGAATATATTGAAATATCTTTGAAAGAATTAGCTAGTTTTTTTAATAAGAACTTATAAGAACATATATTTAAAAGTATAAAAACTTCATTGTTTTTTACTTTATTAATTGATCACATTAAAATAAAAAAAAGAAGAATGATTACTCATTCTTCTTTTGATTATAACTAAAGTTTTTTTAACTCTAAAAAAATCTTTTAGCTTTAGGTTTATCTCTAAAACTTTGGGCTTCATTTTGATCTCTTGCAGGTCTTCTGTTACCAAAGCCTCTGCTTCCACCATTACCTGCATTTTCAGAATTACCACCAAAACCTGAATTTCTGTTGCCAAAACTTCTATTGCCACCAAAACCAGAACTTCTGTAGCCTTTGTTATTTCCAAAACCAGATCTATTATTTTCAAATCTACCTCTTGGAGCTCTTTGACCATCATCTTCACTTTTACCAGTTTCTGCACCAATAAATCTTTGAATTATACGCCATTTATATTTATCAGCATTAGTTATGAAAGATATTGCTTTACCTTCTCTTTCTGCTCTTGCTGTTCTTCCTATTCTGTGTACATAATCTTCTGGATTTTCAGGTAAATCATAATTTATTACATAAGAAATATGATCTATATCTAAACCTCTGCTTGCTACATCTGTTGCAATAAGAATTTTAAATTTTTTAGCTCTATATGCTCTAACTGTTTGCTCTCTTCTGCTTTGTTTTAAACCACCGTGTAAACAATCTGCTTTTAAAGATCTGTCTCTTAGTATGTTTTTTAACTCTTCAGCTGATATTTTTGTTTTTACAAACACAATAATAGAATCATTATCTGTAGTTTCTTCAACAACCTTCATTAAGGCAGATAATTTATCTTGGGTTTCTCTTGCTTCTTGTATAACTTTAGGTGCTACCATGTTAAGCTCTCCTACTGCTACACGAACAGGATCTTTTAAGTATTTGTGCACTAATGCTTGAATTCCTTTAGGTAAAGTTGCAGAGAATAAAATAGTTTGTTTCTCTTTACTTATGTGTTTAAAAATTTCATCAATTTGTACACCAAAACCCATATCTAACATTCTATCTGTTTCATCTAAAACTACTTGAGTTGTAGATGCTAGGCTCAATGATGCACGATTAATATGATCTGTTACTCTTCCAGGAGTACCAATTATTAATCTTGGTGAACGTTTTAATTGTTGAAATTGTCTATAAATACTTTCTCCACCTATTAACAGAGCTGTATATAAATTTTTGCTTCCTTTCATCATTTCAATTGCTACATTGTTAACTTGAGTTGCAAGTTCTCTAGTAGGCGTTAAAATTAATGCTGTTGCTGTTGGATTATTAGATAAGTGATGTAATAAAGGTACTAAAAAAGCAGCAGTTTTTCCAGTTCCTGTTTGTGCTGATGCTAATACATCTTTTCCTTCTAATATCAGAGGAATTGCTTGTGCTTGTACATCTGTAGGTTTTTGATAACCCATATTGATTAAAGATGCTTTTAACCATTCTGGTATATTTAATTCTTGGTAAGATTCCATTTCTTCTCTTTCATGTAAAGTTGTATAATGTAATAGGATTGAAATATACAATCATATTTAATCTTTATAGCTAAAATTAATAGGTAACAATTAAGACACACATACGATACATGAAATGAAATTTATAAATCTCCCTAAATATATCCTATTAATGATAAATTTGGCCTTTTTGAAACCTGAAAACTCAAAAAATAAGTTTTTATAAAACGAATTTTAAAGATATTGACGATTAAAATAATCGATAACAATTAAGTCCTATTGTCATGCTGAGTAATTAGTATATAATTATTTAATCAGCAATGTACTATATCATAATATATTTAATAAGGTATTACAATGAAAATAGCACCAAACATAAAAATATTTACAATGTGTCTAATAAGTTTAACTCAAATTAATGCTGCTTCTGCAGCTATTTTAGCTTCACCAGATAAAACTTCCGATAGAGAAAAAAAGAATTTTCAAACTACTTACGGCAAAAATGGAAATAAACAAACCACCAATTCAATTAGTAATTTACCAAATAACGTAGTTTACTTTAGTAATAAAAACAATAAAGAAGATCTTTCAAAATTATATGGTCTTGCTTATAATATTTCTTTAAATAGTAAAATAGAAAATTTTGGAACTTCTGAGACTAACTCACCCAATATTGTTGGGGAAAAAATAGCAAAAATGTTAGCTTATTGGCCTAAAAATACTGTTTTTTTAGCATTGCTTTATGATATAAAAAAAGAAGATGTTTTCCCAAAATTAGTTATAACTGAATCTCAACATTTAGTAGTTTCTTATAATGATGGTACATTAGATGCTATAAATAAAATTTCTCCTATTGTTGCTATGTTTGACATAACAGACGATATTCCTTGTGAAAAAAATATAACACAAACTGATAATTATTGGATAGGAGTTTGCAAAGCTATTTCTGTTGCTAATAAAATCATAAGAATAGAAAGTGTAGGCTCTAGACATGACGAACCTGTAATAAAAGCAACCTCAAAATAAAATTATTCTTAATAATATATAAAAAATATATATAACTTATTTTTATAAATTAAAATAAAAGACTCTACTATGTAGAGTCTTTTATTATATAAAATTATTATATATTAATGAGAACGACTATGTGGATCATTAGGATCATAACCACTAGAACCTGATACATCCTCCTCTGTTACATGAGGAGTTGCTGGTAATTCATGATGCATAGAACTACCATCATGAACATTCCAATTTCCATTTTCATTCAAAGAATCATCACGTTGTTCTGTAGGGTTATTTTCTAAATTAGTTTCCTTAGCATGGTTTATATACATAGTTCTTGTTTTATCTTCATTTTGTACAATCAGATAATCACCTTTTTTCAATGTATATTCTTCTGCTCCTATTTTTACTGCTATATCTTTACTTCCTACTGCCCAATGCGCTGTTAGCCCTTGATTGGCAAAGCTTACACTTGCATCTTCTTTACAGTTAACAATAGCACCATCACGAACATCATGTATTACAACCTCTTTAGCTTCATCCATATATAAAGGCTGCTTATCTATTGCACCACCTCTCATTATGTGTTCAGTACCTACATCATAAGATACACCAATTGAACGTGCATTTAAGTTAGTATCTGCTTTGAAATATAAAAAGTTATAAACTTCGACTTTAGCTTGTTGTCCACCTGAACTGTCTTTTACTATATAGTAGTTACCATCTATATGACTATTACTACTATATGCTGATATAACAGGATAATTAAAAACTGCTGTTCCACTTCTGTCTATTATATGCATACCAGCAAGAGATAAATTATCATCATTAGCACCAGTACCCGCATAAGCATGTGCCTCACCTAATGTATTCCAACCCCAGACTTTTGAAGTGTCTATCTCTGAAGTTAATCTTGATTTAATCAAATCTATAAAACTTTGATTAAATTTCAAAAAACCTCCATTTTCCAAGATAATGTAGTTAGCATTATATACTGTTACATTGCTGCTATCAGAAGTGTTTTTTATATTTGCACCTATCATCCCTCCTGCTGAAGATAAATGTGTTCCTTCTATTTGATCTCCTTTAGTATAAATAAGTTCAACAGATGTATTTTTCTTAGGATAAGTTACAACAACTTCACTTCTACCATGAGCACGTTGAGGTGTAACTCTTGCATCATCACCTGCTGTCATCACTAAAGGCATTAATATAACAGGTTTATGAGAGGCTTGACCTTGCTTTATGGTTATACTTGTGTTTATATCTATTCCGTTAGCAATATAACCTTTTACAGTTAGTATGTTATAATCTCTAGCCAAAGCTGGATATTCTGACACTGCATGTTGAACTAGGTAAGGAGCTGCTAAATTTATTAAAGTGCCTGTAACTCCAGGATTAAATGTCATATTAACAGTATTTCTGAAAGTAGCATTTGTGGCTTCATTTTTTTCAATAATGAATGATGCTGCTTTACCTAACTCTAATGTTCCTTTTAAATTACTCCACCAACCAAATAAATTAATGTTTTTAACATTAGTTATTGTTTGAGTTGTGTTATTCAAATCTTTGAAGGTAACTGTATGTTCAGTGTCTGTAGTATTACCAGAACTAGTAAATGGACTTTTACCTATAATGAAATTTACTGTTTCTACTTCATTAGGAGAAGATAAAGATAACGCATTAGGTAACATAATACCCGATGTTGAAGTTTCTGGGTTCGCCGCCCCATTTTTAGTCAAATAAAAACCTATTTCTTCATGCTCTAAAACTGTTTTTTTACTAAGGTATACATTCGATATAGTATCATTTACTATATATGATGTTTTTACATCTGCAGAGCTTTGAGTATCAGAATATAAATGTATATTTGTTTGTATATCTTTTACAGTTATAGTGTGGTTATGCCCTTTACTTAAATAAATATAGTTGAAACCAGTTAGTTTGATTGTATTTTGAGCATCAGCAGATACCGTTCCACCTGTTACATTCAAATAAGCAATACTAGATTGATCCATTAGTAGAGATACGGCAGACTTCATGCTAGATAAATTCATCTGATGTATAACACTTATATTAGAAGCTGTAGCAAGTGTGATATGAGTTAATTTACCAATATTAGCTGAGTTTAACTTAACATGTACATTTTCATTAGTATTATTTTCAGCTATGATTGATTTAAAGTTTTTGAAACGCATATATCCAGCTGTTATTTTTTCAGCATTAAAATAATTGGATTTATCCTGACCTAAAATTATACCAGTATCATCTATTACTATTGCTCCTCCTTCTCCATCAGGAGATGATAAAGAACTATCAATTCTTAAAGTTTGATTTGCTGCAGCACCTGCTGTTATTGTTCTAATCGTATCTGTAGATGTCACACCTTCAACAACTGGATTATTACGAGTAAATACCATAGTAGCAGAAGCATTAGATGCTATAAGATCTGTTACATTAGTTATTTGTTTACCATTAGCACCTTCTAATTTCATTGTCATAGAATTATTGTAATAACTGTATTCTATATTTAATAAATAAGATGAATTTCCATTTGAAATAATAAGACCTGTTAAATCTAAAGTGTTAGTAACACCATCTGTAGGCTTACTAAGTATCACATTAGATCTAACTTGACTAGGATCAATTATTTTTACAGTTACAACTTTTATGGGATCTACATTTATATTAAAAACACCATTTAATTTAATTTGACTGCTAGAATATTCTATAAGATTACTAGATAAATTAATAGCCACTCTTTGTAAATTACCTGAAGAATTTTTTAAGTTAAAGTCCGTAGAAGCATTGGGAGCAGAAAGGCTAGCTGTAGCAATAAAATTTTGAATTTTATTGAAATTTACAGTATCTATATTAACTGTTATAACAGACCCTGCTACCATTTTTACTGTTGTAAAATTGGTTAATATGTAATTGATACCAGTTAAAGTGGCAACGGTTCTAGAATTATAATTTAAATCTATTATACCACCAGAATAATCTGTGTATCCTGTAAAATCTATAGTATTGTCTGCGTTGTTTCCACCTTCAAGATTAAGTTCATTATTATAGTAATTTCCTTTTTCAATAATTTTTACTACATTTGTTGCTGTTAATGACAATTTAATTGTAGAAATATTTTGCAAAGTATTCTTATTTGATGAAGTAGTAGCATCTATTTGCTTTTGCTTAACTTCAAAATTCATATTAGATATAGATATATTAGAGAAATCTGCGGTATTATTTTTTAATACCCCCCCACCATTTACATTATAATTTACAATATTATTATTAGTATCTTTATCAGACATTACAAATGTATTAACAGAAGAAGAAGAACCAATGAATTTTTGAACTTCACTGAAAGATAGCAATTTTCCTGCAGTTGTCTGTATAATTCCATTTTGTAAATAAAAGGTTGTATCTTTACTCCCTGACATTATAATTGTATTTGTTCCTACATTACCTCTGATGTTCAAATTACCATAGTTTTTTTCACTATCTAGGTTGAACTTATCATCAAATGTTGTCGCTATAAAGTTTGTCAAATAAGTGAAATTGAATACAACTTGTGAATTTTCAGTTTTGCTAAAATTAGCTTGCAGGGCTCCTTTCTCATCGAATATGAATGTACCACTGATTAATGAGCTTGAAAAATTAGCTGTTCCTTTCGTAGAACCTTCTCCAAAATCTATTAAATATTCTCCAGAATGTGAATAATTTCTAAAATTGAAAGTATTATTGACATTTTTATTAAGATGAATTTTATCAAATCTTGAAATAATATCTGTTAATCCTTCAGTTTTATCTACTGCAAAGGTATCATATAATTTGCCTGCTGGTGGAAGATCAAAGGTAATATTGATGTCTTTGCTAACTTTTGTATAAAAAATACGATCATTTTTGTTTTCGCTACCACCACCATCTAAAATATAACGGTTTTTTATTTCAGTTGTAACATCATCAATATATACTGTATCATCTCCTGTAGATAAAGTATAAGATTGGAAGTTTTTAAGATCATATCCACTTATAACTCCATCTAACCCAGAAGAAGAAAAGTCTAAAGTTACATTTTTATATCCTGCTCCTAATATAACAGAATTATTTCCACCTGTACCTCCATCTACAAGTATTTTATGGGCACCAGGTGTTCTTGCTGCAATTGTAACTGTATTTCCTGAAGCATTGTTAAGATTATAAATGTAAATGTTTTTAAACTCATCATTACTACCATTACCCATAGCCGCACTATGATATGTTGCTTGTGATGTGTTTAAAAATACTAAATCCCCAGAACCACCTGGTTCATATGTGATAGAGTTAGTATATTGATTTTCATGGCCTTCAAACATACCTGTCTCTGTTACTTTTTTACTTATATGTATTGCAGTAGAAGAACCTTCTGTTTTTACACCACCAAAAGAAAGTAACTCTGCAACTTTGGTAGAACTAGAGTTTTGATTGAATCTAAGAGAAGTTATTCCAGTTTTTACATAATTAACATACACATCTGCAACACCTGGAGTATCACCTACATAAAATATAGCAGTAGAACCACTTGGAGCTGAAAATTTTACAGGTTTAGCTTCACTAAGACTTGCAACATGAACTTCAGAGGTTTTACTAACTTTTATATCTGAAAAGTATTGATAAGTTTGATTATAAGTAGTATTATTAGGCCCTTCCTCTGTAACATTTATGTTACCATCGTTATATCTAAAAATTAACTTGTTTGTTATTGTTACTTTTCCAAAATCTATCGAATTAGTATATTGTGTTCCTGATTTATCATGTTCTTGTATTCCTGCAAATTGAATACTAGATCCGATTTGATAAATATCGCTTCCGTTTTTTACACCTATTATTTTAGTTACATGTGATAACAAATCTGTTTTTGTTATTTTACTTCCTGCTGAGTCAAATTGCTTATTAACTGTAACTTGCCCAGGGCTACCGAAAATATATGTTGTTGTAGGAGAATTTTCTAATTCTGTATAATCAAATGTATTATCAGATTGTCCATTTCTCAAACCACCATCTATAATATAACCTTTAGATGTGTCATTAGCTTGAAACTTAAAAGTACCTTTTCCGGTTAATTTATAGTTAGATATATTTATTAAATTATAACCATATGTACTAAAATTCGATAATTGATTAGAAGTAAAATCATGTCTAGCTGTATCTGTTGCGGGATTGCCATAAAACTTTTCAAAACTCACAACATCTAAAGCACCACCATTTATAGTTACTACCTTCCATGTTTGATTATTACTATGATCTATAATAGAGTAAATATTTTGTTTACCAGTTATTCCTGTAATACTGTTTGCATTTTTTATTAAATCTTTATAAGTAGAACCTTTGTTTATTGTATAATAACCATTTACATCTGTATTAAAATCTACATTTAGCCCATCAAAATTAGTATTGGCACTAGCATAAGATATATGCATTTCCCCTGTTGAACTTGATAGATAAGTATGGTTTCTGTTATAAGCAGCATTTATATCAATTTTTTTACTTCCTGCATATTCTAAAATAGAAATACCTTTTAGTGAATCACTATATGAACCTCTTATAACTTTGCTATCTTCTGCGTAGAAAGTAATGTTATCAGTAGTGTTTTTATAAATCATTTTTAAAATAGAAGAATCAGCGCTAACATAAACATTTTGTTGTAAAGCATCTTGAATAACAATATTTATATGTTTTACTTTATTTGTAAAGTTATATATGCTCAGATTTTTGGTTTTAAAACTACTTGCACTATGCATACCACCATCAGATACAGATACTTTATCCCATTGCGCATTTTCTGTAGTTAAATCTAATGTTAAATTTTCAATACTTGCGTCAAAGATAATAGCATTATTCATATCTGAAGATGTATTAAAATTACCTTGTATTGTGATACCATCTAAAAATGTAATATCTGAATTTGAAACTTTATAATCATCATGAACATTACTACCTACAAAGTTTTTAATATTTTCATAAGTATCTTTATTATCTCCAGATTTATTAACTACCCCAGATCCATTGCCTATAATATTTACTGTAACACCAACAGTAGATTTTTGATAAGATAAAGTATTGTCTGCATTTTCATGACCTACAAAAACATACGACTCAATTCCATATGACAAAAATGAAGACCCAACAGAACTACCTTTTATATAATTAAAATTAACAACTTTATAAGAACTCCATTGGTTATCGCCGCCATTAGTTGATAACTTACCTGTAGAAGCATCAAACATGAAGTATTTGTCAGAACTAGAAGCATCTATAAGATTCATTGTAGATCTATCATTTGGATTGTAATTTCCACCATTTATAAGTTTATATGGTATTTGAGAGGCATCTACAGAGCCTTTAACTAATAACACATTTTGTTTATTATCTGCAAGACGAAGATTTGACGTACCTTTGATAGTAGATACATCTACTGAATTACTCCCATTTTCACTAGCGGATAAAGTTCCGCCTGTTAGGTTGTAATAAATCTTATAATTTACATCTATTTTTAATGTGTTATTAGAGCCGTTCGCATTATCAAATGCTCCACTTGCAGGTGTATTATATCCTAAATTAACATTTAAACTTTGAGATCCGGATAAAGCTGTTAAATCTGTTATTCTTACAGTATCTGAACCTTGAGACCCTTTTATATTTCTAAATGATTTATCATAACTATCGTAATCTGTACCAGGATTGTCTGTAGTGCCTTTATATACTCTTGCTTCATTTAAATTTATTAATATACCCTGTTTTTCAGCCCCTACTTTACTATAATCTAGAGTATTATTGTTGGCACTATCATCGCCACCTTTAAATTCACTACTTTTGTTATAAATAGCATAAATATAACTATCTGATGCAACTTCATAGGTTTTAATATTATAAAAGCTAGTATCAATTTTTTTATTTGTGGAATTAAGTATTACGCTACCTTTTTCCCCTGCTGACTGATTCAAATCTAATGTAACAGCGCCAGCATTTTTAAATGTAACTTTTGTATATGATATTTCCCCACCTTCAAATTTTAATCCAAACAGACTTTCTGTTGTAAAAGCTTCTTGGGTAAAATTGACTAAAGAATGATTTTTACCTAAATCAAAAGAATGGAAATTAAGCAATTGTTTATCAAAAGAACCTTCAGAAAGGGAGTATGCTACTCCAACCTGTAAACCGGCATTTATGTTTACTGTCATAAATTTATCAGCAGTAGTTTCAAAATCATCAAATTTGATACTATTAGCAAAAACATCTTCAGGATTCTCAGAACCTGAAATCTTCTTGTAACCATTAGCATCTATTATATTTAACTCTGATTTGATTATATCTTTATATAATCTTACAGTGTCATTAGCATTTTTACTAAGAGTTAACTTGTTAATATTTTGTGCTATATCTGAATATCTTTCACCATTATCGTATCTTCTATTAAGATTAATTTTATCAGAAATACTTACATCAAGACCTAAGCTATCATCATCTGCATAAGTTAAATGATTTTGACCTTCAGATGTTTTACCTTTTTCTCCACCATCAATAGATAGACCAGCTTTGTAATGCTTTACATTATAAGTATTATTACCTTCTTTAGTTCCTTTTATACTATTTATAGAATATATTCCGTTATGATTTTTGATTTGCCATGTAACATTTGCAACTGTAATATCTTGTGCTTGCCCATTATCTGGATTATTTGTTAAATTCAAATTCAAATCCTTATATTCAGAACTTACAATACGACTAAAATCTAAAGTATTTGTTCCAGAACCACCATGCAACTCTACACTTTTTGCTTCTGCGCTTTCAAATGCTAAATATCTATCGTTATAGCTTGACCCTATAATTTGTTGTATTCTATCATATGAGTCATAATCAGAAGAAGAGTTAGCAGCTATTTCATCTGCTGTCTTATCTCCTTTATATATTTTTCCATTCAAAAAATCAAATGTCATACCTTTTGAAGAATATTGATAATCCAATACGTTTTGAATATCAGCTCTATCATTACCTATAACTTTATAATTTTTATTTCCATCTAAATAAAATGTATTCTTTTTTTCTGAACTCCCTAAAATAGTAGTAACATTAGCTAAAAAATCTGTTCCTTGATCTCCTTTTTTAACCTGGTTTATATCTAAACGAAATTCAATTTCTTCATTTACATTTCTATAATCTGCAGTATTTTTGCCACCTTTACCATCAAAACTATAGTTACCTGTAGCAACTGCTTCAAATAAATTATCATGATTAGAACCTACTATATTACTAATACCTTTAAAAATTAACTTGTTATTAGCATCACCTACAAACTCTGCATTTTCTGGGTTTTTAAGATACCCAAAATTCACAACTACGGTACCATTTACAATTGTGAATTTTAAACCGTTTTTTCCACCATCATCTTTTATTATATCTTGCAATGTGTTTAGTTTTTCGAAATCCACAGTGTTCTTACTGTTTTCTGAACTAAAATCAACATTATAGTCCTTGATGTTATCAAATTTTGTTATTTGATCCGTAAAAGAGATTGTGTCATCACCTTTAGAACCTTGCAAATTAGTTATGTTTTTGAAAAAATCTATACCACCTTTTCTGTAAACACTTGATCTTTCCGTTTTGTCACCGTTTATATAGAATTTAACACCAGAAGCACCAGCTACTAATTTAGATCCTAAATATGAAATTGTATTTTTTCCACCTTTTCCGTCATATTCCATATTTGCTGAAGCATTTTCGAAAACATCTAGATTAAAAGTATCATCTCCTTGTGAACCTTGCACTTCAGAAATATTTGCGACATATTTAGTACCATTTTGTAAACTTAAATCAAATGTATCTGTACCACCACCAGTTTTAACTATTGTAGCCTTACCATATTTATTGTTTTGATCTCCTGATACCAATGTATATACTATAGGGCCATTTATAGTTTCATATGTAAGGGTATCTCTACCACCACCACCATTAAAATCATGACTTCCTAAAAGATCTCCACTTATTATATCGTCACTTGGAGTCAAAATTATTGAATTAATATTCATTAATGTATCTTGTTGAGATGATAAATAATCTGAACCTGTAGTTTTATATACCTTTTGTGCACCTACATCATATCTTATCCCTGTAGTTACTTTAGAATAATCAACTTTATTATCGCCTTCATTTCCATCAAATGTATATGATGAAAGATAATCACTAATGAAAGTATCGTTTTTAACTGTACCTTTTATATGTTGAATATTCATTATATTATCTCTATAAGCAGAAGTTGTCCCTCCTTTATATACGATAGCTCTGTTTTTAGCAACTGTTTGAAAAACTATACCTTGCTCTTGAATATCTCCTGGTAATAATGATGTATCCATTTGGGAATAATCTACTTTATTACCTGAGTCACTTTTTCCATTAATTGTCATTATATTAAATAATGTGTTTATACCTGCAATAAAGGTATCTCCTTGATTTGCTCGGCCTTCAAATACATTAAAATTTGTAAATTTAAGTATCACATTATCTTCATTTTTAGATATGCTCGATTGTACTATACTTGTTTGTATATTAACTGTTGAAGCTCCTGTAAAGTTTTCACCGTCTAAATTTATAGTATATTGATAAAGAGGTGAACTAGAGCGTGCAGCTGGCGCATTTGAAGGCGCTGGAGAATAACCTGTGATGTTATATATTATTCCAGATGTTGTAGCTGCATATCTATCTGATACATATAGTGTATTATTATCATTTGACAAAAACACACGTGATACTTTAGTTAAAATATCAGCTCCAGACGAACTAGACTTATTAACAAGCAAACTACCATCTTCGATTTCATTCTGCATTGCTGTTTTTCTAGTTTGATCTGCTGGAGACTGCATTAAAGATGACAATGTATCTTTGTCATATCCTAAATATAAACTAAGAGGTATATTTGTTGATGGTAAAGTATTATAATACTCATCTTTGAAATTTACTTTTGTACTATCTATATCATCTTTAAAGTTATTATAATAAACAGTATTATTACCAGCATTACCAGTTCCTTTAATGATATCATACCCTAAAGAACCCCAAACTTTATTGTTTTCTCCATTTCCAAAATATATTGTATCGTCACCTGCTCCTGTAAAAATTTTATTATCACCACCTGCAGACTTAATATTACTTCCAGATGACCCTGTAATGATAATATCATTACCTGTTCCTGTTTCAAGATTGATTGGACTAGGTGATGAAGAAAGTAAACGAATATTTTTTGTATCACCTAATTTATTTAAATCAGTTCCTCTTCTAACGGCTGTTACTGCTACAGCTTGAGTAATATCTGTTATTTTTTCTAGTCCAGATGCCTCATCTATGTAAGTCATTCGATACTTTAACTCAAACCTAGTATCTGGTAAATCTGCAGCAACAGATACAATACCATTTATAGTTTTATCAGCAGTTAACCCAGATACATTATATTTTACAGATCCATCAGGTTCAACAATCGGAGAGCCTATTAACGCACCACCTGCTGAAGGATCTAATGATATTTTTGCAGCAACTGATTTAGGGATAAAAATAGCTATACTAGTAGGATCAACACCTCCACCATAATTTAATTTAAGACCATAACTTATTTTATCAGTTCTATTTACTACAAATAAATTCTGATTTGATGTATCTTTGATATCTTTTTTTACTAACAAGTTTGTTGGATCATCAGTCTCAAAAGGGCCAGATTTAAACTTATATGGTGTATAGGTTGTATCATTCATTGTTATTTGTTCTGATTTTTCCATAACAGAACCATACATAATTGAAGTTTTTACACTAGGTTCTTTGACTGCATGAGAAGTTCCAGGTTTATTTTTATCATTATCTTGATTAAATGGTTTATTCGTAGTGAAATTATTTGGAACAAAAGCACCTTTCCCTGAATATGCCAAGGTATCTGTAGACTTTCCTTGTGGATCAATAACTGAACTTTGAATGCCCTTAGTTACCATATCAGTTATACCATCTCCAGTTATTGGAGTTCCAGCTGTTAAATCTGCTTCTGATTCAGATGCCTGCTTTACCACTTTTGGCTGTGTATTTACTAATTTAACTTCATCTCTATTAGTTAGTATCAAAATAGCTTCATCATAGTTTAATACCTCAGCTTTTGATAAAAACTGATCTAATGAGTAAGAATTACCATTTGGATCTTGTAAAACTGGTGCAGTATTAGAAAAACCTATAGATGCTAAGGAAGCTAAAGTAATTGTAGAACCATTATTGAAAATAATTTGAACATCACCTTCTATAACTTCTACCTTTATATCATTAATATCGAAATTTAAAATTATGACATCTTCAGGTCGAACATAAGCAATTGCTTTAGTATTTGAAGATTCAGGCATGTTTATATCTATACCTGTAGGATTATATTCAACTACTTGTGTTCTTTTATTACCTGCCATTTGGATCTCCATAAGTAAGCATATATTTTTTTTAATCTTTTTGAAATAGCATTTCAACACTATTACAATAAACTATTCATCGTAATAAACCAAGGTATAACTAGAAAAGTTTTATTATCATTCAATCTTAAGCAATAAAATTGCTTAGATTATTTATATAGAAAATTTAAATGATGATATTCAATTATAGTTTAGAAATATATAAATATCATAGTAATATGATTTATCATTTTGAACTAAAAGTTAGATAAATAAAACAATAGTTTTTCTTTTATTAAAATAAAAGACTATATAATAAATATTTAATACAAAACATTCAGTATAAATTAATTATATTTATGTATTGATGACTTTTCAGTTTATTAAAATAAGCAAAATATAATAACGTTATTGCATAAAATAAAGTGTCTAATCTTAATATAATACTTTAAAACTAATTGTATTAATGTTTTATATTAAAGCATCACTTCAAAAGAAACACTACATAATTAAAATAGATATAAAAAAAGCTAACAATAAATTAATACTGTTAGCTTTTATAAATTAAGATAAGTTGGAAGGTGGCGGTTGCCATATAAGTTTGTATATTTGAAGAATTAAGACACTGTATAAACAGCCACTAATTCTTCTTGAAAGGAGGTGATCCAGCCGCAGGTTCCCCTACGGCTACCTTGTTACGACTTCACCCCAGTCACTAACCCTACCTTGGCTGGCTTCCTCCTTGCGGTTGGTGCACCATCTTAAGGTAAAATCAGCTCCCATGGTGTGACGGGCGGTGTGTACAAGACCCGGGAACGTATTCACCGTAGCATGCTGATCTACGATTACTAGCGATTCCGACTTCATGTTCTCGAGTTGCAGAGAACAATCCGAACTGAGGCAACTTTTTGAGATTCGCTCCACCTCACGGTTTTGCTGCTCTTTGTAGTTGCCATTGTAGCACGTGTGTAGCCCAGGACGTAAGGGCCATGAGGACTTGACGTCATCCCCACCTTCCTCTGGTTTAACACCAGCAGTTTTTCTAGAGTCCTCAGCTTAACCTGTTAGTAACTAAAAATGGGGGTTGCGCTCGTTGCTGGACTTAACCAAACATCTCACGACACGAGCTGACGACAGCCATGCAGCACCTGTTATACTCCAACTAAATGACGTCTTGCTTTCACAAGACAGCTAGTATAATGTCAAGCCCTGGTAAGGTTCTGCGCGTATCTTCGAATTAAACCACATGCTCCACCGCTTGTGCGGGTCCCCGTCAATTCCTTTGAGTTTTAATCTTGCGACCGTACTACTCAGGCGGAGTGCTTAATGCGTTAGCTCAGACACTCATACATAATGTACAAACATCTAGCACTCATCGTTTACAGTGTGGACTACCAGGGTATCTAATCCTGTTTGCTCCCCACACTTTCGCAACTCAGCGTCAGTGACAGACCAGATGAACGCCTTCGCCTCTGGTGTTCCTCCAAATATCTACGGATTTCACTCCTACACTTGGAATTCCATCATCCTCTTCTGTACTCAAGTTATGCAGTATCAAATGCAGTTCTCGGCTTGAAACCTAGGATTTCACATCTGACTTACATAACCGCCTACTTGCGCTTTACGCCCAGTGATTCCGAATAACGCTAGCCCCCTTCGTATTACCGCGGCTGCTGGCACGAAGTTTGCCGGGACTTATTCTATGATTACCGTCATCATCTTCATCATTAAAAGAGTTTTACAACCCGAAGGCCTTCTTCACTCACGCGGCATTGCTGGATCAGGGTTGCCCCCATTGTCCAAAATTCCCCACTGCTGCCTCCCGTAGGAGTCTGGGCCGTGTCTCAGTCCCAGTGTGGCTGATCTTCCTCTCAGAACAGCTATTGATCATCGCCTTGGTAAGCTCTTACCTTACCAACTAGCTAATCAAGCGCGGGCTCATCTTAAGGCGGATTGCTCCTTTCCTGTTTCCAGTGTATCTAGTATTAGCTACCGTTTCCAGTAGTTATCCTAGACCCTAAGGCAGATTCCCACGTGTTACTCACCCGTGCGCCACTAATGTTACCATTCGTTCGACTTGCATGTGTTAAGCATGCCGCCAGCGTTCATTCTGAGCCAGGATCAAACTCTAAAATAATTTTATTCTTCACTTATTGACGTGGATATATTTCAATTCACTTCCATGAAGACAGCTTCCGCCACCTTCCAACTTATCTCTTAACTTATTCGATATCTACTTCCGGTCAGTTTCTTTCTTGCTTCAACCAACCGACTTCATTAATATAGTACTTCTTATTTACTTTGTCAAAATCTTTTTCATTTCTCTTTAAACTATTTTCTTAAATCCCTTAAAATAAGTGTTTGTAGGTTTTATATATTCCTATTAAATTTTTATAGTTTTAGAAATAAAATCTGTTATTTCTTTAGAAATTTCTCCTATTTTCGTTTTGTTTTCGCCTTCAACCATAACTCGAATAAGTTTTTCAGTTCCTGATTTTCTAACAAGGATTCTATATTTATCTTTGTATTTTTCTTGGCATTTAGAAATAAAATCTTTAACTACTTGATATTCTAAAGGATTCTGATTGATGAAAGTTATATTTTTTAAAATTTGTGGTGCTTCTTTATAACTATTCAATACAACATTTGAAGGCTCATTAGCTTCTACCAAAATTTGTACTAATTTTAAAGATGCTAAAATACCATCCCCTGTTGTAGAATATTTCGACATAATAATATGCCCAGATTGTTCACCACCTAAAGATAATTTATTTTTTTGTAATTCTTTAGATACATACTTATCTCCAACTTGAGTCTGGAGAACTTTGATACCATTCTGTTCTAAATATTTTATAAAAGAAATATTAGCCATTACCGTGCTAACAACCGTATCTTCATATAACTTATTTTGATTTTTCATATGAACAGCTATTACAGAAAGAATCTTATCTCCATTTATGATATTTCCTTTATCATCAATGGCTATTAGTCTATCTGCATCTCCATCATAGGCTAAGCCTAAATTAGCACCTTCTTCTAATACTTTTGCTCTAACTTCATCTAGATGAGTTGAACCACAATCTTTATTTATATTCATACCATTAGGGTTAGCACCTATAGATATAACTTCAGCACCTAATTCATAAAAAACAAATGGAGCTATTTTATAAGCAGCTCCATTTGCACTATCTATAACAATTTTCAAGCCTCTAAAGTTTGCTTCTCTTGGCAACATACTTTTTAAGTACTGAATATAACGACCTGAGGCTTCGTTTAACCTATCTACCATACCAATTTCACCTGGTTTTACCAAATATTTTGATAAGTCAGAATTAATAAGATCTTCTATAATTTTCTCATCTGAACTAGATAATTTATAACCTTGATTATTGAATAACTTTATACCATTATCATAAAAGGGATTGTGAGATGCTGAAATCATGATCCCCAAATCTGCACGCATTGATGCTGTAAGCATAGCAATTGCTGGAGTTGGCATAGGACCCAAAAGAATTACATTCATACCCATAGATGTAAGCCCTGCAACTAAAGCATACTCAAACATATATCCTGACAATCTAGTATCTTTACCTATAATTACACGATTAGTTTTTGTTTTCATCCTAGTGTTCAAATACACAGCTGATGCCATACCTATTTGAACTGCCATTGGTGCATCCATTGGATGCACATTGGCAGGGCCCCTTATACCATCTGTTCCAAATAATTTCATTTTGTATTACTCAGTTATTGGCAATGAACTTGTATTTTTTTGTGTTTCAGACATTATTTCATTACTATCCATTGTAGGATTATTTCTAATATCTTCTATTTTTTCGCCATTACAAACTTTCATAGCTTCGCTTCCTGTTAAAGTTTCATAAAGCAATAAGGCTTCTGAAAGATCTTTATGGGCTTCAGAATGATCTGTAAGTATTTTTCTAGCAGTACTTTCTGCTGCTTCAATCAAATTTTTTACTTCTTGTTCAATTTCTTTAGAAGTATGTTCTGAAATAGATTTTATTATTGTATTTTGATCTTCAACATACTTTACTCTACCTAAATTATCACTAAAACCCCATTCTGTTACCATTCTTCTTGCGATAGTGGTTGCCATTTGTATATCCATCGCTGCACCAGTTGTAATATTCTCTTTACCAAATTTTAGTTCTTCGGCTAATCTACCTCCAAATAATACTGCTAATTGTGATATTAATTGAATGTATGATCTGCTAACCTCATCTTTTTCTGGTAAGAAAGACGTTACCCCTAAACTTCTTCCTCTTGGTATTATAGTTACTTTGTGAACTGGATAAAAATCTGGGACATTGAAAGCTACTAAGGCATGACCTGCTTCATGATAAGCTGTTAAAATTCTATCTTTTTCTTCCATTCTTGAAGTTTTTCTTTCTGAACCCATTAAAATTTTATCACGGGCATGTTCAAAATCTTCCATTGATACTTCTGTTTTATCTAAACGAGCTGATAGTAAAGCAGCTTCATTAACTAAGTTTGCTAAATCTGCACCTGAAAAACCTGTTGTTCCTCTAGATAAAACATTTATATCTACGTTTTTAGATAAAGGTACTTTAGACAAATAAATTTGTAATATTCTTTCTCTACCTACTATATCTGGCAACGGAACCATGATTTGTCTATCAAATCTTCCTGGACGTAGCAAGGCTTGATCTAACACATCTGCTCTATTTGTAGCTGCTATTATTATAATGCCTTGGTTTTCTGCAAAACCATCCATTTCTACAAGCATTTGATTTAAAGTTTGCTCCCTTTCGTCGTTTCCACCACCAACACCAACACCTCTTTGGCGTCCTACAGCATCTATTTCATCTATAAATATTATACATGGAGCTTTCTTTTTAGCTTGTTGGAATAAGTCTCTTACACGACTTGCACCTACTCCTACAAACATTTCAACAAAACTTGATCCTGAGGCTGAAAAGAAAGGTACTTTCGCTTCTCCTGCTATTGCTTTTGCAAGCAAAGTTTTTCCTGTTCCTGGAGGGCCTACTAATAAACAACCTTTTGGGATTTTAGCCCCTACTTTTTTGAACTTTTCTGCATCTTTTAGAAACTCAACAATTTCTAATAAATCTTCTTTTGCTTCGTCTACTCCTGCTACATCTGCAAAAGTTATCCTACTTTCCTCTGGATTAACTAAGTTAACTTTAGAACGACCAAAAGAAAATGCTCCACCTGGACCAACTCCTCTCGAGCTATCAGAGTTATTAGAAGAATTTCTGATACTTCTAATAAGAAAAAATAATAATAGTAAACCTATTAGTAAAGCTATTGCACCACTAAAACCTTTGTCTTGTTTAGGATTAGGTGCAGATACTTCAACTCCTTTATCTATAAACTCTGATAAAATACTTTGTCCTGTAGATGGTATTATACTTACGAAAATTTGATTGCTTTTATCTAAAGCCTTGACTTGGTTATTATCTATTTCTGCTTTGATTATGTCTTTATTGTTAATTTTATCAACCAAAGTAGAATATGGAATTACTTTCTGTGTCTTTTCTGCATTGGAGTACGATTTATAATAATTAAATATAACAACCGCAGATAAAACAAACATAATTATTACTATGAAAGGGGTTTTTGATTTCACTTTTATACACTCTTAGTTGGAATTTATCTTCTATGTTTATATTAGCATATAGTTCTATTTTTGAACTTTTGCAAATAAATTTGTAAATAAACTTTCTTTTTTTACAGCTATATAATTATACAATTGCTCATATGTAAAGCCATAAAAATATTTTGCATTATCCATCACTATATTATTATTATGCATTATTTCTTTAAATTCTGGATATAAAGGTGCTGTCTTAAACTTATCTTTATAATTTATATATTCAGGAATAACAATTATATGTTCTTTTGTTACAGATAAAATGCAATGTGCTAAATTTCTTCTTTTAGATTTTTTAATCACAATATCATCTATTAGAATAGATAAGGCTCTTTGTTTTGGAGCATAATTCTTTTCTGACATAAATTTTAATATTCTTGCTAATAAATTAATTTGGTCAAATTTTGATAATTTCAAAAACTCTTTACGATTAATTTTCAATATGCCTAACTTATTGATTAATATAAATTTAGACAAAAAATACAACATAAAATTTTCTATCTTTATTCTATCATTTGTATTACTTATTATTTTCTGTAAATAATCTAGAGGTAGTTCATTTTCTTTTAAAAAATTTCTTACTCTTACTCTATGATATTTATTATTATTATTGGATGGGTCTTCTACCCATTCTTTTGTATATTTTAATAAAGTATTTATAATTTGTTGTTTAGTATAATTTAAAAAAGGACGCAATAATATAACATCTTTCAAAACGACTTTTGCAGATATTCCTGCACCACCTATGAGATTTTGACCTTTTTCCTCCCTCATAACTATAGTTTCTATTTGATCATTAAAATGATGGGCTATAAATAAATGGGATATGTAATTTTTTTTACAATAGTTTGATAATAAATTATATCTGTCTTGCCTAGCAATTTCTTGAGTTTTTGTAAACAACGGTATCTCTTCTCTTGTAAGAATCACGCTGTTTATATCTTGCTTTTTTAATATAGATACAACATAATTAGCTTCTTTTGTTGATTCCTCTCTTAGTTTATGGTCTACAATTAAAGCTGTTAAAGAATAGTTATTTAATATACAATATTCTTTCAATAAAATGGCTAAACATAAACTATCAGCACCTCCAGAAACAGCAACAGCTATATTAGCTTGTTTCGGAAAATACGAAAGTGAATTAACCTTATTGATAAAATCATTAATACAGATAAAAGAAGATTTTTCCATGGTTTATATTGAAAATATGTTTTTAACTAGTAACTAATATTATCATTTTATATTGTTTGTACATAGTTTAGAAACTTGCGCAATAAATTTCTTATTCATAAGAGTTGTATCATATGATAGTTTATTTAATGATATAGAATTTAAGTTTTCTTTATAGTTATTATAAGTAGTACATAATTCTTTCTTTTTATCTAAATCAAAAAATATACCCATGATTTCTTCTAAAGATAATAATGATATATCTGGAGAATTAGCTAAGGTGTACGATGAGGAAAAATAAGATAATGCGGTTGAATTATCTGATTGTATTTTAAATATCATTCCTAATAACAAATTAGCTTTAGAGCGAATCATTGAAGAAATTTCAGGATCTATTTTGATTTGTTTTTCATCTTTAATTACTAAAGATAAATATTTTTTAGCAATGTTTAAAGACATAGCTTCAATAGCTACTAATGCCTTATCATAATTGTTATCTATATTTTCTATAGTAGAGAATGTATGGTTTTTAGATTTTAAAAATAAAGAGTTGATTTTATTGTTTAATTCTTTATTATCACTTTCTTGTTTATTTTTTTGTTCTAAGCTAGATTTTAGCTCTTCTACTTGATTCTTTAATATAGTATTATCATTTTCTAATTTTTTAACAATTTCGTGTAATTCTACTAAATCGTCATATGAAGAAATTTCGCTTTTTAAAGCATTTTCTATTTTAGATTTGTTCTCATCAGATATAAGATCTGCATACGCAACACCGTAAGTAATAATACTAATCATAAAACATAATATTAATAATTTTATAAAATTCATTTCACCTCACCATATAATTAAAGGAACTATTCTCATAGTTCCTTTAATTATTTATTATTGATTCTTATAATTAAAACAAATTATTTAAGAATACTTACAGCTCTTCTGTTTTGTGCTCTAGCATCATCAGTTAAAGCTGGATCAATAGGTTTACTTTTACCAAAAGATACAACTTGAATTCTAGAAGCTTCAATACCTTTACTAACTAGGTGACGCTTAACTGAATTTGCTCTTCTTTCACCTAAAGCTAAGTTATATTCTTTTGTACCTAGAAAATCTGTATGACCTTCTATAACTATGCTTACATGTGGGTTTTCTTGTAAATATTTAACTTGAGAATCTAACTTGGCAATATCGCTACTTTGCAATTTATCAGAGTTAAAAGCAAAATTAACCATACTTACACTAGCAAAATCAATTAGTTCATCAGCTTCAGCTGCAACTTTTTGTATTTTACTATTTACTGTATTAAGTTGAGCTTGATTTGCTGCAACCGAATCAGATGTGTAAATAGATATCCCTTCAGAATCTTCTGTTACTTTCTCGTGTGAACATGCAGCTAGTAACAAACCACATATTAAAAAACCAAATAATTTTTTACAATTCATAATCATATTATATCTCCTACTAATAATTATTAGACATGTTATAATAGCCCATATTTTCGTTATTATCCAGAGTATTTGTAATTAATAGCTCTATATGAGCATTATTATTGCTGTTTTTAACTTTATTGCTACTATTTGCATTACCTTTATAGTCTCTATGGCTTATCTGATTCTCAGATACGCCCTTTGATAAAAGATATTTTTTTAATTTTTGTACTCTTAATGAAGAAAAAGTGAAATCTGAATTCTTATTAATTTCTTCCTCTTTATCTTCTGAATAACCAATTATTGATACTTTTTTATTAGGATGATCTTTTAAATATAATATTAAGTCTGAAACTATTATACTTGTTTGAAAAGTTCTATAATCTTCTAAAACATCTAAGCTTCCTACTTTGAAAAATAAAATCTGATCAGAAGATAAATTATATGTTTTTATGCTTTGTTTGTTTTCTACTACATCATCAACTTGTAAATTTCCATGTGAAAAACTTGGATCTTCAGAATTATATTCTGGTTGTATATTAATTTTGTACCCAGATAAAATATCTAACATATAAAATGCATACAAAGGTTTACCTTTTTTATCGTAAGCATAAACATATTGATATGCTACAGTTCTGTCATTAACCCATCTAGGACTTTCAACTAATTTTTCCTTTGAAATTATCTTCTCATTTCCGCTTAAAGATAAAACCCCAATAGAAAATCTTTTGTTTTGAAGATTTGTATATAATATTATATCTCTATTAGGTGCAAAAGAAGGAGTATAATAAGCTCCTTTTCCCTGGCTTATTTTTTTTATTCTTTTACCAAATTTATTCATTGTATAGATTTGTGGACTACCTGTTCTATCAGAATTAAAAAGAATAGTTTCTCCGTCTGCAGAAAAATCTCCTGGTAGATTGATAGAATAACTATTAGTTAACTGTCTTAATTTATTTTCTAAAAAATTATATGAAAATATGTTAGACGCACCTTCTGACATAACTGCAAATAACAATGTTTGATTATCTTTAGATAAAACTGGTGATAAACTTAACCCCTTCAATTTAGCAAGCCTCACATTAGATTTTGTCGCTAATGTATATATGTATATTTCACTTATACCATTTTTAAATAATACATAAATGATTCTTTCTCTATCTGGAGAAAAAATAGGTGCATAGATTTGCCCATCTACAGATAAAAGTGTTTTTTTGTTGTTTCCTAAATAATCTGCAAGCAAAAGTTCTTTACCATTTGTATATAACAAAGAATCCTCAAAATATCCTTGTGCTTTTGCGATTTGAACATAGATTTCATTTGATATATTTTTTGTTATGGCATCTAACTTATTTAATATAACTGATTTAGGGACAACATAAGCAAATGCTCTTACTGATTTATTTATAATATTGTTGAAAATAGATATTTCAATTTCTATGTCACCTGCTTGCTTTTCTACAACCTTTCCTACAATTGAATATTGATAATTTGAATAATTTGATAGTTGTGGGTTTAACAATGAAAAATCTATGTCATTGTTTTGTACAAAATCTTTTAATAAATCATTGTTTGTAAGTGTTATATCTATCACACCACTTGAAGATAGTAATTCTGAAACATCTTTTAACAGTATATCTGCGTATTTTTTTGTATTAGATGTACTGTAAAATTCCAAACCCAACACTGGAATTGGTTTAAAATACTTATTCAAAACATCTACATCAATGCTAAAACCAAATAATGATTTAACAAACAATGTTGTAAATAATGAAAATAAAATTATTTTTTTCATATTGGTATATCTCTTATAAATTATTCAAAAAAACTTTTTAGGGTTAAGCTAACTGTGAAATCTTTCCAAAAATAATATTTACCCTCTGGTAATGTAAGTTTAGAACAATTAGGAAGTTTGAACATATCTTTAACTCTATTTTCTAAAATATTTTTGTCTATAGAATCTGACTTAGTTTTTATGGACAAAACATTTACTTTTGAAATTGTAGCATCTTGATTCATTGTAAGTTTTAAATTTATTACAATATCATAATCTTGTATATCTGAAAGATATAATGCACAACCAGCTAAATTACTTTGTAAAGCTTGTTTGTCTTCATTGCTTAGTTCTGTTGATTGTAGAATATCTTCAATTTCTTTTTCTTCTTTGATATTTGATGATGCACTTTCTAAAAGTTTTAAAAAATCTTGATTTTTCATTACTACATTTTGTTTGACAGGTTTTTCTACTTGCTGTTTTTCTAATACTTTTTTTTCTGTTATCTGAACAGGCTTTTCTGTAAAGTTAGATTTATTTTTTTTGTCATCAGAAACTTTATTTAATGTTTTGTTTTTAGTGACAAGTTGTTTATTTGTATCAATTTTACTCTTATCTTGTTTTGAAAAATCAATCTTTTTTTGAGATATTTGATTCAAAGATTTTTTTAAAACTGGTTCCTTAACGGTGGCAGGTTGTGGTTTTGGTAAATCTTTTTTCACTGTTTTTGCCACAGGGTTAGTAACTTGCTGCGAACTTTGTTTAGAAACAGTAGTATCATTACCTTTAGATTTATTTATAGGAGGCACCAAAGTTATTTGTATTTTAGTATCTGTTGGTTTATTGTAAAGATAACTTGCTGTTATTAATGCTAACAGCACTATTGTGTGGACTAATATAGATGTAATAAAAAATCTATAAGTATTTAACATTAGTTTTCTTGCTCTGTCAAAAGTGAAATAGACTTAAAGCCTTGAATATTTAAGGCGCTCATTAAAGATATAACATACTCGTATTTTGCACTTTTATCTGCTTGTATCAAAATTTGAGTAGTCTCTTTATTAAAAGATTTAAAGGTATTTGCAATATTTGATAATTGTAAAAGCTTTTTATCATAAATAAAATTGCCAGATGCTTTAACAATAATACTTATTTTTTTAAAGTTATTCTCTGGTAATGGGTTTTTAGAAGACTTAGGTAAACTAACGTCAAAACCAGCGCTTAACATAGGTGCTGTAACCATAAATGCTAAAAGAACAATTAATAATACATCTACAAATGGAGTTATATTTATTTCTGCTGAAACTCTGTTTCTTTTATGTTTTTTTTTAATGCGTGGCATCATATTCCTTCAACAATATTAAATATTTTTCAAAAATAATTTTATTTTATTCCTACTTTCAAAATTAACTTTGAAACTATCAAATCATGTGCATCTTCTATGGAGTTGATTTTATTTGTCAAAATATTATAAGCAACAGATGCAGGTACAGCAACTAATAGTCCTAAAGCTGTTGCGTATAATGCTTCTGCAATTCCTGGCGCTATAACAGATAATGAAGCAGATGAAGTTGTTGCTATTTTGGTAAATGCATTAATAACTCCAACTACAGTACCAAAAAGACCAATGAAAGGCGAAGAATTAGAAATTGTAGCTAAAACTGACATTTGATTCTCTAATTTTTGCACAACAGGATAAGATAAACTATCACATGTATATTCTATAGTTTCCTTGTCTACTGCTAAATCGGAGCTATTATATTTTATCATTAGTCTTTCTAATAACTCAGAATATTCATTGTTGTAAGAATCTATATATAATTTGGTATCTTTTAAGGTACCTAGATCTATTAATTTTATAAAATCCTGTATCTGAATTTTTACTTTTCTTATCATGACTATTTTATTTAATATTATAGACCAAGAATATATAGATAATAAAATTAGTAGTATAAAAACTACTTTACTTACTATACTTCCTTCTAAAAAAGCATTAATTAATCCAAAACTTCCCATTACATTTCCTCTGTTTCTTTAAATTTAATAAATTTAGAACTATATAAATAATTCTTTGCTATATCTGTAATTACTCTACCTCTTTGAGTTTTTGCAATATAACCTTGCTGTAATAAATAAGGTTCTACTGCTTCTTCTAAAGTATCTTTGCTTTCTGAAAGAACTGCAACTAAAGTATCTATACCTACAGGACCACCATTGTAGAATTCATATATTGCTTTTAAATATCTTCTATCTAAATCATCTAATCCTGAGTCATCTACACCCAGATTATTTAAAGCGTTTTTTGTTAAGTGTATATCTAAAATTTCACTTTTAGATATAGTTAAAAAATCTCGTAGTCTTCTGAGTAATTTATTAGATATCCTAGGAGTTCCTCGTGAGCTTTTGGCAATTTCAAATGCTGCTTCTTCTGTAATTTCTACATTTAATATTTTAGCACTTCTTAATATTATGTGTACTAAATCATTTGGGTTGTAAAAATTCAGCTGCAATAAAATTCCAAATCTATCTCTTAATGGCGAAGATAACATACCATATCTTGTTGTAGCTCCAACTAAAGTGAATTTAGGTAAGTCTACTCTTATTGATCTTGCAGTTGCACCTTCACCAACCATAAAATCTATTTTATAATCTTCCATAGCAGAATACAAAATTTCTTCTACTTGTATTGGTAACCTATGAATTTCATCAATGAATAAAATATCTTTTTCTTCTAAAGATGTGATTATTGCTGCTAAATCTCCTTGTTTTGTTATAGATGGTCCAGATATATATTTTATTGAACTACCCATTTCATTCGCAATAATTTGCGATATTGTTGTTTTACCAAGCCCTGGAGGACCATAAAAAAGTACATGATCTAAACTTTCATTTCTAAGTTTAGCTGCACTTATAAACACACCTAAGTTTTTTTTTAAGTTATCTTGACCAATAAAACTACTTAGTTTTTTGGGACGTATTGTATCTTCTAATTTTTGATCTACAACATCAAAATTCTTCGCGGAAAGTAATCTTTCAGATATATTCGTATTATTGTTGTTATTCATTGTTTGTACTTACATTTATACTGCTTGCAAAAAATTTCAATGCTTCTTTTATTATATCTGATGTATCTTGAATATTAAAATCAGGTTTTATATAATCTAAAGCTCTTTTTACATCATTTTGAGTATAACCAATATTAGTTAACGCTTCTATAACATCGTCATATTGTGTATTTGATGTAGTATTTTTTTTCTGGTTAATTTCATCTTTTACAGAATTAATAATTTTATTTTCATTAGAAGTTATAAATTTTTTTATTTTATCTTTAAGTTCTGTGACTATTCTTTGAGCAACTTTAACTCCTATACCACTTACTGAACGAAATAAATTAATGTTATCATTCATAATTGCAGAAATAATCTCATTTACAGAATATGCTCCTATAAGTAAAAGAGCAATTTTTGGTCCAACTCCTGGAACTGTTATAATCAAATTGAATAATTTTTTATCTTCTAATAAATTAAAACCATATAATGTTATAGAATCTTCTTTCACAATTGTTTGAATATGACAAACAATTTCTGTGTTTTCCTGAATAGATGAAAGTACACTTTTTGAAGTAAATATTTGATAACCTACTCCATTACACAATAAAATAAAATTATCATCTTCTATTATATCTACTGTTCCTATTAACTTTGCTATCATAATATTTTGCCTATGTGATAACCATGACACAAAGCTATAGCTATAGCATCCATTGCATCATCTTTGACTGTTAAAGTTTTCATTTTAGGTAAAATCATATGAACCATTTTTTTAATTTGATCCTTATCTGCATGACCAGCTCCAGTTACTGTTTTTTTTACAGTATTTGGTGCATATTCATAAACTTTTAGATTGTAAATAGCAGGAACCATAAGTGCAACTCCTCTTGCATATCCTAACTTTAATGCAGAAGCAGGATTTTTATTAACAAATGTTTCTTCTAGTGAGACTACACCTGGTTTATAGTATTCTATTGCATTTTTTAAATAATTATAAATGTGTTCTAGTCTACTAGAACAAGACTCTTTAGAGTTTGGAGTTATAATTCCACAATCTATAAATTCTATAGATAATTTAGTAAAACTTATAACTCCCCAACCTGTATAATTTAATCCTGGATCTATTCCTAAAATACGCATAATTATCTATATATTTTTCATGATAATAAAAAGATTTTTAAAACAATAAATAACTTTATCATTATAGTTTTGCTATTATTTCATCTGGAATATCAAAATTTGCAAATACATTTTGAACATCGTCTAAATCTTCTAAAGCATCTATAAGTTTTAATACCTTAGCTGCTTCTTCTATAGTTGTTACTTCTACATTAACTTTTGGAGACCATTGGATTTTTGCCGAAGAGGCATCTATTCCTAATTTTTCTGACAAAGTTGAAGAAACCAAATGTAAATTTTCTGGTTGAGTTATAATCAAAAATTCTCCATCTTCTTCTTTTACATCTTCTGCTTCTGCTTCTATTGCCTTTTCAAGTAATGTATCATAATCTAAACCATCTGTTTGACTATATGTAATAATACCTAATCTATCAAACATAAAATTAACAGAACCTTTTTCACCCAAGTTACCTCCACTTTTAGTAAAAGTAGAACGAACTTCAGATGCGGTTCTATTTCTATTATCTGTTAAAGCTTCGACAATAACTGAAACTCCAGCTTGAGCATAACCTTCGTATCTGATTTCTTCAAAATTAGAATTTTCTGCAGCATTGCTTGCTTTGTTTATAGCTCTTTCTATATTATCTTTAGGCATATTTTGATTTTTAGCTTCGATGATCGCACTTCTTAACCTAGGATTAGAATTAGGATCTGTAGAGCCCATTTTAGCTGCAACTGTTATTTCACGAAGAATTTTAGTAAATATTTTAGCTCTTTTTTTATCCTGAGCACCTTTTCTATATTGGATATTCTTAAACTTTGAATGTCCTGCCATATAACAATAACCTCTAATTTATAAACTTATATAATATTTTGTTATTTATAACTTAATATATTTAGAAAAAATAACATTGTTATTATATTACAAAAATTCCACAATTATAGCATTAATGTAATTGCTTAATCACATTATCTGTTTATACTTTAAATAAGATGTATATCCTTACATCCCAATTCATAATAATGAGGGTCCTCATGGCAGCAAATTCTACTTTTTATTTTAAATCAATTCTTTTTATATCAATTTCACTTTTTACCTTTAACAATATTAACTTAAACGCTGCATTTTTAAACAAAGATGATGTTTCTGAAAACAAACTCGACTTAATACCACCTCCTCCACAAAAAAATAGCTTTGATATGAAAAGAGATATTTCTGCATATCAACAAGGCTTAAAAATAAGAAATACTAAAAGAGGTATTCAAGCAGAATTAGATGCAGATTTATCTATGAACGCTGTATTAAAAGATTTTTCTCCTGCATTTGGAGCTGAGTTATCAAGCAAAACCACTCCTAAATTACATGCCTTATTAGAAAATTTATATGCAGACCATGATGTTTTTGTAGTTGTTTTAAAAAAACATTACAATAGAAAAAGACCTTTTGTTGTTTATGGCCAAGCTACATGTAACCAAAAAGATGAAAAAGTGCTTAAAAATACTGGGTCTTTTCCATCTGGACATACTGTAATTGCTACAACAGTTGGCTTAATATTAGCAGAAATTAACCCTAAAAAATCTTCAGAAATTATGAATAGAGCATATGAATATGGACAAAGCAGGGTAATTTGTGGTTATCATTGGCAAAGTGATGTTGATGTGGGAAGAACTATAGGTGCTGCATTGTTTGCTGTTTTACATTCAAAACCAGCTTTTAATGAACAATTAGATATTGTAAAACAAGGATTACAAAAATAAACTTTTAGTATTTATAATAAATATATTCCTTTATACATCAGAAGTAATTTACACATAACTTCTGATGTATTTTTAAAATATTGAAACTTTTTCATCATTGTAAACCATTTTTTGTAGTATAATAAAAGAAGAGGAATTTTTAATGAATTATAAAGAATTAGACAGTAAGCAATTACAATTACTTAAAAAGAACTTGTTATTGCGTACTATTTCTGAAATCCAACAAGATTTAGAATGTAATATACACAGTTATCTTCACATGATAGACCCTAAAAAGATACTTCCTGAATTCCCAAAAGATGGGGATTTATCAAAAATAACAAATTGGCAAACTATCTATTCTTCGCATATTAAAAAATATTTGGATTTTGAAAAATTACCCAATCTTATAGATGGTATACAAAAGCAATCACATCATATTATGGATACTACGCTAATAGAGACTAAAATTTTCCACACTCTACAGGAAAAACTAAACGAAATAAGAACTATTATAGATAATTTAGATCAACTTATAGATAAGTTAATATCTTTGCTGGTTATAAAAAATATATTGATACCAAACTAATATAGTAGAATATACTTGTTTTAATAGCATTATGTTACTAAAAGTAATCACTCAAACAACCACCTAACCTTACAGGGCTTATGCTATTTGCTAGCCCTGTTTTTTCATTTATATTTATTAATACTCCACATAAAGTTGGTTCATTTTCTGCTGGCTGTAACCTTACTTTTTTGTTAGCTTTGAAAAAAATATTTAATGATGCTTCTTTATTCATACCTATAACAGAGTCATAGTCACCACACATACCAACATCTGTTTGATATGCTGTACCATTATTTAACACTCTATAATCTGATGTTGGTACATGGGTATGTGTACCTATTACTGCTGAAACTTTACCATCTACATAATGAGCAAATGCTTGTTTTTCACTTGTTGCTTCTCCGTGTAAATCTATAAAAATTATATCTGTATTTTTACCTAAAATATATTCTTCTAGTATTTTATCTATAGCTACAAATGGATCTGTAAACTTTGATTTACTATACATAAATAAATTACATATTATATTTACTACTGTAACTCTAATATTATTGTGCATATATGTGAACGCACCATTACCTATATCATCTACGAAATTATATGGTCTTATTAAAGAAGTATTATTTTGTATATAAAGTTTTATATCTTCTTTATCAAAAGCATGATTTCCTAATGTAATGCTATTAATGTTTTGCTTTAAAAGTTCTTCGCAAATTTTTTCTGTAACTCCAAAGCCATGTGCGGCATTTTCTGCATTTACTATTGTAAAATCTACTTTATGAGCTGCTAAAATTGTAGGTAAATGTTTTTTTACAGCGTCTCTACCTGTACGCCCTACTATGTCACCAAGAAATAATATATTCATTTTATTTATGCTCGTGTTTTAGAAAATCAAACTTGTATATATTATCTTCTGTTACTATATAATCTAATTTCATATCGTGTTTTTCTGGAAATACTGTTTCTACTTTTTGAAACTCATATGCTATTCCAATTGTAATAATATCAAACTTTTTCTGTTTTAAAAAATATAATGTCTGATCATAGTAACCTTTGCCATAACCTATTCTATAGCCTGAATTATCAAATCCAAGAGTTGGTACAACTACAATCTTTGGAAGTGTTACTTTAGAAGTAATGGGTGGTTCTTTTATTCCATATGCATTTTCTATTAAATTTGTTTCTTGGGTATATTGTAAGAAATCTAAGATGAAAGTACTTTCTGACATTTTTGGCAGGCAAATACTATATTTGTTATTTAACAATAAAACAATTAATTTTGTTACATCTATTTCATATTTGGTAGGGTAAAATAATGCGATATCTATATTTGTTTCATTGCTAAAATATAATTTTATTACCTTATCTAACAAACTCATAAAATTGTTATAAAGTTTATTGTCTATATTATTTGATACATCTAGTATTTTATTATTAAAATTAGAAATACGTTGTTGTAACAAATATTTTCGTAATATGCTTTTATTATTTGATTTCATCTTAATGTGAACCGAAGAGACGTATTTTGTTTCATTGATAGGCAAATCAATAAAATAACCAGTATTATCAAGTTGACGACGCAGCCTTAACAGTGACCAGTTTTAAAAGTATACTTATAGCCCAAAAGAAATTTTACTCGTTCTCCCCAGTCCAAAGAAAAGATAAGGTATTATAATTTATTTTGCAAGCAAATTAATCTGTATTATTTTTTTGCAATTGTAAAATTTTTTTTGCTGTTTTTGTTGCTTCATTAAGCTTATCATTTACAACTTTTGTTGGGATATTATCTTCTTGCTTACTATCTGAATTTAATTCATCTATTAGCGTCAATGCTTGTAATAAAAAAATTAACTCATTATTTAAACCCATAAATAATTTAGGGTCTTCTTCTTTTATTTTATTTATTCTACTTGATAAAATTTCTGCACAACTTTCTAACTTTGAAACTTCTTGTTCATTACAACCGATTTGGTATTCTTTAGAATTAATAGAAAGTTTTAATTTTGCCATGTGAACTTATTATTCTCTTTTTGTAGATTTATTAATTTGTTCTAATTTGGGCAAAATATTGTTACACAATTCTGTCATATCTTGTAAAAGTTTATTTGCCATTTTTAAACTTTCTTTTAAGCAATCATTTTCTTGCTTAAGTAGCTCGACCTCTTTTTTAGCTATTATGTCTAATAAGCTTAAACTAGAGTTTTTACTCTCAATTTGAAAATTCAAATTACTATGGACGTTATTTAAAAGTTCATTAAGTTCTTCTAACTTCGTCACAGGATTTTTATTTATCTTTGCTGGCATTTAGTTTCTACTTCGATAAAATTAATCACTTGACAGGTGCCTTTTCTATTAGTGTAAAATTTTAAAATATGTTAGTCAAGAATTACTAGTTATGCTATACTAAGTACGTATTCCCAGATAAATTGAAATTTTATTTAGGGGAATAATTGTGTGGAAAATTCCACTAAAATAAACTAATGATGGAGGTGAACATGACAGTTCGCGTAGCTATTAATGGATTTGGAAGAATCGGAAGATTAGCCTTAAGAAATATTATTGAAAATAAACGTAAAGATATAGAAATCGTTGCAATAAATGATCTTGGATCTGCCGATATCAACGCTCACTTATTAAAATATGATTCAGTTCATGGAACTTTAAATGCTGAAGTTAGTGTAAATGATAAAGAACTTATCATAGATGGCAAACCAATTAAAGTATTTGCAGTAAAAAACCCTGCTGAATTACCTTGGAAAGATCTTAAAATTGATATCGTTTTTGAATGTACAGGTATTTTTACATCTAAACAAGCCGCTTCTGCACACATTCAAGCTGGAGCTAAAAAAGTTCTTATTTCAGCACCTTCTTCTGATCCAGATATAACCGTTGTATTTGGTGTTAACCACAAAGATCTGAAAGCTGAACATACTGTTGTTTCTAATGCTTCTTGTACTACAAACTGTTTAGTACCTGTTGCTCATGTTTTACATCACAAAATTGGAATTGTTAAAGGTTTTTGTACTACAATTCACTCTTACACAGGAGACCAAAGAATTGTTGATACTATGCATGCTGATCCTCGTAGAGCTAGAGCTGCTGCTTTATCTATGATACCTACAAAAACTGGTGCTGCAAAAGCTGTAGCTTTAGTTATGCCTGAATTAAAAGGTAAATTAGATGGTTCTTCTATCAGAGTTCCAACACCAAATGTTTCTTTAGTAGATTTTAAATTTACTTCAGATAAATCTACAACTGTAGAAGAAATAAATTCTGCTATAACAGAAGCTGCTAATGGATACTTAAAAGGTGTTTTAGGTGTTAATACTTTGCCTCTTGTATCTATGGATTTCAACCATAATCCTAACAGCTCTACATTTGATACAACTGAAACTAAAGTAATTGAAGGTAACTTCGTTAGAATAGTAACTTGGTATGATAACGAATGGGGCTTCAGCTGTCGTATGGCAGACACTGCTTTAGCTATGATGAACGCAAAATAATTTTTAATTATTCAAGCGACAAAAGAGGAAATACTTGGTGTTTCCTCTTTTGTTAATACAATATTTTTATGAATATCTTTTTTACAAAAATTTCTTTTCAAGAAGAATTAATTAATAAATTGAGTGATTATCAAAATAATGAGTATTTACTTATTGATAACATTTTAACAGAAAACTTGGGTATACCTCTTTTATATAATACAATTGTTAATAATAGTAGCAGTTCAAAATTTCCCAAAAATATTATTATTGATATTTCAGATCATCTTGCTTATTTAATAGAATTAATTGTTTTATATGTTCCTTATATTTTATATACCTCTGATAACCCAAATATTTTTTATAATGACCAGAAAGTAACACTTCATCAGCAGTCTACAATTTTTCGAAATGTTAATTTTTTATTTGAGTATTTTGATAATAAAGTTTAAAATCTGTCCTAGGTTATGAAAAAATGCAAGAAACTATATAAATTTTATTATATATAGTTTTAATAATCTTATTTAAACAGTATGGAGTTCCTAATGAAGATATCTGGTAATGCAATAAGACCAAACATGGTGATTTTACATAATAATAAATTATTCAAAGTTGTAAAAACCCAACATGTAAAACCAGGCAAAGGACCTGCATACCTTCAAGCAGAAATAAAATCTATTCAAGATACAACTAAAATTAATCATAGATTTAGAGCTGATGAAAATGTAGAACGTGCAGTTTTAGAACAAAAAGAGTTTACTTTTTTGTACGAAAATCAAGGCGAATATTTCTTTATGGAACAAGGTGATAATTACGAACAAATACAATTAACTGCTGATGAAATTGGGATAGAACTAATACCTTATTTATCAGAAGGAATGTTAGTTGAATTAGAGTTCCATGAAGAAAAAATAATTTCTGTAAAGTTACCTGCAACAATTATATTAGAAGTTGTAGAAACCGAAGCTGTCATAAAAGGACAAACTGCTACATCTTCATTTAAACCCGCTATTTTGAGTAATGGTGTAAAAACAAATGTTCCTCAACATATCACAGCAGGAACTATGGTAGTAATTAATACTGAAGATAATTCATATGTAGAAAGAGCTAAATAATAATATGACCCCTCTTTTAAATATAATGACTGTTGCTGTCAAAAAAGTAACAAATAATGTCATTCGTGATTTCAACGAGCTAGAATACTTAATCACAAACCCAGATTCTGCTGAAAAGTATGCATTAAATACTCAGAAAAAAATTTTAGAAGTAATCTATCAAGATTTATCAAAAATCAAACCTAATTATAATTTTATTGTTGGCAATGAAATTATAGAAGGTAAAGATTCTTCTAATTTTTTTAATATACATGGGATCATATCTTTAGATAACTTTACTCAGAATATTAGCCTTTTTTCTATTGATATTACATTAGTCAGAGATAACCACCCTTTTGCTGCTGTTTCATATAACCCTATTTTAGGTTCTCTATTTTATGCAGAAAAAGGGGCTGGTGCTTTTTTTAATAGAAAAAGATTAAGGTATAAACATAAAAAAAATGGAATAATAGCTGTAAATAAAGAGCTTTTACATAAAAAACAACTACATGAAAATTCTGTTATTATCACTAATGCTTTAACTTTAGATTTATGTTATTTAGCAACTGGAAAATATCAAGCTGTTATGTATGAAAATACTTTAATCCCTATAAAAAATATAATGTCTGGATTATTGATAGCAGAAGAATCGGGTATAATATTTAAGAAAGATGTTAATGAAAACAATCTTCTTATTGCGTTATCTTCAGAAATATAAAACTATGTATAAAAATATTTTTTTTTTCATATTCTTTGGAATAATTTATTATAATAAACATGAACCTTTGAATATAGATAAGGAAATAAACCTGCCTTTGCAACCTATAAATACTATATATTTCAAAGAATTTGATAGCAAACCTGAATATACAGATAAAGAATATAGAGTAAGACCTAAGTATATAAAAGTGGACTAGTTATTAATATCATATACCTTGCTTTTATAATTTTTATTACCATACAAATAGGATTGATATAATATGTTTTGGTTGTTTTTGATTGTCTTGATTGATGGTATTGGATTTGGAATAATTATTCCTCTTTTACCTTTATTGGCAATTCATTTTTCTTTAAGTGGCTTCGAACTTGGTCTTTTGACAGCATCTTTTGCTTTTTTCCAATTAATAACTTCTCCCTTTCTTGGAGCTTTAAGCGACAAATATGGAAGAAGATTGATCATTTTAGTATGTCTATTTTCTCTATCTATATCATATGTACTTTTAGCTTATGCTACAACTTTTACAGGTTGCTTGATTGCAAGATGTTTAGCTGGTCTTTTTACAGGTAATATTTCTGTAGTGCTTGCCGCTGCGGCGGACTTATCCACTCCTAAAAATAGTGTTAAAAACATGGGTATTGTTGGTGGTGCAACAGGCATAGGGTTTATTATTGGCCCTTCAATTGGTGGTTTTTTAGCAGGGGATTCTACATCTGCAAGTGATTTTAAATTAGTATTTACTGTAGCTGCTTTAGCAACTTTTCTAGCATTTATTTTGGCTGTTTTTTTCCTTAAAAAAAACTTACCTATCAAAAAACAAACAGATAATATTTTACGTCAGGTAGGTTCAATATTTAGTAAAATTATGCAAGATAAAGAAGTACTATTTTTGTTTATATTATCTGTTCTTATGTGGTTTGCTTTTTCTGCGCTTTATCTATTTTTAGCTACATGGTCAATTGTTAAATTTGATTTGACACCAAAATCAAGTGGTATGTTAGGTACATTATTTGCCGTATTTACAGCAATTGTTCAAGTTTTATCATATAAAATTATTCAAGGAACCAAGGCCTTAATGCTAGGATTTGTCGTTACTATGATAGCTGTTTTATCTTTGATATTGGATATTAATTTAATTTTTTTCTGTTTAGCAGTTGTCACACTTGCTATAGGACTAGGTATTTTATACCCCAATATAAATTCTTCAATTACTGAAAACAGTGAGGAAACACAAAGAGGTGTAATTTTAGGAGGAAGTCAAAGCGCTGGAATGTTAGGGCAAACTTTAGGGCCGATTTTAATTGGTCTTATATACACTAACGATAACCCTCAACTTGCATGGTTAGCTATTGCTTTTGTTCTATTACTTGGTATTTTTTTAGTCATTATGCATTCTAAAAAAACAAGAAAACTATAATAAAATAAAAATTTACTTTTTTATAATTACATACTCTAAGTAGCAATAAATACAAATATTTATAGCTCTCTCATATACATTAATATCATAAATGCTACCAATATAGTATAATATTTAAATAAACTATTATTTATTGTTTGTATTTATATACTTGATCTGGTCTGATAATAATAGGTATACATGTGAAGCTATACATGTGAGTGTTCAATCTATTAGTAAACCAATTTGAAAAAGGAATTTTTAAAATGCTAATTTTATTATTTGTTTTGCTTGTAGAGCTAGTTGGATCAACTTTAATTTTTCCAATATTTCCATTATTGCTGAATGTATATGATTTTACACCTAGTAATATAAGTAATGTCATAGTAGTTTTTTCTATACCTATGATTTTGGGGGCTTTATGTATTGGAATACTAAGTGATAAGTATGGTAGAAAATATATACTAGGTTTTTCTCTTATAGGTGCAACACTTTCATATTTTTGGACTAGTCAAGCTGAAACAGTCTTCTCTTTCCTTATAGGAAGAGCCTTTAGTGGATTTTTTACAGGTGGATATTCTGTTGTGTTTGCAAGTGCGGCAGATTTATCTACTAAAGAAAATCGTATAAAAAATATGAGTATGCTTGGAGCCACAATAGGTTTAAGTTTTGTTATAGGTCCTATTATTGGAGGTAACATACATTTTGTTTTGCCTTATCTACCAGGGTTAGATTTTGATTTAGGAAGTAACTTAGAAAATTGTAGAAACGCTAGATCATTAATCAAAATGACTTTTATATTCTCTGCTGTTATGTCACTTATTGCTTCTTTATTAATATTTGTACTTTTTAAAGAAACATTTAAACCAAATATAAATAATTTAAATTCATCTATAAAGCATATATTCAAAGAGTTTTTAAACTCATATTCTCAATCAAAAATGTTAGTACCAACCTTTATGAATATGGTTTTAACAGCTATCTTAAGCGGTATACAAGTATATTTAGGAATATGGATGGCAAATATTTTTAATATATCTACTGCTCATTTAGGATATTTTTGGGGTGCTACTGCTGTAATAATGCTTTTAAGTCAAATAGTTCTTAGATCTTTATTTTTTAAAGTTAATCCTATAAAAATTAATATATATTCATGGATTATGTTAGCTTTAGGATTAATTATTATGTCTTATTCAAATAATTTTGCTCTTTTATGTATAAGTGCTGCTATTTTTTATATAGCTTATTCTTTTTTACAATCTAGTCTTAATACTTCTGTTTCCATTAGTGGTAATGAAAATCAACAAGGATTAGTGTTTGGTATTAATCAATCTATAAACGGATTAGGTAGAACATTCGGCCCTCCTTTAGTTGGTATGATAATTACAGCTACTAATTCTTATTCAATTGTCTGGTTGTACCTTGGTGGGGTTGCTATTGTTATGTCTTTTATTGGTATTATATTTGCAAAAACACAAAAATCTAATTATTCTAAAATTTCATAGTAGAAGAATATCAATTTGAAAAGTTATATATTTTTTAATATAAGTTAATAAGACATTTATAGATAAACCTATTCAAATATCTCTCATAAAAATAATTAAAACTAAAAAGTAATTTGACAATAATATCAACCTACAATATACTTGGTTGTTAACTGTACGTTCTTACGTATTTTATTATATAATAAAGGTAAAATAAGGGTAAAAAATGAAGAAAAATACACATCCAGACTATCATAATGTAACTATAAAAATGACTGACGGTACTACATTTGAAACTAAAAGTACTTGGGGAAAAGAAGGAAGTGTTATGACATTAGATATAGATGTATTAACTCACCCTGTATGGACTGGAGTACAAAGAAATTTAGATACTAAGGGTAAATTATCTAAATTTAACTCAAAATATGGTGCCTTTGGTATCAATAAAAAAAGATTTGCTAATAAAGAACAGTAATCTAATATTTTTATTTTACTACTGCAATATTATAATTAATTAATTATATGTATAGCCAATATAGTATTATATAGCTATACTATATTGGTAGTTTATTGATATAATACCAATTGTTATATTTTATATATAGTTCAAACTTTAAAGGAGCAACTTAATGTTTGTTGTACTATCTGTAATTTTTATAGATTTAATAGGTTTTTCTATTATCTTTCCAATCTTTCCTGTATTGCAAAATATATATGGTTTTACATCTGCAAATATAGGTTACGTTGTAGTTATTTTTTCTGCTTTTATGGTTCTTGGTGCTTTAGTTTTTGGTATTTTGAGCGATAAATATGGTAGAAAATATACTTTAGCTCTTCCTCTTATAGGTGCTGCATTTGCTTATTTATGGACTAGCCAATCTGAAACTGTTTTACATTTTCTAATTGGAAGAGCCTTTAGTGGTTTTTTTGCTGGTGCTTATTCTGTAGCTTTTGCTATTGCTTCTGATTTATCTTCTAAGGAAAATCGTATAAAAAACATGAGCATGATTGGTGCAATGTTTGGTTTAAGTTTTGTTATTGGCCCTGTTATTGGTGGAAATTTACATACTATATTACCTTATATTTTAGGTAATGATTTTTACACTTCTAGAGGGTTAACAGATAGTAATATGGATAAACATATAGCAGAAATACCCTTTATTTTTTCTGCTGTTATGTCTTTATTAGCAGGTCTACTGACTTTGATATGTTTTAAAGAAACCTTTAAGCCAATCAAAAATACAAAAAAATCATCTATATCAGATGTTGTGAAAAGCTTTTTTAAATCTTACTCACAACCAAAAATGTTAGTTCCTACTTTTATGACTATGATTTTAACTTCTATATTAAGTGGACTACAAGTGTTTTTGGGGGTATGGATGGCACAAAGCTTCAATACTACTACTCAATACATAGGTTATTTTTGGTCTTTTACTGCTATTATTATGATTGTAACTCAATTTATAATCAGGTCATTTTTTGCTAAAACTAACCCTATAAAAATAACTATTGTTGCTTGGTTAGGTTTAGCTATTGGTTTAGTTATAATGTCTTATGCAGATACATTTATACATTTGTGTCTAAGTTCTGTTGTTTTTTATATAAGTTTTTCATTTTTACAATCTAGTATAAATACTTCTGTTTCTCTTGGTGGATCAGAAAATCAACAGGGTTTAGTCTTTGGAATGAATCAATCAATTAATGGCTTAGGTAGAATAATTGGACCTAATCTTGTGGGTATGATAATCACTATTACTGCTTCCTTTACAACTGTATGGTTATACTTAGGCATTGTTGCTGTAATCATGAGCATTATTGCTATTATTTTTGCTAAAAAACAAAAATTAATTACTTTTGAGATTTAAAATATGACAATATTTACATTTAAAAAACCTATATATCCTAAATCTGTAGCTATATGGCTTATAGAAAATACTGCTCTTACTTTTAAACAAATTGCCAACTTTTGTGATATGCACATTTTAGAAATAGAAGCTTTAGCTAATGAAGAAATTCACAAAACATTAAAAGGTATGAATCCAATTCAAACTGGAGAAGTAACCGAAGATGATATTAAAAAATGTGAGCAAAACTCTGATTTACAACTAACCTATGTTGAAAATACTGAATACAATAAACTACAAAGAAAATATAATGCTAAAAAATTAAAAATCAAAAGAATTGATAAATTAGGCGCTATATTGTGGGCAATTGAAACTTATAAAAATGCTTCTGAAGCATCTATAGCTAAACTATTGAAAACTACATCTTCAACTGTTAAATTAGTTAAAGATCAAAAGCATAAAAATCAAAATGATATTTCAGCTGTTGATCCTATATCAATTGGCTTAATAACTAAAAATGATATTGCGATATTTGAAGAAAATAATAATACTTGATAAGTTATTGTTAGAATAATAATAACTTATCAAAATAACAGACTAGATATCTCCTAAACTAATATCTAGTCCTCTTGCTGTTTTTACTAAATCTGATTTAATATTTACAGCACCTGAAGTTTTTGTCAGCTCAGCTAAATCAACATCTATTACTTGTCTATTTAACCAACCAACAACTCTTTTAGATTTTCCTTCATTTAATAAATCTACTGCTCTTACTCCAAAAGCTGATGCTAAAATTCTATCATATGCACAAGGAGAGCCAGATCTTTGAATGTGTCCTAATACTATTGATCTTGTTTCAAGACCAGTTTTTTTACGTATATCACCTGCCAACTCTTCAGCTATACCTCCATATAGCTTGTTTTCTAAACCTGCTTTATATTTTTGTTTTCCATCTTTAGATACTGCAGCTTCTGAAACTACAACTATTGCATATTTTTTTTCTGTAGCATATACAGATTGTACTTTTTTTGATACTATATCTATATCATAAGGAATTTCTGGTATCAAAATTACATCAGCACCAGCTCCAATACCTGCATTTAAAGCTATATGTCCTACATCTCGACCCATAACTTCAATAATCATAACTCTTTCATGTGAATACGCTGTAGCATGTAATGATTCTATATTTTGTACTGCTACATTTAATGCAGTTTGATATCCTATTGGTGATTCGGTAAAAGGTACGTCATTATCTATGGTTTTTGGAATACCTATAAAACGAATATCTCCTAAATCTGTTATTTTTTCTATTATTTTCATGCTTCCATCGCCACCTATAACAATCAAAGCATCTATTCCCAATTCTTTATACCCTGCAACTATTTCCAACGATCTATCTTTAAAAGTTCCATCTGGCATTGGATAATTAAATGGATCTCCTTTATTCATAGATCTTAAAATTGTGCCACTTTTGCTCAACAATTCATGGTTAACGTCATTAGGAGACAATTTTATATAATTTAAGGGTCTATTCATTAACCCCACAGTGCTTTCTATTATTCCATAAACATCCCAGCCTAATTGAGATGCACGAAGAACTACAGACCTTATAGCTGCATTCAATCCTGAGCAATCTCCACCACTTGTAAGCACACCTATCTTTTTTATTTTTGACATGACAGACTCCTTGTTAATTACATAGTAATTATATTATAAAATTTTTATAATATAAACTATTTAGGTAACCAACAAAATACAAAAACATTGCAAAATTAATGTTCTGTGCTAAAATACACAAAGGTATTTCTACTAAATACTATTAAAAAGAAGGGGGTGAATATTAATGCCTTTTGTTATAGTTAGAGATAATCAAGTTGAACAAGCTATCAGAGTTCTTAAAAAGAAACTTCAAAGAGAAGGATTATTTAGAGAACTTAAGCTAAGATCAAGCTACGAGAAACCTTCTGCTAAAAGAGTTAGAGAACACTCTGATAATATTAGAAGAGCTCGTAAATTAAACAGAAAAAAATTAGAAAAAACTGGTTTCTAAACTGATTAATAAATTTAATAAAAGCCCTTGTTATAACACAAGGGCTTTTATATTAAATTATTTATCTAATGCTTGTACTATTTCTTCAGTAATAGTTTTTGCATCTCCTAATAACATCATTGTATCATTATTATAAAATAATTCATTATCTACACCAGAATAACCAACTCCCATAGACCTTTTTACAAATAAGACTGTTTTTGCTTTTTCAACATCTAATATAGGCATACCATATATTGGACTGTTTACATCTGTTCTTGCACTTGGGTTTGTAACATCATTAGCTCCAATTACATAGACAACATCTGCTGTTGAAAATTCTGGATTTATTTGTTCTAGCTCAAATACTTCTTCATAATCTATTTTGGCTTCTGCTAATAATACATTCATATGTCCTGGCATTCTGCCTGCAACAGGATGTATTGCATATTTTACATCAATATCTAACGCTTTTAATTTATCTGCCATTTCCTTAAGCACATACTGTGCTTGAGCAACTGCCATTCCGTAACCTGGAACTATTATAACTTTCGAAGCATTACTAAGAATAAATGCTGCATCATCACCATTACCTGCTTTATATGATTTAGAAACAGTAGTTTGATTTGTTCCTTTTTCTTCAGATGAAAAACTACCCCATATAACATTAAAGATAGATCGATTCATAGATTTACACATAATATAAGATAATATAGCTCCTGAGCTACCAACTAAAGCACCAACAATTATCAAAGCTGGATTAGATATAGAAAAACCAATTCCTGATGCTGCCCAGCCTGAATATGAGTTAAGCATAGAAACAACAACTGGCATGTCAGCACCACCTATTGGTATTATCAATAAAAATCCTAATATAAAAGATAATCCTGTAATTAGCCAAAATAACCTTATATCAAAATTTATACAAAAAATAACAGTTGTTATTATGATACTTAAGAATAAAAGTAAATTAATTATATTTAATCCTGAAAAAGCTAAGAAATTACCTTTTAATTTTCCACTTAATTTCAAAAATGCAATCAAAGAACCACTAAAAGTTATGGCTCCTATTATTGCTCCTATTGATAATTCTATAAATTTGCTAACGTCTTGTATATTTAACTGTATATCATGATATGTGCTTGCTATTGCTATAAATACTGCTGCTAAACCGACCAAAGAATGAAAAGCTGCCATCAACTCTGGTAATTTGGTCATATCAATTTCTAATGCTATATAAACCCCTACAAATGCTCCAACACCAATTGCTAAGGCTATCAATAAAAAATCATCTACCTCTGGTAATAAAATTGTAGTGATTACTGATAAAGCTAAGCCTACTATACCAAAAAACAATCCTCTTTTTGAGCTGGAAAAAGAATTTAAACCCTGTAATGCTAATATAAAACATACAGATGCTATTAAATACATGATACCTGAAATGGACATATTTTATAATCCTAATATTGAGTTAATATAATTTATTATTTATTAGATATCTTTTTTTTCTTTTGAAACATTTTTACCATTCGATAGGTGATAGTTAATCCTCCAAAAATATTTACTGCTGCTAAAAGTGTAGCAATAAATGCAAAATAAATTGAAACATTATTACTATTGTATGACACTGCAATTATAGAACCTATTATTATAACAGATGATATTGCATTTGTTATTGCCATTAAAGGTGAGTGTAAAGCTGGAGTTACTGACCAAATAACGTAAAATCCAATAAAACATGATAATATAAATATTGTTATTAAAGATAAAATATCCATTAATTTTCCTTTCTTTGTAATGTTAGTTTACTAGAATTTATATTTTCTTCTATATGCTTACTTACAACATTATCTTTTGTCACTAAAGTTGCCTTTATGATAGCATCATCGTAATTGATCACCAAATCATCATCTTTCATATGTGGAATAATGAAGTTATATAAATTCTTAGCAAATAAATTACTGGCTTGCTTAGGAACATTTTGTATTAAAGGTCTTCCTATAATTTTGATACCATGATAGTAAATACTTTGGTTATACTGACTTGCATAAATATTTCCGTTGGAATTAGGTTTTACTGCTAAATCTATCAACAATGAACCTTGTTTCATATTATCTAAAATGTTTTGTGATACTAAAACTGGTGGTGTCTTACCTATTGTTGTTGCTGTTGTTATTATTATATCTTGTTTAATTAAATGCTCTTCTAAAATATTTTTATCAGTATTAGTACTTTTTGAAACATCAATGAATTTTGCCCCTAAACTTTCTGTTTGCTCTTTTGTTTCTGGTCTAATATCATAAGCACTAACAACAGCTCCTAACCTTTTAGCAGTTGCTATTGCTTGTAAACCTGCAACCCCAACACCTAAAATGGTTACTTTAGCTGGAGGAATTGTTCCTGCTGCTGTCATCATCATTGGAAATAATAATTTACTCTCATACGCAGCTGATAAAACAGCTATATAACCAAGTAAATTACTTTGAGATGACAGTACATCCATGCTTTGTGCTCTACTTATTCTTGGAATTAGCTCTAATGCATACGCTTCCACTCCTTTTTGAGTAAGTGACGCTAGGATATCTTTATTTTCAAAAACATTTAACTGACAAAATAGTTTATGATAATTGTTATAATTTTTTACTTCATTCTCGGTAGGAGGATTTATTTTCAATAATATATTCTGCTCCATTACTTTATCTAATGATACTATATGTGCGCCTGATACTTCATATTCTTGGTTTGTAAAACCTGCTTTTAAGCCTGCATTTGCTTCTATGTATACCTTCACACCTTTTTTTACAAATAATTTTACTGTATCTGGAGTTATAGCTACTCTATTTTCATCTTCATGCAACTCTTTGATAACACCTATATTCATAAATCATCCTTATGTTTTTTATTACATTATCTATTGTATACTAAATATTATTCAGTTTTAGCATTTTTTTGGTGATTTTGGAGCTCTTTATGTATTTTTCTAATTTTTAAAAAATATGAAAATAATATACAAACTATAACAAATAAAATTATTATCGCTTGTGTGAAAAATAGTTCATTATATGAGTTTAATGACAATATTTTTTTCAATTGAGCACTGACTATTGGAGATATGAACTGACCTAAGTACATCATAGCTGTACTCAAAGATAGTGCATTCATTCTATTTATTGTATTTGTATATTTAGCAACTACGTTGATAATCATATTTGCAAAACCACCAAAACCTAAACCTGCTATTGAAATACCTATATAAACATACCAAATACTTGTATATGCAAAAGAAAGAACTATAAATGCTATTGCTATTATGAAAAACTCAGCTGCTATATATAATCTTAAATGATTTTTCTTTATCATTGCTATTACAAAATTTGATATAATGCAAAAAAACATAAATATACACTGTACAAAAGATATAGTTTTAGCATTCCCTATATTATTATCTAAAATAATATAAGTTGTATTAACAAACAAAGAGTAAAAAATCAATATCGATGCAAAATAAATTATTAATGTTATATAAATTAGATTATCAAATTTTATGGTATCTATGAATTTATATCTTAATTTTGGTTTTGATTCTGAAATTGATTCTGCTTTCAAATACTTGTTCATTAGAAAATATGGTAATAATGCAACAAAAAAAACTATAAATGCTAATCGCCATTGTATATCAACTAAAAAACCCGCTAATAGTAATAATATAATCCCTCCAGAATACATTATTACACCTGAATAGCTTATTAGTTTTTCTCTTTCTCTACCTGTAAAATACTCACATATCAAAGATCCTGCATATGGAATAACAAACCCTGCACCTATACCAGATATTGACCTTGCAAACAGTAAAAACCAAATATTAGGGGAAATAATACAAAAAATACCGCTTACTACATATAATATAAGCCCTATTTTTACTATCTTATCATTATCAAAATATCTTACAATAAGAGGAGAAATTAATAAAAAAGGCACTATAACAAGGGAAGGTAATGTTAAAAATAAAGTTGACCAATATTTACCATCTGTTTTAGCAAATTCTGTGATGGCAGGTAAGGTTCCTATTACAGCTGTACCTGGTAATAAACTAGTTAAAAATATAGTGAGTAAAGTTAATTTTACTTTCATTTTAATCGCTTTTTAAACCTTGTAATACTATTTAATCAAAAATATACTGTCTTTATCAAATACAATAATTTAATTACCATTTTGATATCTATTTCATAATATAAATCTAATAAATTAAAAAAGTCTAAAAGAATATTGCATATTAAGTATTTATTTTATCATAATAACTAATATAGTATATGTTAGCTATATAAACTTAGATTTATATATAATATATATAAAATTATTTTTATTAGCCACATTAGTTTTTATCAACATATGATGATTATTTTTGCTGTTTGATATATTTTTGTATATTTCTAATTTTAATTAAATAAGAAAACAATGCTAAAAATGCAGCACATAATATTATTATTGCTTGAACAAAAAATAATTCATTATATGAATTTAATGCAAATATTTTTTTTAATTGAGAACTTACATATGGTGAAATAAACTGAGCTAAGTACATCATTGCTGTAGTGAACGCTAATGCATTTGTTCTATTAGCTTCATTTGTATATTTTGCAATAGCGTTAATTATCAAGCTAGCATAGCCTCCATATCCTAAACCTCCAATAGCTATTCCTATATATATATACCAAATATTTGTATAGGCTAGTGAGAGTAATATAAAAGATATAGCAATTATGAAAAATAATGCTGCTACATATAATCTTAAATGCTTTTTCTGTATCCAGGCTATTATTAAATTTGATATAATACAAAATATCATAAAAGTAGATTGCACTATAGATATAGTTCTAGCACCACCCATATTATTATCTAAAATCACATAAGTAGTATTTATAAGAAAACAGTAAAAAAATAATATGGACATAAAATAAAGCAATAAAGTTATATATATTAAATTGTCAAATTTTATTGTATCTTTCAATTTATACTTTTGTTTTGCTATCTCATCTGATGTATGTACAGAATGTAAATATTTTTTCATTAAAAAGTAAGGTATTAATGCTACAAAAAAAATCAAAAATGCTAATCTCCAGTAGATATCAACTAAATAGCCGGATAGCAATAATAATATAATTCCTCCGGAATACATTATAACACCGGAATAACTTATTAATTTTTCTCTTTCTCTACCTGAAAAGTATTCACATACCAACGCTCCTGCATAAGGAATAACAAAACCCGCTCCTATACCTGATATTGACCTTGCTATCATTAAACACCATATATTAGGAGAAATGATGCAACCAATTCCGCTCATTAAATATAGTATAAGACCTATACTTACTATTTTTGATGTCCGGAAATACTTTATTATTAATGGAGACATAAGCAAAAAAGGCACCATAATAAGTGAAGGTAAAGTTAAAAATAAAGTTCCCCAATACTGACCATTGTTTTTTGCAAACTCGGTAACTGCTGGTAATGTGGCAATAACTGCACTTCCCGGTAATAAACTAGTTAAACATATAGTAAGTAAAGTAATTTTAACTTTCATTTTGAGTCTCTAAGGGAACTTTACCTTATTATTTTGTTGTGATCTCTTTTTTGAAACTTTCTATATTTGATTGATTATCCAAAAATAATTTTGCACACCCTAATACATTATCTTCATCATCAAAAGTAATCTTATTTTCCATAACAGGGCATACTTTTTCATTTATTTCTAGTTTTGGTTTTCTTATTGTATTAGAAAGCTTTATGTAATTAGGTAAGCTTTTTTCTTTACGTAAAGGAAGCTCATTACTAGGTTTTATAAATATATCTGGAGCTATTCCATCACCTTGGAATGTTACGTCGTTTGATAAGTAAAGCCCAAATGTAGTTACTAAAAATAATCTATCTTTTTTTAAGGTATCTTTAACGTCTTGCCCTATCCATTTCCCAAATGTATCTTGGCCTATCAGTACAGCTCTGTCATTTAATGCTAATGAACCTGCTAGTATTTCAGCTGCAGAAGCTGAAGATCCATTTATCAGAACAATAACAGGTATATTTTCATTTACTTTTACTTTAGAAGTAGTTTTTATTTTAAACACTTTATCAAGGATTATATCATCACCAAACTTTTTAATTACCTCTGGAATTGCTTTTGCATCAACAAATGTTTTATTAGATAACAATGTATTTGCTATTGCTGCTGTAGAAAGCAAATCACCTCCTGAATTATCTCTTACATCTATTATTAATCCCTTTAGTTTATTGATATTATTATCTTTTAAAGCTTTTTCAAATTTTTCGTATACATCTGCTGGCAGAAAAGAAGAAATATTAATATACAAATATTTATTATTTATAACCATAGAATTAATTGAAGAGATTGTATATTCTCCAGCTTTTAGAGTTATATCTTTTTTTATACCATTTCTTTCTATCGTAAACTTTTGTAAAAGATTATTTTCTTTTGTCGGCATCTTCCAATTATCAAAAAATTTATTAATTTTTTCTTGATATTGCTTATCTTTATCTTTACCTGTAATATCTTTGTTACCTGGAAATAAAATGTCATTAACTGCTATCACTTTATCATTAATCTTTAATCCTGATTTTTTTACTTCTTCTCTTAATATTTTTGTGATTATTAGATTACCTTTTTTGTCATCAATTACAAAAAATATTCCGATACCAAACTGTTTAGGATTTCTGGATTTTTCTAGCTGTTTTAACTGTTCATCAAATAATAAATTTGTATGAGGTTCTATATTACTAAATACATCCATTAATAATGTTTTCATTAATATATCTGGATGTGTATTAACATAATTATCTTTTTTAGCTAATATTTTTTTTAAGCTAATTTCAAATTTCTTTAATAATTGTTTTCTATCTTTATCTTCATAGGCACTAATATATGTTTCCATGAATATATTGTATATTTCTAAAAATAAATTAGCACTTTTATTTATTTCGGTAAGCATGTTTATATTTAAATTAGAACCAAAAGATGACACATATTTATCTAAAAACTTTGTAACATCTTTTTCTTTATATAAGGAATAATCAAAAATTGGCTTAGCAAAAGAATATTGTACAGTAAACGTAAATATGATAACAATAATATATAAAATTTTTTTCATAACATTCTCTTAATAAATATATAGTATTATATATATTAAACTATATTTCAAGATATGTATTTATAAATTTATATATAAGTAATTTCATATAATTTATGGTTGTTAAGTATTATGATCATTGTGTAACATAAACAATGATTGCACAAAATAGTAAAAATATATTAAAATTTGCTTATTAATAAATTTACTTTCTTGAAAATTTATCCTACTTGGAAACACTGATATTTTTTGAAAAATTTTCAATATTAGAATTACTTTCAAAAAATAATTTTGCACATCCTAATACCCTATCCTCAAGATCAAAAGTAACCTTGTTTTCTATTACTGGGCATACTTTTTCATCTAATTGTACTTTAGGATTTCTTTTAGAATTTGCTGATTTTATATAATGAGGTAAATCTTTTTCTTTCTCTTTATAAATTGGAGTTTGTGATTTAATAAAAATGTCAGGAGATATTCCATCTCCTTGAAATGTTATATCATTTTCTAAATATACAGCTGCATTAGTAATAGCCAAAAGAGCATCATTACTATTATATATATATTGAACTAACCATTTACCAAAGGTATCTTCTCCTATCAAAGTAGCTCTATGATTTAATGCTAATGAACCTGCTAACATCTCAGCAGCTGATACTGTATATGAATTTATTAAAATAATGATAGGAATATTTTCATTTACAATCACATCAGGAGTAGTTGTTATTGTTTCTACATTACTATATTTTATACCACCAAAGTTTTTTATTTTTGTGTTGTTATTTGTTATCGTTTTTATAAATAGCTTATTAGATAACATAGTATTTGCTATTGCAGCACTAGAATTTGTTATACCTCCAGCATTATTTCTAAGATCTATTATTAATCCTTTTGATTTATTAACATTATTATCTTCTAATGCTTTTATAAATAGTAAAAATACATCTTCTTCCATAAAAGAAGAAATATTTATATATAAATATTTCTTATCTATAACCATAGAACTCACAGGAGGAATTGAAAACTCTGATCCTTTTAATATTATATCTTTTTTCACACCGTTATTTTCTATTGTAAGTTTTATTGACGCATTATTTTCTTTTACTAATTTATTCAAGCTATCCCTGAATTTTGTTAGTTTTTCATAATGTTGTTTATCTATATATTTACCTTTATAATTTTTTTTACTTGGTAGTAAGATATCATTGATAGCTATAATCTTATCATTATGTCTAATCCCTGCTTTTACCATCTCATTGTTATATATATTTGTAATTATCAAACCACCATCTACACTCACACTAAAATCAATAGGTATACCAAACTGACTTGGGGATATGTCCATATAAAATTTTTTTAAGTCTTCTCCAAATAACATGAAAGTATGCTCATCTACTTGGCTATAAACATCTGTTAATAATCTCTCAAGTGTTTTTTTAGGAGCTTTTTTATATTGGATATTATGATCTGCTATAATTTTTTGTAAAGCTATATCAAATTTTTTCAACAATAGTTTTTTATCATTATCTGTGTAGCTTTTTATATAAGTTTGTAGAAACAATTCATAAACTTCTATAAACTTATTAGCACAATCATTAATTTCTAATTGAGTTTTTACATATATATCTGGACCAAAAAATTGTACATACTTATCTAAAAATTTGGTCACATCTTTTTCTGGAAAAGATGAATAATCATAAACTGACTTAGCGAATAAATTATTTATACCAAACACTGATATAATAGTAATGATGTAAAAAAGATGTTTCATAGTCTCTGTCTTGATCCTGTTGTTTGTTCTATACTTGAGGTATAAGTATTAATCTCATTTAAATCTTCAAAGAATAAACTTATTTAAAAATTTTTGCAAATGTTTCAATATTTGTGCCATTTTGTAATAGTAATTGAGCACACCCTAAAACTCTATCTTCTTTCTCAGTTGCTGTCAAATTATTTATAACTAGAGGACATTGATTTTCATTGATTTTCAACTTAGGCTCTCTTTGTATATAATTTTCATCTTTTGCTTTTAAATAATTTTTCTGGTCTTCTTCACGTTCAATTTTTTTAGAAGGTTTATTTGCAATTATTTTTATATCAGGTCCTAAACCTCTGCCTTGAAAAGTTATTTGTTTATCATTCACAGGAATAAAAAATATTGAACCTGTGATTGCATTGATAACTTTGTCTTTGCTCATTACTATCCACTCTTGCGCTGTCCATTTCCCATATGTAGCATCACCCATAATTATCGCTCTGTTATTTAAAGCTAATGCACCAGATAGCATTTCTGATCCAGATGCTGAGTTTTCATTTATCAAGACCACTATTGGAATATTATTATTGACGTATGTCTCTGTAAAAGATACATACTTTTCTATTTTAGGTTCCTGTTCCCTATAATTTTCTGTGGAAGCAAGAGCTTTGTTTGATAAGAAAAAATTTGCAATAATTAAAGTTTCTATAAGCCCACCACCAGGGTTATCTCGTAAATCAAGGATTATACCTTTCAAAGAATTAACTCTATTTTCTTTTAATGCCTTGAAAAATAAACTGTCTACGTCTGTTGCAAATTGATATAATTTAATATATAAATATTTATTATCTATTACTTTAGAATGTAAAATTTCTTGGTTATAAGATTCAAATCTCACTTTATAATCTTTTGTTACATTTCCCCTTTTTACTGTAAATGTTGTTAAAGTGTTTAATTTTTGTTTAAAAACTTCTTCTGCAAATTTATCTTTTGAGGCTTCTACCTTAATCCCATTTATTGCCAAGATAAGATCGCCTTTTTGCAAATTGGTAAGTTTTTCATCGGAACTGATCACAACCATACAATTATTCTTTTTATCTTCTGTAAATTTTGCATGATAACCTATAGTTTTGCTAGTGGTTAAATATTCATAATAAGGACTATATAACCATATGGTATGAGGATCTACGCTTAAAACTTCTGTTAAAACTTCTCTAATTACTTGTATTGGAATTATTTTTTCTGCTTTTTTATTTTTTTTAGAAATAACTTGTTCTAAACTTGTCTCTAATTTTTTAAGTAAAGTTTTTTTATCTTCTTCTGAATATGTATATAAGTATTTTTTAATTAAGTTAGTATAACTTTTCAAAAATAGTTTTATTGCTTCTTCTATTTCTTTATTATATTCAATATCATCTTTTTGTTCTAAAGAGGCTCTGTATGTCTTGATAAATTTTTTGGTATATATATCTTCTGTGTAGCTAAAGCCTACTAAAATATCATTTTTATAAAAATGATTTAAAACTACTATAATAAATATTAGCGATATTAATATTATTAAATGTATAAAATACTTCATATAATAAGTCCACATAGAGTTAAATGTTTTTTAAGACGTATATAATAACATAAATAGGGAGTATTTAATATATTATGGATTTAAATAGTATTGTAACCATTGATCTTTGTTCTGTTGTTTTTCAAAAATAGTTCTTTTATGTAATCTATGATCTGCACCTTCCCAAAATTCTATATAATTGGGTTGCAAAATAAAACCTCCCCAATTAGGAAGGTATGGAATATCAGTTAAATATTGATGAGTAATTTCATCATATCTATTAATTAATTCACTATAATCAGATAGTTTTGCTGATTGAAAAGAAGACCACGCAGAAATTTGAGATTCTTTAGGTCTACTATAAAAATAAGCTTTTGAAACATCTGTTGGAGTTTTTGAAACAACACCTTGAATTTTTAATTGTTTATTTATTGGTTCCCAATAAAAGAGTAATGTAGCATTTTTATTACTCTCTAATTCTTCTGATTTCTTGGAATTATAATTGGTAAAAAATGTCAATCCTTCCAATGTAATATCCTTTACTAATACTATTCTTGCATTAGGTATATTATTGACTGAAGTTGCTAAAGTTGCTGCATTATGATTTGATAGTTTCAAACTTTCAAATGATTGCTTAGCGTTTTGGTTCCATAATTTTATTTTTTTGTATATATCATTATATGAAAGATATATATTCTTTTGATTTATCACTTTACATGTTTCCTTTATTTATTTCTATATTTAGAACTAAATTTTGTATAATATCATCTAATGTGTCAAAGGCATTCATAGAAGCAACTTCTTTCAAAATAATACTATATTCATGTTCCGAATTGTAAATACTTAGCTGTAAATCTTGATCACCTAAAATTTGATAATGAACACCTCTTAAATCTTCAGCAAAGTTATTCAAATCAATTTTATCTTGTGATAAATTATAACCCCAAATTTCTATATTATGCTTATCTGATGCTTCATTTTTTAAAATAGTATACACGTCACTATTATTATTTTTATTGAGAAAATATGGCAAAGCTTCAACCATATCTATATTTAGAAAATCTGCACCTTTTACATCAGAATATGATATATTAGGCAAATTTAAAGATAAATCCAACTCTTCATGAAATCCATTATGAAATAAATCATGATTTTCTTCTAAGTTTAGATGATAACTTGGAAATAAACTATATTCTTGTAAAACATATTGTGATTGATCTATAAAAATCTTAGCTTCTAATAATCTACTATTAGCAGCCTCTTTACCATCTAACATAACTGATGATAGTATATGTTTTATATTTTTATCATTCTGTATTTCTAAAGATAATATTTTAGAAGTATTATCCCATTTATAAGATAATACATCATCAGGTTGTGCTAGTGTTAATTTATCACCTTCAACCATACCATCTATTATGGTTATTGATAAATTTACTATTGATTTATCTTTAAGATAGTTGCCCAATTATATATCCATTATTTTATATATTTTACTTTATTTTAACTTATTTGATATCTTGAAACTAAGTTAACTCATATATGATATAATAATATTATTATATAACAATGTTTTCGGCTTATATAAGATATAAACTTGCGGTTATATGATGTTTTATTCTATATTAACTGCAATAGATCACAACATAAAGTATAAATATGTATTTATCATTTAAAGGAATTCTTACATGGAAAAATTAATGACGGGTAAAAAAGGTCTTATTATGGGATTAACCAATGATAGATCTATTTCTTGGGCAACTGCCAAATTATTACATGAACAAGGAGCTGAATTAGCTTTTTCTTTCACAAATGAAAAAATAATGAACAGAACAGCTCAGTTAACAAATTCATTAGGTACAAATAATTTATATATTTGTAATGTTGAAGACTCTAAATCAGTAACCGAAATGTTTGAGGATATTGAAAAAAAATGGGGAAAAATTGATTTTATATTACATTCCATAGCTTTTTCAGATAAAGACGAACTAAAAGGACATTTTGTTGATACTTCTTTGAACAATTTCTTACATACTATGCATATATCTTGTTTCTCTTTCATAGAAATTGCAAAACATGCAAAAAAATTAATGAAAGATGGTGGTAGTTTACTTACTTACACTTATTATGGTTCTGAAAAAGTAATGCCTAATTATAATGTAATGGGCGTTGCTAAAGCTGCTTTAGAATCATCTGTAAAATATTTAGCTGAAGATTTAGGCCCTTATAATATAAGAGTAAATTCTATTTCTGCAGGACCAATAAAAACTTTAGCAGCAAGTGGTATTGGAAACTTTAACGATATTTTAAAATGGTGTGGAGAAAAATCTCCTCTTAGAAAAAATGTTACTCAGGAATCAGTTGGCAAAAGCAGTTTATATTTACTAAGCGATATGTCAGATGGCGTAACAGGCGAGATACATTATGTAGATTCTGGTTATAATATCATAGGAATGAAAACGATAGATTAACTTTATAAAGCTTTATTATAAAAAAAGGAGAATTATAAAATTCTCCTTTTTTTTTATGGGTTATATAACTTAATAAGCAAGACCTGCTTTAAGTTCTTCTTTGGTTATTGAATAAAACTGCCTATTACCTGCTAAATTTTCCATTAAAAATAACAAACCAGATTCGGAATATTTACTAATATATGTTGAAAGATCTTTTAAATTATAAACTAAGTTATTATTTACACTTATTATTTTATAACCTGAAAGAATATTTTTTTGTTCTGCTATTGATCCTGCTTTGACTGCAACCACAGCAACACCAGCTACATTTTCTTTCATAGAAAAATAATTTCTAACATTAGTATCAATTTGAGCAACTTTGAACCCTATTTTGGGGAAAGTTTCAATTTGAGATTTCTCTAAATCCTTTGGACTAGTAGCCTTATTGTTATTTTTTAATACATTGTTAACTGGCGCTTCTTTTAGTATCACATCAAGAACTATTTTTTTCCCTGATCTAATGATACCAAGTTTGATCAAAGTGTTTGGCTGAATTTCACTTATTATCTGTGGTAAAGTTTTGAAATCTTCTATAATATTCCCATTGACCGCATAAATAATGTCTCCAACTTGGATTTTAGCAACCTCTGCTGGGCTTTTAGGTGCTATATTTAACACAACCCCTCCCATAGGTTTATCTAATTTGAATACTTGAGCTAAGCTTTTATCTTCTATTGGTTGATAGGTAACCCCAAGCCAACTTCTAAGTACTTTTTTATTATTTATTAATTGCGTAACAACTTTACTAATAGTTTTAGAAGGAATTGCAAAGCCTATACCTATACTTCCTCCTGTTGGAGAATAAATTGCAGTATTTATTCCTACAACTTCACCAGAAGTATTTATCATAGGGCCACCGCTGTTACCTTTATTTATAGCAACATCTGTCTGAATATAATCAGTAAGAGGTGAAGATAAATTCAACTGCCTTCCTTTGGCAGAAATAATTCCTGCACTAACAGTACTTTCAAGACCAAAGGGATTACCTACTGCAATTACCCAGTCTCCTACTCTTAAATTATCATAATTACTTAATTTTAATGGTTGTAAATTTTTAGCATTAATTTTTAATACAGCAAGGTCCGTAAGTGGATCTTGTGCATATATAGTTGCTTCATATTTTTCACCATTAGAAAAGGTGACTTGAATATTTTGTGTATCTTCTATTACATGATTATTTGTAACAATAAAACCATCTGCTCTAATTACAAATCCAGAGCCCCCAGAAGGAATTTTAGGTGGAGCTATTGGTGTGCCTTGAGGAATAAATTGTTTTAATAAATCTCTTAATGCTGGATTTAATTCATTCATAGCAGCATCTGGATCTTGGACTGATTTTAAAGCTGTAATATTTACTATAGATGGACTAACATGTTCAACTAAATCTGCAAACCCTGTAGATACAGATAATTGTTTCTCAAATATAGGTGTTTTTTCAGATTGCTTATCATCAGATTGAATATTTATGTTAGGGTTTGCTTGTGGGATTATATTATTTGTGGTATTTATAGATTTATTTTGTAGACTATCTTCAGTAACTAATACAATGGGCTTATCATCATCTAGTCTTTTTGATATATTAATAGTAATATAATTACTATTAAATAAATAAATAACTACAGAAAATAAAACTACCCCAAACAGAAGTGCTAATAAACTTTTTGTAGGAAATGACTTTTTATTACTCATATTATCTTCCTTTTATGCTAAAAATATACAGAATGGTTATTTTTTATTTGTTATAAAATACTATTTTACATATACTTATGACTATTGCTAATAGTTATTATGATACATAACATAAATGAAAAATACAATCAAAACTCTTATCAAAAACATTCTCAGTATAGAAGAACTTACTTCTAATTATAGTTTAGAAGAAGTTTTTTTAGAAGATAATAATTTGTACTGTTCCATAGTATATAAAGATAAAAATATAGATATTGCCGAGAAAGTAAAACAAGAAATAATATCAAATATAAAGATCAATTATCCTGATCTAATAGTATATATTTCTTTTGTTTTATATAAACACAATATCGATAAATTATCTGTGTCTAATGTAAAAAAAATAATAGCTATTGCATCGGGAAAGGGAGGGGTGGGTAAATCTACCATTACATTAAATTTAGCATACTCTTTACAACAGCAAGGTTATAAACTTGCTATATTGGATGCAGATTTATACGGCCCTTCTATTGACTTTATGTTGCAAGGTGATTTGTTAGGTGGGCATAACAAAAACTACCCAATTCAGCCTTATAGCAAAAATGACATAAAATATAATAGTATATCTAATTTTATGAAAAATAAAAATGAAGCTATTTTATTAAAATCCCCTATGATTATTAAAACTTTCAAGCAAATGTTACTAGAAACTAATTGGGGTGACGTAGATTATTTGTTAATAGATTTACCACCTGGAACAGGTGATTTACATATATATCTTACCCATAATTTTGCAAATATAAATGTTGTTATTGTTTGTACCTCTCAGAAAGTTGCTGTTTTAGATGCTGTAAAAAGTATTAATATGTATCATAAAAATAAAGCTAATATTTTAGGGATTATTGAAAATATGAGTTCTTTTGTTTGCACTACTTGCGATACATCACATGCTATATTTGATAGTTGCAAAATAAAACAGGTTGCAAAAGAAAATGATATTGAATATATTGGAGAAATTCCACTTGATATATCTCTTCGAATAGCTACAGATGAGCAAATTAATTTGATTAAAACAGAACCTAATAAAACAATATCTAAGGCCTTTTTAAATATTTCAAATACTATATCATCTTATTTAAAGTGATGAGGAATAAATGCTGAACTTTAATATTAATTATGAAGATTTATACGATATAACTGGTCTTGAAAAAATACATGAATTGTTTGTAAATAACTTAAAAACAAAAAATATAGATTTATATAATTTTTTTATTACTAATTCTAAAAAAAACTATAAATTTTCTGATGATTATTCTACAGATGTGATACAAAGTGTAGAGCTTGCACAACACTTAGAAAATTTCATTTTAAACCTTTTTGATATTTCAGAGCCATACAAAAAATTACAAAATCAACTTATTGAAAAATCAAAACTTTTTTTATTCAGAAATATATTTTTAAATAAAAAAATAAAATTTGTTACCCAAGAAGAATTATTAAATATAAACTTTCTTGAAGTTAAAGAAAAACTTTATGAACATTTAAATATCAATCAATATGATGAACATATTTTAGTAAGTAATGCATTAAAGTGGTTAGAAAATCAAGATAAGTTCCAAGAAGAGCTTGAAGTTTTGAAATATTTTGGAGCCTGTATTTTTTTTATTCCTAATATTGCTAAAGAATTTCCTGATCAAAAAGCTTTTTTTAGAGCAAAAAAGACGAATTTTGAAAATTTACTAAATATAAATAAAGAACATAATATTTATAAAAAAAAAGAAGAAGACAATTATTTACTTAGATCAGATTTTAATTATTACAATGATAATGAAGATAGCATATTAAATTTACAAGAAAGTAATTACTGTGTAAAGTGCCATAAAAGAGCCAAAGATACCTGTAAAACTGGTATCAAAAACAATGCTTCTGATGATTTTCAAACAAATCCTTTGCATAACAAGCTGGAAGGATGTCCTTTAAATATGCATATTTCACAAATGCATATATTAAATGAAAATCATAATTTAATTGCTGCATTAGTTATGATAACAATAAACAATCCTTTAGTTGCAGCAACCGGAAACAGTATATGTGTAGATTGTGAAACATCTTGCATTTTTCAAAAACAACAAGCTGTTCAAACTCCTATGGTAGAAACTTCGATTTTGAATAATATTCTTAATTTACCATGGGGTTTTGAAATATATTCGTTGTTAACTAAATGGAACCCCCTTAGATTCTATAGAATCTTGCCTAAAAAAAATACTAGTAAAAATGTTTTGATTGCTGGGTTAGGACCTGCTGGTTTTTCTGCTGCATACAATATGGCTATGGAAGGACATAATGCCATCGCTATTGATATGGTAACGATCGAACACTTATCTGATAATTTAATAAAAAAACCTATTAAATACCTAGAAATTTTATCAACTCCCTTAGAAAATAGAAAAAACCAGGGCTTTGGTGGAGTAGCAGAGTATGGAATTACTTCTAGATGGAATAAAAATTATTTGCAAATAATTCAACTAATTTTAGCAAAACAAAAAAATATTGCTATGTATGGAAACATTAGACTTGGTAGTAGTATTTCAATTAAAGAAGCTGTTGATGTATTAAACTTTGATCATATTATATTATGCAATGGTTCTGGCAAACCTAATATACTGAATATAAATAATTCTTTATGTAAAGGTATTAAAACAGCATCTGAATTTTTGATGGTACTTCATTCTGGGGCTTTTAAAAACAACAGTAACATACATATGCAAATAAGGTTACCTATTGTAATTTTAGGAGCAGGCTTGACAGCTGTAGATGCTGCAACAGAAGCTCTTTTATATTACCAAAGAATGTTATTTAAATACATACCCAACTATTTGAATGCAGTAAAAAATAACTCTCATATAACCTTTATAAATAACTTATCTGAAGAAAATAAAATAATTTTAAATGAATATTTAAATCATTATTTGTTACTTAAAAATGCAAAAAATAATAAAGAACAAATAGAAATATTACAAAATTTAGGTGGATGTAGAATAGTTTATTATAAAGATATATTAAAATCAAACGCTTATAAACTTAATTATAAAGAATTACAAAAAGCTATTGATCAAGGTATATTATTTCAAGAAAATACAACCATATCTAAAATAAATGTTGATAAATATAATTATTTATCATCTATAGAATTCACAGATGAATCACTTTTGAAAGCTAGAACTTTGATTTTAGCACTAGGAACAAATCCTAACGATATAGTTTTAAGTGAAAGTAATAATGTATTTAAGAAAAATATATTAACAAGTATAAATAAATTCAATTTTACTTATAAAGGAAAAGAAGTTTCTTCGTATTTACATAAATATAAAAATGTTTATATAAGCTACTTAGGGGATATGCATGAAGTTTTTTCAGGTAGTGTTGTAAAAGCAATTGCGAGCGCTTTTTACTCTATTGATAGTATAAATAAGATGCTAAGAACAAGAACAAGTAGTATTTCTTTTGATGAATTAAAAACTATATTTGATAATTTCAGTAATACTGTGTTGCAAGAAATTGAAGAAATTGCTAAAAATCTTTACAAAATAAAATTCAAAAATAAAAATTTTGCAGAAAAATGTTTACCAGGTAATATATTTAAATTACAACAATCTGGACTAAATACTGATACTTCTACAACGATTTTCAATAAGCCTACTTTTTTAACAGCAACATATATTGACAAACAAATTGGTATTGTAGAAACTATAATGAAAATCAATAACCCTGCATTGGTAAAATCTCTTCTTGATAGTGTAGGAAAAAATATTAATTTGTTAGGCCCATTAGGACATAATATTGAAATTCCAAAAGATAAAAATATTTTATTAATAGGAGAAGGCTTTACAAATAACACTATTTTATCTGCTTTAAAAGATCTATATAAAAATAATAATAAAATAACATATCTATTAAGTAGCTCTAAAGACGAAAAAATATTTTATGAAACAATACTTTCCTCTCTTACAGATCAATATATTATCTCTACAGAAACTGTTGCCCAGATATTAACAAATTATTTAACCACAACACAATGTAACAAAATAAATCATGTGATTATATCTGTTATGCCTCATAACTTAAAAAATATAAAAAAATTATTAGAAAATAGCCCTTTGAAATATATTACAAATAAAGTTCATATAATCCCTTTATTATTTTGTGGATGCAAAGGTATTTGTGCCTCATGTATCACAAGATCTGTAAATGGTGAAATATCATATACTTGTACTAATCAAGAGTTTTTGCTTGAAAATATTGATCCAGAGTTAAATCTTGATAGATTACAACAAAATGTTTTGATAGAACAATTAGCAAATATGTAAGCAAAATGTTATAATTGATACGAAAATAACCAGAGTACTATATGAAATTTATATTTAAAAACCTTAATTTCCTTAAATCGAAAGAAAATCGCAATTACATTATAAGATTCTCAAAAGACTTTATTGCACCCGTTAAATATAGTTTGCTTATTGCTTTAATTTTTATGACTATCTACGGGGTGTCGAATGCATCGTTAGCATGGATAATGAAACCTATTATGGATCAAGTTTTTGTAGTCAAAGAATTCGCAAATATTTACTTAATGGGACTAACAATTTTATTTATCTCAATTGCAAAAGCTATATCTCAATATATATATGCTTTAATTTTAGCCAATATAGGTTTTAAAGTACTTGCAAAAGCACAAAATGATTTATATTCTACTTTCATAAAATCAGATATTTCATTTTTTCATAAAAATAATCCTGGTAGTCTTACATCTTCGATTTTAATTGGTACTCAACCTATAAGTTCTTTGGCCGCTGATATTCCCATGGCACTTGGAAGAGATCTTATCACTTTTATTTCTTTACTTGTTGTAATGTTTATTCAATCTCCAATATTTTCTCTTCTTATATTAATGGTAATGGGAATGATAATTTTTCCAATAAATATAGTAAAACGAAAATTAAAACAATCTTATATAGATAATAATTTAGGTTTTAGTGATTATAACACTCACTTAGAACAAACTTTTAATGGGATAAAAGAAGTAAAAACTTATGCTATGGAAGATAAAGAAATAACTCAATCACATCTTATAATGACAGATATCAATAAAAGTCAGTTAAAAATGCGTAAAGCTTCTTCTTTACTTCCTGCAATTACAGAATTAGTATCTGGCCTTTGCATTGGCGGAGTACTTATAATAGGAGGCTATATTTCTATAAAAAATGGTACTTCTCCAGGTACTTTTGTTACTCTAATTACATCTTTAATGCTTGCTTACCAACCTTTTAAAAGATTGATTGAATTATCTGTTAAAACTCAAATGGGAATTTTTGGGATTCAAAGATATTATTCTTTTGTAGATGAAAAACCTTCAATAGTTGATTTACCTAACGCTAAAGATATCAAAATAGAAACTCCAAGCATAAAATTTAATGATGTTTCTTTTAGCTACGAACCAGATAAAACGGTTCTTCATTCAATCAATTTAGATATTCAACCAGGAAAAAAAATAGCGTTGGTAGGAGAATCTGGAGGTGGGAAAAGCACACTTCTACATTTACTTCTTAGATTTTATGAAATATCATCGGGTGATATTATTATTGGAGGACATAATTTAAATGAATTTACTATAAATTCTCTTAGACGTAATATAACTTTAGTAAATCAGGATGTTACTTTATTTGATGATACTGTAATAAATAATATAAAATATAGCAAACCTAATGCAACTTACGATGAAATCTTAGATGCTGCAATAAAAGCTAATTGTATGTCTTGGATAAATAAATTACCTTTAAAGTTTGACTCTCAAATTGGCTCTAGAGGAACTAAATTATCAGGTGGGCAAAGACAAAGACTATCTATTGCACGTGCAATTTTAAAAAATAGCCCTATTCTATTACTTGATGAAGCAACATCTGCATTAGATACCGAGTCTGAAAAAGAAGTTCAAAAAGCCTTAGATAATTTAACTTTAGGTAGTACTTCTATTGTTGTTGCCCATAGATTATCTACTATAATAAATAGTGATATCATTTTTGTTTTAGAAGAAGGAACTATAGTAGAGCAAGGGTCTCACGAGCAACTTATAAAAAATAATGGTAAATATAAAATATTGTATGATTTACAATTTAAAAACAATCATGATCAAATAAAACCGTAGTAATAAGTATTTGTGAATTAAAAAATTTATGATTAATATATGTTTATGTTTATACAATTGGCTTACATTTTTTATAGTTTCATTATTGAAGTACATTAACTTTTTTATTCTTAAATCTGATATAATCTACGCTAGAACTTTGACTGATGCTTCTCATATCCCTTTAAAAAAAACAAGTATTTGGGTTCATTGTGCAAGTTTAGGAGAAACTATTTCAATAAGTTCATTATTAATAGAATTAAATAAACAATATCCTAATTATGATATAATTCTTACATCTCACACTAAAACTTCTAAAGAATTCGTAGAAAATAATTTGTTTTCTGTAGCCAAACATATGTATTGTCCTTTTGATAATAAATATATTATCAAAAGGTTCATCCAGTTAATAAATCCTAAACTAGCAATATGGATTGATCAAGAATTTTTACCTGCAACATTAACAACCTTAAAAACTTATAATATTCCTGTAGTTTTACTGAATGCAAGAATGTCAGATAAATCTTTTAAAACTTGGTCTAAAGTATCATATATAACAAAATATCTTATTTCTCTTTTCTCAGTAATTAGCGCTTCTAGCGTGGAAGACCAAAAAAAATATCAGAAATTCTCTTTAAATAAAATTTTATATTTGGAAAATTTGAAGAATACAGTAGATCCACAATTAACTTATGATTTTAAAATAGCTAGTATAATAAAAAAATATTTTCAGAATAATATTATTTTTACCGCAGTTAGTACACATAGCAATGAAGAAGAAATAATTTATAATGTACATAAAAAAATATACTCAAAATTTAGTAGATTTACTACATTCATAATTCCTAGACACATTGAAAGAAGTAATGAGATAATATCAAATTTGCAGGACAAATATAATATTAGTATTCCATTATTTTCAACTTTAAATTTGAAAAATACTACATTTAAAAACAGCAAATACAATTTTATTCTTGTAGATAAAATAGGTAAAGTCTCAACTTTTCTTAGTTTATCTAATATTGCTTTTGTTGGAAAATCTTTATCATCTAAACATTTTGGTGGCCATAATTTGAACGAAGCTATAACTTCCAGATGTCCTGTATTATTTGGTTCAAATATTTCTAATTTTCAAAGTCAAGCTAATGATATAATAAAACATGAAGCTGGAATTGAAATTCAAAACCAAGATGAACTATACTCTACATTAATAACATTAGTAAATAATCCTAGTAAATTGCTGGCTATGAAAACTAATTGCCTTTCTCTTATACCTGATCCAAAAGAAAATTTACAATTGTTTATAAATATAATTAATCCTTTTTTAGAAAAAAAATAATATGAAAGCTCCTTCTTTTTGGCAAAAAAAAAATTTTTTATCTTATTTGCTATTACCTTTTAGTTTTATTTGGTATATAGGAACCTTATTACGTAATTTACAAAAAACTTATCATAATAAAAAATGTTTTGTAATATGTGTAGGTAATATTAATATTGGTGGGGCTGGTAAAACCCCAACTGTTATTGCTCTTTATAAACATATGCTTAAAGCTATAAATAATAAAAAGTTGAATTTAAATATCGCTGTTTTATGTAAAACATACAAAGTAAATAGTGTTGAACCAACCTTTGTATATTCTTATCATACTCCATCAGATGTAGGAGATGAGCCATTTATGATTAGTAAATATTGTAAAACTATAGTTGCAAAAAACAGAAAAAAAGCTTTAGAATTTTCTGAATCTCAAAATATAGATATTGCTATAATGGATGATGGTTTACAAAATCCAACCTTTGTGAAAAATTATAATATCTTAGTTGTTAATGGCTTAGTAGGTTTAGGAAATAATTTTTTGCTTCCTGCTGGATCATTAAGAGAAAGTTGTTATTCTGTATCTAAAAAGATTCAAGCAATTATAAGTTATGATAATGGTATTGATGTTTTTTGCAAGCATGCAAAGATTTCAGATAATATCAATATTATTGATGGTAGATTTGATATAATATCAGAATTAAATACAACTAAAACATATATTGCTTTTTGTGGTATTGCCAATCCTGCAAAATTTGAAAGTACATTAAAAAATAATAATATACAAATAAAAAAATTAATTACTTTTCCTGATCATCATAAATATTCTCAACATGATATTGAGAAATTAATTAACATAGCAAAAAAAAATAATCTTAAATTACTTACTACTGAAAAAGATTATGTTAAAATACCTAAAATGTATCAAAAACAAATATACGTATTGAAAATAGAAGCTCACCTTAAAGGGTTAGAAAAATTAATAGATGATATTATAGAGAATATAGAAAAGAAAAATGCAAATTAAAAGAAAACTTAAAGTATTATCAGAAATAGGGCTTAGTTTTTGTTCTTATTTACTATACTACTTATTTAAAATATTGCCATATAAACTATCACTGCTGTTTGCAGATTTTATAGGTAAGTATATTTTATCTAATATTATTCCATCTCGTAAAAAAATAGGCATAACAAATATAAATCTTTGTTTTCCTGATTTTTCTTTAAAAAAATCTAAACAGATTTATAAACAATCATGTGGTTTAGCTGTCAGAAATTTTGCTGAAAAAATAAATATAGAAACAATCATAAAAAAACAATACTATACGATCAATGATCCTTATAAAATGATAAAATATATGGAAAATCATAAAGCATTAATGTTTTCTGCCCATTTGGGTAATTGGGAACTATTAACCTTACCTTTCATAACAAATAGTAATAAAAATTTAAAAAATGATATTTTAGTGGCTTATAAAACCCCTCAAAATAAATTTGTTATTAAATTGTTAGATAAAGTGAGAAGTTATTTACCGTGCCATCATCTAGATTTAACACTTCCTAATTTGCTAAAAATAACTAAATCTATATTGAATGATAATAAAAAATTCCTTATGCTTGCAGATCAAAGAGTAAATAACGGATTGGTGGTGAATTTACTAAACAGACCTGCAGCTACATCTTCTGTAATTCCAACACTTTCTATAAAATATAACATTCCTATCATTCCAATTAGAGTTGTAAGAAAAGGTACTTGTAATTTTCATATAATCATAGATAACTTGATATATCCGCAAATTACAGATAATAAAAATAAAGATATTTTAAATATCACTACAATGATGAATGATATTATTTCTTCTTGGATAAGAGAAAAACCAGAACAATGGTACTGGCTACATAATAGATGGCAGATAAAATAAAAGATTAGTTACTAAAATCATCATAAAATAATTTTTCAAACGTAATAAACATTTGTTTTAGTAATGTACCTGCTAAATTACTATTTAGTTTGACCTCTATTTCTTTCTTTATTAAATAATTAGCGAATTTTTGTATTTTATTTATATTCCAAATATTCATTTGTTCTTTAAATTTTGGGATGTACAAAAATAATATAGGTGGTGAAATTTTCTTTATTAATTCATCAATATTAGTAAATGTATTTTTATATGCAAGTGCATATGAAAGCCTATAACTATGATTTGCTAATGCTCTTACAACAAAAACTGGCGTTTCTTCTTCGAGAATTCTAATTAAATTTATATATGCTTCTTCTATTTTTAGATTAAATAATGAAAAGTGTATTTTATCTATAAATATAGAAGAGTTATCTGCTATAACTTTTTGGACATCTGCAATTGTTATTTGCTTATCATCACCTTTATATAATAATAATTTATTTAATTCATTATTAGTTATAGCCCTATCTAATCCTAAATTAACTGTTAGATAAGTTATTGCATCTGGAGTTATTTTATAATTATTTAAATATAATCGTGAATATATAAATTTACGTAATGTTTCTAATGTGTCTATGTATGAAGGTATTGCATATGATATGTCTGATTTTTCAGCGAACTTTCTTAATGATGAGCTGGGCGTTAAATCATCACTAATTGCTATAATTAATGTATCTTTTGCATGGGTTTTGGCATAAGCCTGTAAAAATTTTGTATAGCTATCTTTTGCCTGTTTCAGAACTATGATTTTCCTTACACTGCCAAATAAAGAATCACTAAATGCATTATTAGATATAATATCTAAATTTTCTTTAAATTGATTATGATAAATATTGATAACATTATCATCATTAAATTGATTATTCAGATAAGAAGCTTTAATTTGAGCACATCGTTCTTGTATCAAACCTTCATCTTTACCATATAATAAAATAATAGCTACATTATTAGGTATATTTTTTATAAAACCTTCAACTCTAGAGGGTGATATTTTCATGCTCTTACTGTAACTTTAGCTAATCTGTTTGTTATAGTATAAGTAGGTAAATATGTTATCATATATATCGTCTACCATATGCATAACTAATGTATTATATGCATTTTGTTTGTTATTTTTAGTATTAAACGCTGAAGAATCAATGTCATATACTTCAACATAGTTCTTACTATATGTCCATACAACATTATTCGTTTTGATATCTAAAAGAGAGACTTTAAGAATGGCAGTTGCATTTCCTTTAGTAGAAAAACCAGAGGTGGAAGCTAAAAAGAGTGTCTCTTTTTGCTCCACATTAGTTTGTATCTTATAATTTGCTTTTTCTATATTCCTATTAGGAAAATAACTTATTAAACCATTTCTTATTTGCATTCCTATTAAATTTTCAGAATAATCTACATAAAATTTATCAATAAGATTATCAGGTATATAAACAGTTTTGCAGGAATTCAAAAACAAACTTAAAAAAAAGATACAAACAAGTTTTTTAAAGCTGTAATTATTGAATTTTTTTAAATAATCAAACAACAACAAAGTTTATTATCCTATTGGGTACATATATAACCTTTTTTATCTCTTTATTAGTAAAATATTTAGAAAATACTTGATTTTCTTTAACTAATTGGATTACTGCTTTTTCATCTGCTAAAGGGGCAATTGTGATATTACCTCTTGTTTTACCTAATATTTGTACTGGTAGTTCTATTGTATGTGCAACCAAATGAGATTTATCACAAGAAATCCAATCTTGATTAGCTAAAAAAGTATTTTCAGATAAAAAACTCCACAATTCTTCACAAACATGAGGAATAAAAGGATTGAAAACAATTAGCAATACTTTTGCAACATAATAAGATAATTGCGCTCCGGTCTTGTCTTTTGTACTTTCGATATAATTATATAACTCTCTATTTAAGGCTATAGTTTTATTCAAATGAACATTTTCGATGTAGTACTCTATTTTGTCTAAATAAGTTTGTATTTTTTGATAAATTTCTAATTCTTCGTCGTTCAAATTATCTACAGCAAATTTTCTGGTAGTTTTACATTTTTCAATATGATATTTTACACTTATCCAAAAGCGATTTATGAATTTATAAATACCTTCTACACCATCGTCAGTCCATTCTAGATCTTTTTCTACAGGACTATCTGAAAGCACAAACATTCTAGAAGTATCAGCACCATATACATCACAAATATATGTTGGATCTACTGTATTTTTTTTAGATTTACTCATTTTTTCTGTACGACCAACTATAACTTTTTCCTTCTTATTAGTTAATTTGTTGATATATACATATTCATTATCATTTTCATCAAATTTTATTTCATCTGGACTAAGCCATTTTCCACTTTCAGATTTATAAGTTTTATGACAAATCATTCCTTGAGTAATCAAAGATGTAAATGGTTCTACTATATCTGTTTCTATCATCCCAACTTTTTTTAATGCTTTCAAAAAGAATCTTGCATAAAGCAAATGCATTACTGCATGTTCTATACCACCAATATATTTATCAACTGCCATCCAATAGTTTATAGCATCATTGTCTAAAGGTTGTTCTTTTCCAACTGTTGCATATCTTAAAAAATACCACGAAGATTCAAAAAAAGTATCCAAAGTATCTGTTTCTCTTAAAGCATCATTTCCGCATTTAGGACATTTAGTATGTTTCCAAGTAGGATGTTCATCTAATGGATTACCTAATGAATTCATATTGACATCTTCTGGTAGTTTAACAGGTAAATTTTCTTCTTTTTCAGGTTGCATTCCACAAGTTTCACAATAAATCATAGGAATAGGACAGCCCCAATATCTTTGTCTAGAAACTCCCCAATCTTTTATTTTATATGTAACTTTTGATTTTCCTATACTATTTTTTTCTATATATTTAATTACTGCTTTTTTTGCTTCTTCAGTTGATAAACCATTTAAAAAATCAGAATTTATGCAAAATCCTTCTTGCTCTGAAGCTTCGTTTGAAACTGTGAAATTTTTATCTTGTAGGTTTGGAGAAACAACTGTAATAATTTCTAAATTATATTTTTTAGCAAATTCAAAATCCCTACTATCATGACCAGGACAACCAAACACAGAAGAAGTTCCATAGTCTAATATATAATTGGCTATATAAATTGGTATTTCTTTATTATTTATAGGATTAATAACACTTAATCCTGTGTTGAAACCTAATTTTTCTTCTTTTGATAAACTTTCTTCTGTCACACCTGAAGATTGTACCTTTTGTATAAAAGCTTTTAATTCTTTATTTTTACTCTCTAACTCTGACACTAAAGGATGGCGAAGAGAAATAGCCATAAAAGTAGCACCAAACAAAGTATCGCACCTTGTTGTATATACTTTTAAAGAATTATTTTCAAAGTAAAAATCATCTTTTTGTAAAGTGTCTGGTAAATTATAATTTTTAAATGGGAAATTTATAAGAGCACCTTCTGAGTGACCTATCCAGTTGATTTGCATGTTTTTTACTTTATTAGGCCAACTATCTAATAGTTTTACATTTTCTAATAAGTCTTGAGCAAAATCTGTAATTTTTAAGAACCACTGACTAAGTTTCTTTTGTTCAACTAAAGCACCAGAACGCCAACCTTTACCATCTATGACTTGTTCATTAGCCAACACTGTCTTTTCAACAGGATCCCAATTAACCCAAGATTCTTTTTTATAGGCTAGGTTATGTTTATAAAATTCTATAAACATTTTTTGTTCATGTTGATAATACTCTGGAGAACAAGTAACTACTTCTTTAGACCAATCTATCGAAAAACCTAATTGTTTGATTGCCGTCTTCATTTCTTCAATATTTCTGTATGTCCACGTAGAAGGCATAGTGTTTCCTTCTTTTGCTGCATTTTCTGCAGGCAAACCAAAAGCATCCCAACCCATAGGATGTAGGACATTGTACCCTTTTGACATTTTATATCGAGCTACTACATCTCCTATTGAGTAATTTCTTACATGCCCCATGTGAATTTTCCCTGAAGGGTACGGGAACATTTCTAGGACATAACACTTAGGTTTAGTTGATACAGAAATATTAGAGAAAATATTAGCTTCTTCCCATTTTTTTTGCCATTTAGCTTCTATTTTTTTGAACGAATATCCAGTCATTTTATTTTGCTCCAATAGAATTATTAATTTTTAACTCTCTTGCTGTATTTAAGATTGAGTCTTCTATTTGACTAATCATATTTTGTGAGACTGTAACATCTTCCCATGTTGATGAAACTTTAACTTGCTTGAACAACTTCACTGCTACTGTTTGAGAACTCAAACCACCTTCTAAAATATATACAACTATTTTAAAACGCTCTTTATTAGTAACAGAATACCAATCTGTTATTACAACTCCACTAAAAGGATCTGCTGAAATCAAAGGCATGAAATTTACTGTTTGTAATGCTGCATACCAAGCAAATTTATTAACTCCTATTTTAGCTGATTGTAATTCTTTAGCATTTAAATTATTTGATAGTCCTAAAATCACAGTAAACAAAAATAAAAAAATGATTGTTATTTTAAAGTTAGATTTTTTTGAATTAAACATATTAAATCTCTTCCTCAATTATTTTGAATAAATATATTGTTACTGTATGCTGAATAATATAACATATATAAAGTAAGTTTTCACATCAAATCACAATTAATTAGCCTATGAAAATAAAATATTCTTTCTTTTTAACGATTTTGTCATTTTTGTTTTTGAATATACAAAATGCTCATAGTGATATGTATTTTACAAGTAATTATTACGCTAATATGGCCTTTAGTCCTAATTATTTTGGGAAATCTAAAGCTGGAATTTATGGATTATTCAAACATTCATTACACGGTGACAAAGTATCATTTCATTTAGATACTAAAATGGGTAATATAGATAATATATATAATCTTGCTAATATAAACATAATTTTTTTATTTATTGCCCCTTACATAACGTATACAAATAACACTAATACATTTTCAATTGGTTTTATACCTGTAATAGGCTCTGAGACTTATATAAATGAAAATCAAAGTAAATCACAAAGTTTTTTAGGACCACAATTAATCAATTCTATCATTTCGCCAAACATATTTAATAATAGATATTATATGGTTAATAATACATTCTTACATAATGATTATAGTTTTGGTATATCATACGTTAAATCTTTCTTTTATGATACATTGCAACTTGGAGTAAACTACAGTCCTGACTATAATTTGAAGTTATCTATAAGAGATTTTTCTCCTTATTACATAAATAATCAAGCTATTGATTTTGCAGCTGTATACTATAATGAATATAATAGTATAGGATATGGCTTTAATGCCTCTCTTAGATATTTAATGCCACTTAGTAATACAAACATATCGAAATTAGAAAAAGATTTCGATACAAAAACCCATGATACTTATGAATTATCATTAGGACTAGATATTGATTATATGGGTTTTAGCTATCGTTTAGGTTATGGTAAGGGTAGTAACTATTTACAAGGTAATAGTAATTCATCCCCGAGCAAAATATCTTATTATGTAACTAAAAATAGCTTATCTTATTCATTAGATAAATATAAAATAGCTGGATCATACTCTTTTTCCAAAGTTAGCAATCTTGCTGAAAGTTACCGTACAAAATTACTAGAAATAGAAACTGTGTATAATGCTAGTAGATATTTAGGATTAAAAGTTTCTTTCTACAAAACATGGCTAAATAATAAAACATCAAATGGTATTTTATTTGGTATTACTGTCAATATATAACCAAAACATATTAAATATGAATCAAATTTTCAAAAATAACATATTCAAATTAAACCAAGATATTGAAACACTAACTGATTTGAATACTAGTAATAAAGTTACTGTAATAGCTGTATCTAAAAATAGAACACAAGACGAAATTTCAGAAGTTATAACTACTAATTTAATTTCAAATTTTGCAGAAAACTACGTACAGGAAACAATAGATAAATGGATAGATTTAAAAGCAAAATATCAAGATATAAAATTACATCTAATTGGTCATCTACAAACAAATAAAGTTAAACAAGCTCTTAGCATTTTTGATGTAATTCAAACTATTGATAGTGAAAAATTAGCTGAAAAAATAGCTCAATATCATCCTATAAATAAGGAATTTTATATACAAGTTAATTTAGATAATAATAAACCATCTGGTATTGAAGCAAAAAATTTATCCTCACTTTTCACTAAATGCAAGTTGTTAAATTTGAACGTTGTGGGGTTAATGGGAATGTTACCTGAAACAGATAACCCTGCACCTTATTTTGCTTTTATGAAAAATTTACAAACTCATCATAATTTACCATTTCTGAGTATGGGAATAAGTAATGATTACAAAGAAGCTCTTAAATTTGGCACCACACATATTAGAATTGGTAGTAAAATTTTTGATCAATCGTAACAAACTAACAAGGACTTATGAAACAAAACTTTAAATATATTTTTAATATTTTTACGGGCTTTTTCTTATTTTATATCTTTGTATCCTCATTGATTTTGAAAGAAGATATTTATGCTTCAAATAACACACCCCCACTAACTGATAATGAATATCAAATAATGAAAATTTACCTTAGTCATGATGTGGACTATTTCCTTTCTAGGTCAAAACAAAATATTATGGATTATAATTATATTCGTATAACCGCTCAGGAATTATACGATGAATATGAGAGTAATGAGCCTCGTGCAGATAAAAAATATAAAAACAAAAATATCATAATTGAAGGCATTGTTGCCTCTATCACAACTAGTATATGAGATACACCGGTTGTTTCTCTAAAGATTAATGACTCTTACGGATTTTTTGATATAACTTTAAATTTCAAAAGAAGATATATTGATTTGGTAAGCGAATTAAATAAAAAACAAAAAGTTACCTTTTCTTGCGTTGGCGACGGTATGATTTTTGGTATTGTATCGTTAGATTATTGTAAACCTATTGACAGTCAATTACACATTGAACTTGAAAAAAATAATTTCACAATATTGAATAACTTTATGAATAAATCTGTAACAGATAATTCTAGATTTTTGACGCTTGTTGGAATGACTAAACTTTTAAGTAAAGAAAGTAATAATTTTTCTAATTGTATAGAAATAGACAACAAATGCTTAGCTTCTGTAATTAGAGAGTTTAATGCTCAAGAAATTTTAGATACAATCAAAAACTTTGGATTTTATAAAAAATAATCTACAAGTTCTTAAATAAATATTTGAAAAATTATAGTAATGTATTCTTTGTATAATGGTTCGGTGGGTTACATAATATACACAAAGTTAATTATTATCAGAATTCAAAACGATTATATTTATATTCACACTACCATCATGAAATTCTAACTGGTATTTTCCATTTGATAAATCTTTAACAGAAGATACTATTTTTTTATTATTTTCTTGCTTGTGTAAAATAGAAAAACCTTTTTTTAAGTATTTTTCCATATTCATTGCATCAATTAACTTATTTATGTTAATTAAACGATTTTGATACTCACTAATTTTATCGGGCATAGATGCCATTTTACTCGAATGTAATTTAAATTGATGGATTTTTGCATAAATAGGCGCTTGAATTTTGTGTTTTTTGATACTTGAATTTTGTAACGCATATTCTCTACTTATTACAGATTTTTGTATATTTGATTTTATATTTTGAAAAGACAACAATATAAAATTATTATATTTATTTAATATTTCCTTAAAATTAAATAATGATCTTCTCTTATTCTCTATAACCTTATTCATCATTACATCTAAAACTGTTTTAGGGCTTATGACTTTTAATTGTAATAATTTTATATAATTAGATTTTATATTAATATGGTTTAATAATTTTACAATTGAAGAATCTAAAATATTTTCAAGATAAGATACAAGGTGATATTTATTATTCAAAAAATCAACAGAAGCTGTAGGAGTATGGCGAAAACTATCTGCAGCTAGATCTACTAATGTTGTATCTGTTTCATGTCCTATTGCTGTTATTATTGGAATGTTACTTTTTGAAACTGTTCTAACTAAATTTTCATCATTAAAATGAAATAAATCTTCAGAACTACCACCTCCTCTAGCTATTATAAGAACATCTACTTTTGTGTTTGTTGTATTAAATATGTTAATTCCATTTATAATATTTTTAACACTTTCTTCACCTTGCACATTCACATTATATAAAATAATTTTACATGGTAGTTTATCTTTCAAGGTTCTTAAAATATCTTGCAGAGCTGCACCATCTTTAGATGTTATTAAACCAATTATTTCAGGATATTTGGGTATAGGTTTTTTATTATCAAAAAGACCTTCTTTTTTTAATTTTAACTCCAGGTCTTTTTTATATTGGGCTATATTACCTTCTCCATAGAGAAAAATATAATTAGCTGATAAATATAAATTAGTATTTTTAAATAAAGAAGGTTTTGCTCTTATTCTGATAGTTAATCCTTCTTTTAAGAATTTTTCATATTTATTTGCATTGCTTTTCCAACAGACACATGAAACACTGAAACTTTCTTCTTTTAGCTTGAAATATATATGGCCTGATTTTTCATTTGATTTAACTTCAAATACTTCTCCTATAATATCTACAGAGCTAATGTGTTCATCTAAGGTATCTTTTATTTTATTTATAAATTCAGATACTTTATATTTAGGTATCATCAAATAATCCATGGTAATAATAAAGTGAAATGATATAATAGCGTATAAATATATCACTATATTATAATACCAGGTTATTTAAGTATGAAAAATTTATTATCTTACCCTTCTTTACTATCGCATTATACCAACATACAAAGTATAGATATTAGTTCTCTTTTTACTGATAAAAACAGAGTAAATTATTTAACAAAACGCTTAGGTAATCTTACAATAGACTTTTCAAAAAATTTATTTAGTAAAGATACAATTTCTTTGTTTGCTAACTTAGCAGAAGAAATTAAATTAAAAGATAAGATAGACAACATGTTTTCTGGAGAAAATATTAATTTTACAGAACACAGAGCTGTATTACATACCGCTTTAAGAACTAATGATAAAGAGCTTATTTCCAACGAAAAAAATGTAATTCCACAAATTCAAAATTGTAAGCAAAAAGTAGCACAATTTGTAAGTGAATTTCGTTCTAATAAAATAAAAGGTATTTCTAATAAAAATTATACAGATATAGTAAATATTGGTATAGGAGGTTCTTATTTAGGGGTTGAAATGGCATATCATGCTTTAAAAAATTATGATAACCCTAATAATATCAAAATGCATTTTATTGCAAATATAGATGGTGCAGCAACAGAAGAAGTTTTATCTTCTTTGAATGCTGAAACAACATTATTTGTGATTGCATCAAAAACTTTTACCACAGCTGAAACTATGCTAAATGCTGAAAACGTAAAGCAATGGTTTATTGAAAAAACTAAGCAAAATGATTTATCTAAAAACTTTATTGCATTATCATCTAATGTTACTTTAGCAACTAAGTTTGGAATTGCTGAAAAAAATGTATTTGAATTTTGGGATTTTGTGGGTGGTAGATATTCAATATGGTCTTCTATTGGTTTGCCATTAGCTTTGATTATAGGTAATGAAGGGTTTAAGCAATTTTTGCATGGTGCTTATTTGGTAGATGAAAATCTTAAAGAAGAAAAGTTAGAACAAAATATTCCTTTTCTCTTAGCTATTTTAGGTATTTGGTACAATAATTTATTTGGTTATAAAGCATACTGTATACTTCCTTATTCATATCAACTAAGACATTTTGTAAGGTATGTTCAGCAATTAGATATGGAAAGTAATGGTAAATCTACAAATAAAGATGGTAAAAAAATTAGTTACAATACAGGTAGCTTAGTTTTTGGAGAGCCTGGAACAGATGCCCAACATTCTTTTTTTCAATTTTTACATCAAGGAACTAATATTATTCCTTGTGATTTCATTGGTTTTATAAAACCTACTAGTTGTTATAAGAATAATCATGAAATATTAATTGCAAATTTATTTGCGCAAACTGAAGCTTTGATGAATGGTAAGAGTCTTTCAAAAGTAGAAAGTGAGCTAGAAAATCAAGGTTATTCAAAAGACGAAATAGATAATTTAGCTCCACATAAACGTTTTTACGGAAATAGACCTTCAACAACTTTATTATTTGATGAACTCAATCCCCAAGCTCTTGGTACCTTATGTGCTTTGTATGAACATAAAGTATTCATACAAGGTATTTTTTGGAACATTAATAGTTTTGATCAATGGGGTGTAGAACTTGGAAAACAGCTTGCTAATGATTTAATAAAGGATATAAAAGGCGATAGTATATCTAATACAAGCGAACCTTCTACTATAAATTTGATTAATATGTATAAAAACCATAAAAAGTAATATTTATGTCGCAAATTAGAATTTTACCAAGCCATATTGCTAACCAAATTGCAGCTGGAGAAGTTGTAGAAAGACCAGCATCAATAATAAAAGAATTAGTAGAAAATTCTATAGATGCAGGAGCAGATACTATTGAAGTTACAATTGAGCACGGTGGTAAAACTTTTATTTCTGTAAAAGACAATGGCGTTGGTATTGAAAAAAAAGATCTAGCTATTTGTTTATATCATCATAGTACTTCTAAGTTAGTAAATGATAATTTAGTAGATATTGTAACTTTGGGTTTCAGAGGAGAAGCCTTATCATCTATAGCATCTGTAAGTAAAATAGAAATTTCTTCAAAACCTCAAAATCAAAATATTGGTTATAGTGTAGTTTCTGAAAATAGTAATATTTCTACAATATCACCTAGCTCTATTGCTTATGGAACATTAGTTAGCGTGAAAGATTTATTTTTTTCTGTTCCGGCTCGTTTAAAATTTTTGAAAGCAGATCAAACTGAAGCTATTCAATGTTATAAAATCTTTAAACGCCTTACTGCTGCTAATCCTTTGATTAACTTTAAATTATTTAATAACGATAAATTAGTTTTGAATTTTCCAGCAACTTTAGATGATCTTTGTGAAAAAGATAATATGAAAACTATGATTATAAATAGAGCTTCCCAACTATTTGGGAGTGTATTTATTAAAAATTCTTTTTATATAAATCATTCTGATGAAAAAATTAGTATTGTCGGAATTTTAAGTATTCCAACCTATAATAAAAATAACCAAGAAGACCAGCATGTTATCATAAATGGTCGCTCTTTGAAAGATAGAAACTTAACATCTATAATCAGAGTTGCTTATTCTGATGTAATTCCATATGGGAAACATCCAAGTTATATTTTATATATAAATATTAAAAATGAAGAAATTGACGTAAACGTTAGTCCTACTAAAAGTGAAGTTAGATTTAAAGATACTTCTTTAATTAGGTATCTTATTTTGAATGTAATAAAAACTAATTTAAAAAAATTATCAACAACTAACACAGAAATTTCTTTAAACTTATTGCAAAAATCATTACCTACTGAAGATAGCCAATATAAATTAGAAACTCTCCCAGCAAATAAACATAGCAACTATAATTATAATAGACTATATAATAAAAATAATAGTTATTTTAATCCTGAACACTCTGCTAATTTTGTCAAAGAAAATATGCTAGAATTTTCACATAACAATCATAAAAATGACTTCATAGACATTTCAAACACAAATAATGATGCTAATAATTATGACCATGAAATAAAATATTATCCTTTAGGTTTTGCAAAAGCTCAGCTTCATTTAAATTGGATAATAGCACAAAATGACAAAGGTATTATAATTGTCGATCAACATGCAGCACACGAAAGAGTATCTCATGAAAGAATACTAAATGAATATAAAAAAAATGCAGTAGTCACACAGTTATTAATGATCCCTGAAATAATACATCTGGATCAAGAAAAAATAGAAATAGCACGTTCAAATCAAAACTATATTTTAAAACTTGGTATAGAATTTGATATTATAGGTGAGACTTCACTTGCTATAAATTCTTTTCCTTCAATTCTCAAAAATCCTAATATCAAGGAAATGATTTCAGATTTAATACATGATTTATATGAAATTAATACAGAAGAACAATTCAATAAAAAAATTCATGCTATTATTAGCTCTTTAGCATGCCATGGTTCTATTAGGTCTGGTAAACAACTATCTATTTGTGAAATGAATCATCTCTTGAGGGATATGGAAAATACTGATAATTTTACACAATGTAGCCATGGAAGACCAACTTTTATAGAATTGGATATACATAATATTGAAAAATTATTTGGTAGAAGTTAAAAATAATACCAATATATTATTTTTTTCTTTGTTTTACTTTACTATTGCATATTTTAATACTATATATAACATAAGTATAATTAACACAAGGTGTCTCGTATGAATAATAAAAATATAATACACAAAACTTCAAGTAGTGTAGATAGTGACTTAAGGTCATATATGCTAAAAGTATATAACTACATGGGTTTTGCGTTGCTTTTGACTGCTTTAACAGCTTTTTTTACCGCTAGCTCTCCTGCTGCTATGAATTTAATTTATGGTACTAGTTTTGCATATGTAGTAATGCTTGCACCACTTGCATTTATATTAGTATTGAGTTTCGGTATTAATAAATTACAACCTAGTACTGCACAAATATTGTTTTGGGCTTTTGCTGCTGTGAATGGTGTGGCCTTTTCTTCTATATTTCTAGCATATACAGGTACTTCTATAACAAAGGTATTTTTGATAACTTCTGCTACTTTCTTAGCAATGAGTTTGTATGGTTATACAACTAAAGCTGACCTTTCTAAGTTTGGTACAATCTTAATTATGGCATTATTTGGTATAATAATTGCAAGCATTGTAAATATATTTACGAAAAGTACAATGTTAGATTTTACTATTTCTATAATAGGTGTAATAGTATTTACTGGTCTTACTGCTTGGGATACTCAAAAAATTAAATTATCTTTTGATCGCAATTTACCTAGTGATCATTTAACTAAATTTGCTATTATGGGTGCTTTATCACTTTACTTAGATTTCATTAATTTATTTTTAATGTTGCTAAGACTTATAGGTGATAGAAGAAATTAATCTTTTGTTTAAATAATTACTTTACTACATGCTTAGGTATCACCTAAGCATGTTTTATTTACATATGCACACTTATAAATTATCTATAGAATATTTAGGTACTTCTTTTTCTGGTTGGCAAAAACAAAAAAATGCTACAACTGTACAATATCTTATTGAAGAAGCTCTTTCAAACTTTTCAGGAAATAAAATAAATGCTCATGCTGCAGGTAGAACTGATGCAGGTGTCCACGCAATTGCTATGCCTGTTAGTTTTAAGCTTCCTAAATATTATGAACCTATACGTGTTCAGCATGCTTTAAATTTTTTTTTAAAACCAAATCCTATTGCTGTATTTAATGTGGAATACCTTGGGGAAAATTCTAGTTTTCATGCTAGATTTTCTGCAAAAAGTAGAACATATTTGTATAAAATACAACAAAGAACCCATCCTTTGACTTTTAATAAGAATTTACATTGGTGGGTAAAATATGAATTAAATTTAGAAAAAATGCAACAAGCTGCTAATTTACTTATAGGCACACATGATTTCTCTACTTTTCGTGCACAAGGTTGCCAGGCAAAATCACCAATAAAAACTATAAATTCTATAAAATTACATAAGTTAGAAGATGTATTTACAATAACTATCACGGCTAACTCGTTTTTATATCATCAAGTGAGAAACATTGTAGGATCTTTATATTATGTTGGAAACAATAAATGGAACATTACAGATTTTTATAATAATTTTATGAAAAAAGATAGATTTTTTGGAGGACCAACAGCTCCACCATATGGTTTATATTTTTTTAACGCAAATTATTAACAACAATATTGTATAATATAATAAATAGAAGACTAATAAATGTTATTGCATAATATGTTAAAATTTATAATAAAAATTATTTTGGTTAGTATTTTTATAATAACTAACGACAGCGTTTTGTATGCTAAAACTAAATCACTGGTGATTTTTTATAATGCTGATATAAATGGTAATGTTGAAGAGAGTGACGTATCTTTAAGCATGGCTAAACTTGCTAGCTATATGAATATGGAAAAGAAAAAATACGATTATTCTTTATTTTTGAACGCTGGTAATTCTTTTTATGGAACTGTCGATGCTACTCTCTCTAAAGGGGCACTAGTAAGAGATATTTTTAATGCGATGGGTTTAGATGCATTAACGCTAGGACCTAAAGATTTTTTATATGGTGTTGATAATCTATTCAATCTCCTTGATAAAGCAAAATTTAAATTTTTATCTGCTAATATTATGGATCACAGAGGAACCCCTATTGTAGATGAACTTACAATGATACAAAAAGGACCTTTTTTTCTAGGTATATTAGGTTTAACTTCTCCTGAAACTACCATGTATAGTAGTCCTAAACATATAAGAAATTTAATACTTCTTAATCCTAAACAAATTACCGAACAAAAAATACAATTTCTTAGATCTAATGGAGCAAACGTTATTTTAGCTTTAACAAACCTAGGAGCACAAACAGATATTCCATTAATAAATAGAAGTACATACTTAGCCACAACTCCTAAAATCAGTTTCATAATTGATGGAAATAGCTCTAATTCAAACCCTCAGTTATTAACCGTTGACAATGTGCCAATAATGAAAATAGGCAAAAACAATCATGTCTTAGGTCAGTTGATTTTGAATATTGATGATAATGAAAATATAACTTTCAATATTAAGTATATTTATAATGAAGATTTAAAAGATATTATTCCTAATACTAAAGTACAGCAAATCATAGCTAATTATAAAAAAGCACATCTAAAAATATTAACCAAATATGTAGCAAATTTGAATATTGATCTTATCAAACCTGAAAACAATGAAAAAAATTTCGAAACTAACTTTAGCAATATTTTAGCAGATAGTTTAAAAAACAATGCTCAAACTGACATAGCGATTATTCCAATTGAATACATACAGTCTTCATTAAAAAAAGGTACAATCAACATTGCCCAAATATTGGAAACTTTACCTCAAGGAGATAATGATGTTATCAATATACAACTTAGAGGTTCTACCATTTTGAATCTTTTAGAATACTCCTTTGCAAAATTTCCTAAATCTAAAGAGCTTATACCTGCAGTATCTGGAATGACTTTTGATGTAGATCTAAAATCGCCTCCTTTTAATAGAATCTATAACGTTAAGATAAATGGTCAAAATATTCAAAAAACTAAACAATATTCTCTTGCCACAACAGACAATACTAGATATAGAAATACTAATTATCCTATTTTAGACCAAAAAATTAGTAGTATACATAGTTCTATTCAACAAGCTTTTTTGAATTATTTAAAAAATAATCTTAAAGATTATCAAGAATATAAACGTATAAATATTTCATCAACTGATAATAAAATAAAATAATGTATTGTACTTTTTTAAGAAATATTAACTATTTCTTATTAAAATGCAAATTGGTACTATTCTGTTATAATATATGATAAGTCTATATAAAATATGATACTTTAGATTATGCAGGCTTAAAACATCATAAATAATATGATTATTTTTGTAATATTAAAGTAAATATTATAATAATTATAATGCTATCTTTAATAGTATTTATCATGTAGTAAAAATTACTCAATCCATTAATAATATCAATGATCAAAAACTGAATTTTAATTATTATACAATATAAAAATATATGAACTACAAACTATTATCTTTATTTTTTATGCTTATGAATGTAGCTTTAATGGCTATTTTGGTTACACATAATATCACTGAATATTCTTGGAATTCAACTTCTATGTTTAATCAAGAAACTCCATTGTACAAATTTAGAAATATTTTTGCAGATATCTTGCTTCAAAGTTTAGGTATTGTAATTTATATTATTCCTATAACATTATTAATATGGAGCTATAAATTTTATATAGGAATAAAAGTAAAAAAAATTTATTTCAGAATCCTAACTTTAATTTATGTTTTAGTATCATATCCAGCCTGTACTTATTTCTTGTATCCTTACGATGCTGGTATAGTTGGAATGTATATTTCATACCATTTACCTTTTATAGAAAATTTGTATTATATAATTTTTATTTCAGATATTATTGCATTGTTATTCACTTTATCCATTACTGTTTCTGGATATATGATGCTTGGAAAATTGATAATTTTAATTATAACTAAACCATATTATTCAATTAAAAAAGCATATTACACCATCAAACATAAAAAAAATAATTTAGATTACAGCCAAGAGAATATTGAAATAAATATTTTACCTAAAACTCCTCAAAGTATTAAAGACGATCATATATATTTTGATAAACAAGAACACAAAATACCTGATTTTTCTTCTAATATTAATTTTGAAAATTCATCTAAACCAGAAGTACCACAAGCTAGTAATAATTTTGATGATACTTTTATACCAAAAACAAATATAAAAGAAATCACTCATAACAATATAAATAAAGATGAATTCTTTCAAAAAAGTAGCTTTTTTCAACATCTTCATAAAAAACAGGAAATTCAGGATACAAATAAAGCTAACGGTTATACCAATGAAGAAAAGACTGTAAATAGCTCAAATAACTCTAATGAGGATACTAATTCTAACTATGAGGATAATGATCATGCTAATAATACAAACTATAGCAAAACCCAAAATATTGTTTCATCTGATAATGAAATAAACTACTCTAATGAAAATCAATTTGAAAATAAATTAGATGATACTGAGGCTTTTTACGATACTCCTAAAAAAACAGAAAATAAGACACCTTACCATATTCCAACAAGTTTAATTAGTGATATTCAAACTTCTAAAACAAATATTTCTAGAAATGAAATACAAGCTAATAGTAAAAAATTAGAACAAACAATGAAAGAATTTGGAATTTTAGGTAAAGTTGTTAATATCAAAACCGGACCGGTTGTTACTTTATATGAAATAACTATTCCTGCTGGGGTTAAAACATCTAAACTTATATCTTTAGAAACAGATATCGCATTAAGAATGAAAGCAATATCTGTAAGAATAGCGGTAGTTCCTGGAAAAGATGTTATAGGTATAGAAATTCCAAACAAACAAAGAAAAACTGTATATTTTAAAGAAATTCTAACTTCTAAAGAATTTCAAAATAACGCTATGAAACTACCTTTAATACTTGGACATAACACTAATGGTCATCCTGTTGTAGCAGATTTAGCCTTAATGCCACATTTACTTATTGCAGGAACTACCGGATCAGGTAAATCTGTGGGTATTAATGTTATGATTTTATCTTTACTTTATAAATATAGCCCTGATAAATGTAAGCTAATAATGATAGATCCTAAAATGCTTGAATTATCTGTATATCAAGATATACCACATTTATTAACACCAGTTGTAACAGACTCTAAACAAGCTATAATAGCTTTAAAATGGGCTGTTAAAGAGATGGAACAAAGATACTATAAAATGTCTTTGCTTGGAGTTAGAAATGTAATTGGGTATAACGATAAAATAAAAAATACTCAAGATATAACAGCAAAACAAAGATATTTACAACATACCCAAGGTATAAACTTACTATTTGAATATATGCCATATATAGTAGTTATAATTGATGAAATGGCAGATTTGATGATGGTTGCTGGAAAAGAAGTAGAAGCTGCTGTTCAAAGACTAGCCCAAATGGCACGAGCTGCAGGTATACATGTTATAATGGCAACTCAGAGACCTTCTGCTGATGTAATAACAGGAACAATTAAAGCTAATTTTCCAACTAGAATTGCTTTTCAAGTGAGCTCAAAAATAGATAGTCGAATTGTTTTAGAATCTCAAGGAGCCGAACAATTATTAGGAAAAGGTGATATGTTATTCATGCCTGGTGTTGGAAGATTACAAAGAGTACATGCTCCTTTTGTATCAGATGATGAGGTTTATACGATCTCTTCTTACTTAAAAGAAACTGGTACTCCAGATTATATAGAAAGCATAACTGCAGAGCCAGAGATTGATGGAGGTACACAAGATTTAGACAACGAAATAGATGAGTTGTATAATCAAGCAATAGATATTATTATAAAAGAAGGAAAAGTATCAACATCCTTTTTACAACGTAAGTTTCAAATTGGTTATAATCGTGCAGCTAGGATAGTTGAACACTTAGAAGAAAATAATATTATAAGTAAAGCCTCTCCAACTGGTAAAAGAGAAATATTAATAAATAGATAAATCAAGAGATAGTATATGAAAATAGTTACAACAATATTGATATTTGTATTATCATACACAACTAATGTATTAGCGGATAATATCAGTAATGATACTACACAAATAGTATTATCTGAACAAGCTATAAATAATATCAAAGCTTTAGATGCCCTTTATATGAAATCTACAAAAGTAAAATCTAAATTTATACAAAAAACAAATTTAGGAGATACTACATCTGGTTGGTTTATGATAGAAAAGCCGGGAAGAGCAAGAGTTGAATATGATAATATTCCTATAAGATTAATAGCAAATGATAATACGTTACTTGTTCAAAATATCAAAGATAAAACCAAATCTTTTTTACCAATAAAAAGTTCTCCTTTTTATTATTTATTACAAACAAATTTTTCCTTTTTTAGTGAGCAATTATCAATTATTGGCTATGTAAAAAACATCAATACAACAGAAATTAAATTTATTTCCAAAAAAAATCCAGAGCTAGGTAATATCAACATAGTTTTAAACAATAATGGTGAGCTTATAGAATGGATTGTTACAGATGCTAAAGGTATAATAACAACTATATCTCTTATTGAACCTAGCTTTTCTAGTGGAGCTTTTCAAAATAAAGCTTTATTTAACATACATAAGGTAATCAATATAAAATATATAGATGCCGAATAATTTATAGTTTACCTTGTAAATCTAAGCTAGTAATAAGTGCATTCCATTCTCTTTTAGATAAATTATAGTCTTCCTTTTTAATAGGTTGATTATTGACAATCTTTTTTAAGATTTCAACTTCAATACTAGAAAAAGTTGTACTATTAACTATATAATCATTAAAAGCTTTATATGTGCTTGGAACCCATTTTTTTATTATATCTAATATTAATTGTGCGTATACTCTAATTTCATACTGGGCGTGAGGATGTATTCTTAATCTTAAAAAATGTAATAGATTATGTAAATCTATTTTCCAATAAAACTGTGTATATGTATTAACAGGTAAAACAACTCTTGCAATTTCTCTAGATAAAAATTCATCATCTGATTTGGTATCATTTTTACCAATCAAAGTGTTATAGGTATCAAAGGCTTCTTTAGATATATTATCTATTTTTTCAATAATTTGATCTGCATTTTGGCTTTCAATATGTGATCCTCTACCTTGTTTATTAGATTTAGATTGATAACTAATATTTTCTTTTACTGGTAAATAGTAGTCTTCTTCTAATATTGAATATCTTGCGGAATACTCATTAACATTAGCTGTTCTATGTCTTAACCATTGGCGAGCAACAAATATAGGAGCTTTTATATGAAACTTGATTTCACACATTTCAAAAGGAGTTGTATGTTTATTTTTTAATAAATACCTAATCAATGCTTCATCATCTTGGGTTGTTTTAGTCCCTGAACCATAAGACACTCTTGCAGCTTGTACTATTGAGTTATCAGATCCCATATAGTCTATAACTCTAATAAAACCTTTATCTAATACATCAAACTGTTGTCCCAATATGTCTTCTAATGAAGCTATTGTATCTCTTTTAGTACTTATTCCCATACGTAACACACCCTATTACAAATACACATTCCTTATATTATAATTCAAAAATTAACAAAATACTCATATATTATTATATATATAGAAATGCTAGTAAAATGCTATCCATTATGGATAATTAATTATGAGATAGTTTTTCATACAATTTTTTAACAATAAAGTATCTTTACACCATATAGGCTAAAATAATTTATTATCATTATTTTAGCCTTATCTTCAATATCTTTTTTGCCACAGTGTTTATAAAGTTTTCCTATTAGTACTTGATTAATAGTTGTTATTTATTTGCTTAAAAAAAACAATTAGTATTAGCTTATGATAATAATCTTCTTAATTCTTCAAATTTAATAGTATGTTTTATTATAATAATTAATAACTATTAACTTATATATTATGTAACATATTTGTTGCAAAGAAAAATTACTATAAAATAGATATATACATTAAAAATTTTATTTAGATTTCAGTATAATATATTAAACTTCTCTAAGTAAAGGAGCAATATGGCTTATAAATTTGTTGAGAATATAAATACAGAAACAATACATCTTATTGAATACTATAATGAAATTATTACAGATGATAATTTCTTATGTGGTGCTTATAATCCTGGATTAAATGATATAAAGTATTTATCAGGTTTGTATTACGATGAAAAAAAAGTAAAAATTTTTTCTGATGACTATTACGAAGTAGAAAATATCAAATGTGCAGAACGAGCTTTAGCTTTATTCAAAAATGGACATAAATTATGTGGTCGATGCATTGGTATGATTTACGGAAATATTGATACATAATAGGTGATAATGATCACTATTATGTATATTCATTTGAAATGCATTGTGAATTATGTTATAGATTAGTTGTATTATGCATTTAGTACTATTAGAATAAACCTTTATATAATTACTTTTTTGCACCCGGGGGCAGAACCCGGCACCTCCACCATATATAAATTAATTTAGTTTTTTTGGGGGTGAATTAGGTTCGACAGATATAGGAAAAATAAAGCTTTCTACGGCATGATACCGTCGTTAGTGGGTCAAACACTTTAAATGCCAACGATAATAATCAGGCTGTTGCTTTAGCGGCTTAATGTAGCTAGCAACAAGGGGTTTGGAGGTCACCTTGCAACAGAAGGCCTCCACTAATTCAATTATGTAATCTATAAAAATGACAAATAACGTTTATAATTTTAAAAAATGGGTAAATGATGCTTTCTTAAGTGTCGTAAAACAAGCACTAAAAACATGTGAAAAACATGGATTGGAAGACGGGCATCATTTTTATATTACATTTTATACAAAGCATCCTAAGGTTTTGCTAGACCAATCATTAAAATCTAAGTATCCTGAATTCATGACCATTGTTTTAGAGAATTTATTTGAAGGACTAGTTGTAGATAAAAATGGTTTTTTAGTAGTGTTACAATTTAATTCTCAAGAACAAAGAATTTACATTCCTTTTAATTCTATTTTCAGATTTTCTAATCCCAAAATAGATTTAGCTTTAATTTTAGAATATGAAGATGAAGTATCTTGTATAAATAAAAAACCTAAAAAAGATAAAAAACCTAAAAAGGATAACATTATATCATTTCCTTCTTTAGCAAAAAAAGATTAATCTAGTTACTCTTTTTCTTGTGGTTTTATATTTTCCATAAATTTTGGATTTGCTTTATAAATAAATTTTGAATTTTCTTCACTATCATGTTGTTTTAATGAATGTTCGTAAATACTATTTGTATCTGAACTCGAATATAAATGTGATTTTTCATTAGGTGTAAATTTATATTCTTTTATACCATCTGTTTTCGATAATTGATTATTATAGTCTTCATTAATGATTTCTTGAGATTTTTTAGTTTTATTCTGCAAATTATATTTATTATTAAAATGGGCTTTAGAATCTTTATTATTTAAATCTTCCAAAACTTTATTATTAACTTTATATTTTTTTACTAAAACTTCATCTTTATCTTTCAAAGGCACAGTAAAATCTTGATTTTTATCAGTATAATATTTACTTTTACCAACTGGATTTAATAATTCCCCTTTTATATTAAATGATAATTTTTTTGAAGTATCTTTTTCATTATCTGCAGAGCCTGCTATTTCTAATTTATCGCTTGAAAAATTATAACTTCCAGTAAATGCTCCTCTGAAAACTTTACCGTCTTTTATATAACTTAAAAACACTGGATAAAAGTTAATCTGATTATTTTTAACAACTATATTTCCATATAAATCATTGACAAAAAATTTATTTATTTTATCCACCTTTCTTTCTGAAATAGTGGTATATATTCCATCTTCAACTGCAAATCTTGCTAATTTTAATCTTTCTTGTTTTATAAAATTCAAATTACCATTTAAATATTTTATAGGGTTTTCATAGCTATCACCATAAAACTTTAAACTACCATTAAATATAACATTACCTACTATATTATATTTAGAAAACATGATTTCTTTTATATCTTCTAGCTTCACAAAATAATTTGTAAAAGTTATGTTTCCTACAATTTTTGGCGATAAACTTGTATCTGCATTAAATGATGCAGTAAAAGAACCTCCGTTTTTCCCTTGTGCAGAGATTTGTTTTATTAAAAAACCTTTTTTAATAAAACTTATTTCTAGATCTGCATTTTGGAATTTCAAATTTTTATATGTAAATAAATCTGATTGTAATTTCAAAGTTATAGAAATATTATTAGGTACACTGAATAAGTTATTATTTATATCATCATTTATTTTTGCTAACGCTATTTGTTTTTTATATATATGTTCTAGCTCTGAAAAATCCATATTCTTCATTGGAACATCAATAGTAATGTCATTACCTATTGTATTTTGATTTATAAGAATATATGTATTATTGAAGTTTCTTTTTCCAATATAGCCTTGTAATTCGTTAAATATTGTATAAGTATTATCTAAAACTAATTTTGATGTCAGTTGATAGTTTTCATTATCCTTAGATACAGATTTAATTAAGGTTTTAGAAGACACGGGTAAATCTAAAATGATTCCTAAATCTTTTAGATTACCTTTTGCTTCTATAGCTAAAGTACCTGTGTTTTTGTCTAATAATAACTGACCTATAAAACTTAGTTGGTTGGTACTAGTTTTCAAATCAAAGTTATTAAAATACAAATTATTGTTTTTTGTTATAAAAAAACTTGTATTTATTTTTTCAATTTTATTTTTATTCCAAAGAGTATTATCTATATTTATAGATACTTTAAAATTATCAACCTTTAACTTATCAATAGAAGCTTTTTTCCAAACTTTAACTAACTCTACAAATGATAAAAATATATTGTTTTTGACTTTATTATTCTCAAATGATTTTGATACATCATTTGTAAAATGAGATATATTGTTCATTTTTATGTCTAAATATAACTGAGCATCAGGATTGATCTTACTGTAATTCCAAAGAAATTTACCTGTATAATTTTGATCTTCTGAAATTATATTAATGTTATATAATTCTAAACTTTGTTGATTAAACATAAAATCCGCGGTGAATTTTTTTATCTGCTTATCCTGTATTGGTAGTATATAATTAGATATTATAAAATTTGCATTATGACTATCAAAAATTAAATTACCTGTAACTTTACCTTTATTAGATTGAGCTTTTAATACAATTTTGTTACTAGCATCTGCAGCTAAATAAATTTGCGATTCTATATTAAGTTTATTTTGTTCAGAATTGATGATCATTTCAGATTTAAAATCTTTATTCAATAATCTGAATTCACTTTTTATTTCTAATTTACCCCAAACATCCGATGTTACTAATGTTTTAACATTAGTAAAAGATAATATATCTTGATTATTATTATTTTGTATACTTATATTTGATCTATAAAATCTAAAACTTTCTATAGCATTCAAATTAAAATTTAATCTAGATAAAAATTTATTAAATATTGTTAAAAGAGTTCCTTTATTATTCTCTAAATCACTATCTGTAGTATCATCTATATTTAGAAAATTCGAAATATATTTACTTTTATCTTTTTCATTAGTTGTTTTTTCATCTTTTGCATTAAGATTTAATATTTTTTTATCAATATTAGATTTAAATTCGGTTGCATGAATAAATTTTTCAGCATCTTGAACTAATTTATCATATTCATCTTCTAATGTTTGCTCATTTTCTGTATGTAATAATTCTTGTTTTACAATTTTATCTGATAGTCTGGTTTTTATTATTTTTTCAATTTTTGCTATTTGGTCTTGATATAAATTTTCACCTAATGAGTTTTTAGGTGAGCCTTTGATTTTCACAGATAACTCATTAATTTCTATATCAGAAATTTTGAAATTTCCTAAAAAAAGAGGCAAAAACTTAAATTTAAAAACAATACTATCTGCAGACAAATCATTAATTTGTAAACCTTCGAAAGATTTTTCATTATTTAACTGAAAACTTACTTTTTTTAATTCAATAGATAATTTAGGTATGAAATTTAATTTTATAACTCCAGATATATTAGCTTTATAGCCTGTATTCTTATAAATTGCTAATTCTAATTTATGTATATAATCTGGATTGTTGATGGCTCTAGATAATAAAGCTCCTGATATAAATAATATAAGAACTAAAACTATAAAAATTTTAAAATAACGCCCCTTAATAATATTCAGAATATCTGGTATATATAAAGCTATGAATCTTGCTATATATATTAAAAATGATGCTAATATCTCAATTGGTTTTATAAAATAAATTGAAAAAGGTATTGTTTTAACTAAAACTTCCTTAAAAGGAGAAAATAATTGCTTTAATGATACAAATACAGTATCTACTTTTTCCTTATACTCATTTTTTACTTCAAGTTTAGGTTTCCCTAAAATCATTCGAGCTATTTTATTTTTTTTTGTTTTCTTCTTGGATAAATTATTTGTTTCTTTATTGGATGTAACTACTTTATCTTCTGTATTTTCAAAAATTGAACCAATTAAAACTTTTTTTTCTTTTTCTAAATTATCAGTATTTGCAACAATTTTTTCAACCTTTTCCTTAGACTTAACATCATTAGAGGATGCCACAACTTCTTCTTTGAATGTCTGTTCTATATTTACATCAGGTATTTGATTTATATCTTTTTTATTTACTTTGTATGCTGCATGCTTGTTATTAATATAGCTTTGATCGATTGCTTTAGATTGAGCATTGGCCAAATGTTTTAAATAAGATGGTACTTCTGGAGTATTGAAATCAATATTAACTTCTTTATCCAATTTGACTTGCTGTTTATGTACAGCTTCTTTAGATTTTACTTTAGCATTATATTCTATCCCTTCAGATGGAACATTGCCAAGTTCTTTTTTATAATTTAAATTGTCATCTGGTTTCTTTGTTAAATTTGTAGATATAACAGTTTTATCTTTTGTAAAAGATAAATTTTCTGATGTATCTTTAGGCGATAGCTTATCTTCAGACTCTTTGTTTTCAAGATTTCTCTTGCGCGCTTTTTCTAGAAAACTTAGTCTTTTATAAGCCATTATAACTCCATCAAATTTTATTAGAAAGAAACCAAATACAAATTAAACAGATTAACCTTGTCTAGTTTTTAATCTTGGATTCTGCTTATTGATCACATAAATTCTTCCTTTACGACGAACAACTACACAACCTTTAGCTCTTACTTTTGCAGACTTTAATGAACTTTTTACTTTCATAATAACCCCTATATATTTATTTAAAATAATAGACATTACTGACTATTATAGTGTGTTTTCTCAACTAGTTGGTAATTATAACAGTATTTCAAATAAAATGCATCTTTTATATGCACCTAAAGGGATTCGAACCCTTATAGATACCTTCGGAGGGTATAACTTTATCCAATTAAGTTATAGGTGCTCAAAAATTAATATCATATTATCCAGCTTTACTTGTAAGTTTCAAAAACACATCTTCTAAATTTGACTCTTTAAGTGAAAAACTCGATATACCTAACCCATTATTAACTAAAGTGCTTATTATATCTCCTAAATCACTATCTTTTTTATAAGCTACTGACAAATCACCTTCTGAAAAATTACATTGAAAAGGAAGTTTTTCTTGTATTTCATCTATAGATATTAATTGTGAATTTGGATTTAACTTGATAAAAATATTTTTATATCCAAATGAATCTAATAATTCTTTTGTTGTTTTATATGTTATAAGCTCACCTTTGTTTATAATAGCAATTTTATCACATAAAGCTTCTGCTTCTTCTAAGTAATGAGTTGTTAGTATTACTGTTTTACCTTGTTTTTTCAAATCTAATAATATATTCCAAAGATTTTGTCTTAACTCTACATCAACCCCAGCTGTTGGTTCGTCTAGAATTACTAAATCTGGGTCATGTACTAAGGATTTAGCAACAAGTAATCTTCTTTTCATCCCCCCAGAAAGGTATCTGTTATTCACATTTATTTTGTCACCTAAAGATACAAGCTTCAAAAGAGATAATACTTTCTCTTTATCTGGTTTTAATCCATAAAGACCTCTAAAGCCCATTAAAGTTCCATATGGAGTTTGAAATGGATCTGCAACTAATTCTTGAGGTACAACTCCTATTCTTTTTTTAAAATTAATTTTATCTTTATCTAAATCAAATCCACTAAGAGTTATGGTTCCTGCTGTTTTTTTTACAACATCAGATAAAATATTAATTAATGTGGATTTTCCAGCACCATTGGGCCCTAAAAGAGCTATAAAGGAACCTTTTTCAACAGAAAAACTAACATCATTCAATGCTACATGTTTATCAGAATAAATTTTCTTTACGTTTTTAATTTCTAGAATATTCATATTGCTTTACACTGTTTGTAATATATCTATATAATTATTTTCTCAATTAATGATACTATATAATCTAAATAATGTATATATTGATAGCTTGAATATAAATAAGCTGTGTTTGGTTGTACTACCAGTAACAATATACTGTACAATGAAACAAATTATGATGTTTTTTTAATAATATTGTTTTAATTATGATGCACTAGTAATAAATTAATTATATAGAATTTGATTATGTCTCCAAAAATGCTTCCAAATTTAAACTTGAAGAACATCTTAATGATTGGCTAAAAAATAGATTCAAGGAATTAAATTTGCATAATCAAAAAGATTATTATTTAGAATCAGCAATACCAGGTTATTCAAAAGAGGCATTAAAAGGTCGTGCAAAACAGAAAATAAAACTAATTTTGGAAAACCAGATTTTAGTATTGATAAATATATAGAAGCTCCCATTATTATTGAAAATAAACTTGTTTAAAAAATCTTCTCATAGAAACATCACAAAAAGAAATCAAGCTTGATGAAAAATCTGTCAAACAAGGTGCTGTTAATGGTGCAATATACTATGCAACAGGAATGATTGCCTCTGGAAAATATAAAGAAGTTATTGCAAAAGATAGACAAAGAGATACTCCTATATCATAAGATAAAGAGGTTTCTAAATATCTCAAAAAAGCAGTATTAATAAACAAATTTTTACTTTTATTTACTATAATATTTTCCTATCAATTGATGATATGTCAGGTGATATAGAGATTACTGAAGAAATGTATTTATAGTTTTTGAAATACAGATTAGGAGATGGTAAAGAGTTAGGTATAGTTTTAACACCTCCTTATGTAACTAAAATGATGGCTTCAATTATTGATGTAAACAAAGATACTAATTAATAAAAAGTTTTACATTTATATCAAGGATTATATATGCTTTGAAGCAAATACTAATGCTAATTTGATAAGATTATATTTCTTAACTCAACCTTACTCGATGGTAATATTAAATATTTATATTCCCTTATAGTGGGTATCTTCTTTGTTTTAAATTTAGAATATTCATATTGTATTACATTGTTCATAAATATAAGATAAAATAGTATATGAATTAATATACTAAAATATGCTGATTATAGTTAAAACATATGGAACTATCAATATGGAAATAAAAAAAGAAGATATAGTGTTAACTACTAAAGATTATGTTTTTTGTGACGGTACATCAGAACATAATAAAAATATAGGTTCTGGACATCCAAAAATATACTTAAAAATAAATAAAGAGACTAATAAAGAAATATGCCCTTATTGTGGAAAAGTATTTCTTAAACACCTATAATGTATATCTCTTAACCCTTTAATCTGTTTACCTAAGTTATTTAAAAATGAAAAAATTATGTTTAATTGATGGCTCTGGTTTTATTTTTAGAGCATTCCATGCTCTTCCTCCTTTGCATACTCCAGATGGAACACCTGTAAATGCTGTCTTTGGCTTTACTAAAACATTATTATCATTAATAGAAGATAAATCTGTAGATTACATAGCTGTAATTTTTGATAGCTCTAGAAAAACTTTCAGAAATGATATATACCCTGAATATAAAATACACAGACCTCCTGCTCCTGAGGAATTAATCCCTCAGTTTCCATTATTCAGACAAATTGTTGAAGCTCTAAATATTGTAAGCGTAGAAAAAGAAGGATTTGAGGCTGATGATATTATTGCAACTTATGCTAGACAAGCAATGGAGCAAAATATTTCTACATGCATTATGTCATCTGATAAAGACTTAATGCAACTGATTTCAGATAAACATAATATATATATGTTTGATGGTATTAAAAAAATTCAAATAAAAGAACAGCATGTTATAGAAAAATTTGGGGTGTTACCTCAATATGTGACAGATGCACAATCTATTATTGGTGATAGCGCAGATAATGTTCCTGGTATAAAAGGTATTGGAGTAAAAGGAGCAACTGAATTACTACAGCAATATGGTACTTTAGAAGGTATTTATGAAAATCTAGAAAATATAACAAAAAAAGCTATAAAAGAAAAATTAATTGCATCTGAGAAGTTAGCTTTTATATCTAAAAAGCTTGTTACATTAGATCAAAATGTAGAATGTAATATACAAATAGAAGATATGATAGTAAAACCAATCGATGCTAACAAGTTATGTGCTTTTTTACAAAAATTATCTTTCAACTCATTAGCACAAAAAATTGCAACTAAGCATAATATTGACTTATGTTGCACAGACAATACAAATGGAATATTAGATTTACGTAACTCTAATATTCCTAAACCACAAATCAGTAAAAAATCGATAAAAACCCAAGTAATTGATCAAATACATGATTTTGAAAATATAATAGCTAATCTAGCTAAAAATAGAACTCTTCCAATTATAATTAATATAAATAAAGTTAATATATTACAAAATATTTATATATTTGATGAATTAGAAAATATAGAATATATAATAAATTTAGAAAATGAGGAACCAAATTCTTTATTTGAAATTAAATCTTTTTCAGTATCTAAAGTTTTAACATTCTTGAAAACTATCTTAGAAGATCAAGCTATAAATAAGATAGTTTTTAATGTAAAAAAACTGTTACATATCTTGCAAGATCATAATATCTCTATAGTTTCATATGACGATCTAGTTCTTATGCATTATTTGTTAAAAGGACCTATAAATGAAACATCCACAGCGGAATTAATTAAAGTATTTGAAAGTGAATACTTAATTTCAGATATTCAAGAAGATAAAGTAAATGAGCAAAATTTTTTACCAGATAACTGTGCTTCTTTATGTTTAGATTTATATTTAAAATATAAAGAACAACTAATGAAGCAAAAATTAAATCATATTTACAACTATATAGATAAACCATTAGCACAATCTTTGTATAACATAGAAAAAACAGGAGTTCTTATTGATACTAAAATATTAAATGAATTATCAATATACTTTTCCCAACACATTAATCAATTAGAAAAAGAAATTTATAACCTAGCTGGTGAAGAGTTTAATATTGGTTCACCCAAGCAAATAGGTGAAATATTATTTAATAAGTTAAATGTAGGAGGAAAGAAAAATAAATTAGGGTCTTGGAAAACAGATGCTAATGTCCTACAAGAATTAGCCGATAATGGCATAGAAATTGCAGATAAAATATTATCTTGGCGTCAATTAAGTAAACTGAAAAATACTTATAGTGATAAATTGATAAATTATGTAGACGTAAATGGGCGAATACATTGTACATACTCACAATGTTTAACAACTACAGCAAGAATATCTTCAGTTAGCCCAAACTTACAAAATATACCCATTAGAACTGAAGAAGGTAGAAAAATAAGACAAGCTTTTATTGCACAAAAAAATTATAAATTATTAAGCTTAGATTATTCACAAATAGAATTAAGAATATTAGCTCATATTGCAAATGTCAAAAATTTAAAAGAAGCTTTCATAAATAATTTAGACATCCATACTTTAACTGCTTCAGATGTGTTTAATATTCCTTTTTCTGAAGTTAACAGCGACTATAGAAGAAAAGCTAAAGCAATAAATTTTGGAATTATTTATGGCCAAACGCCATTTGGTTTATCTAAATCTTTAGGAATTAGCAGAGAAGAAGCTTCTTATTATATAGATCAATATTTTATTAAATATCCTGAAATAAAAAATTATATGACAGAAACTATAGAATATGCAAAAAAATATGGTTATGTTCAAACATTATATAATCGCAAATGCTTCATAGATAATATTAATCAAAAGAATTTTCAAATCAAATCTTTAGCAGAACGTTCAGCAATTAACGCTCCAATACAAGGTACAGGTGCAGATATTATGCGTGAAGCTACTAATAAAGTTTGCCGCTTTTTAATAAGTAATGTAAATGCTAATGTTATACTCCAAATTCACGATGAATTAATAATCGAAGTAAAAAAAGAAGATGCTGAACACTTAGCTAATGAAATAAAGTCTATAATGGAATCTTGTGCTTCTGAATTAAACTTAAAAGTAGATTATAAAATATTAAATTCTTGGCAATAATTTGGTTTTAAATAATTTATTATCAAACGTACAAATTTCTTTAACTTTGCATATATTACAGTCATAACCTTTAGCTTTACAGGTATACCTACCATGTAGAATTAATAAATGGTGAGCTTTAAATAAAAATTGTTCAGGGATTTTATTTAATAAATCTTCTTCTACTTTTTCAACCGTATTTGCTTTTGTTATTCCCATACGACGAGATACTCTATATACATGGGTATCAACAGGCATGGTTGGTTTGTTAAAAGCACAATTTAAAATTACATTTGCTGTTTTTCTACCTACCCCATTCAAATTAATTAATTTTTCAAAATCATTTGGAACTTCTGAGTTATGTTGCTCTATAAGTTTTTCTGATAATAAAATAATATTTTTGGCTTTAGTTTTATACAACCCTATAGATTTTATATGTTCAATTAATTTTTCTTCACCTAAATTAACTATGTCTTCAGGGGTTTGGACAATTTTAAATAACTGTTCTGTTGCAATATTTACAGATGAATCCTTAGCTTGTGCAGATAATACAACCGCAATAAGTAATGTAAAATTATTAGTATATTTTAGCTCTGTAACAGGATTTATTATTGTTTTATCTAAAATTTCAAATAAAGTATATAGTTTTTCAGTATTAAGAAGCATGCTTACCTGTTTGAATTAATATCTACTATTTTATAGTATTTTAAAACAAATTTTGAAAGTATTTGATTTAAATTGAAATAAAAGATTGGCATAATCAATCAAACTTTAAGAAAAGCTTAACATTTGATCTCTAATTTTTGCTACATTATAAGAAAGGGGTGAAAAACATGACTACATTATCAGTAATAAATGTGGCAAATGAATTCATAAGATTAGCTAGAGAGCAAAACAATAAAACCCTAGATTCCTTAAAATTACAGAAATTATGCTTTATAGCCTATGGAAGATATTTAGCGGCAGAAAATGATAAATTATTTTATGAAGAAATACAAGCTTGGAAATATGGGCCTGCTAGTTCAAAATTATACAATACTATAAAATGCTGCAAAATTGAAGGTGAGCAATTTCTTATAAAGCTGAATAAAAGATTAATTAATTTTTCCGATACAGATTTTGATATTTTTAGTTATAATTTTAAGATTCAGCCTGATATCTCAAAATCCCAAATGAATATAATCGAAAAAACATGGAATGATTTCTTAAATGAATCAGGAATGGATTTAGTGCTTTTAACACATAAAGAGGGTACCCCATGGAAACAAGTTTATAATGGTAATTTAAATGAAATAATACCTGACGATATAATCAGAAACTATTATATTAACGAAGGAAATCATTAATAATGACAGATTCAGACTGTAAGTGTTCCAATAAATTTGTATGTAAGAGTTGTTATAATAAACTTAAAAATAGTGTAGATTTATTAACTTCTGTAGATAATAATAGAGATGGGCAGTTACGTAAATTGGCAAATCAGTACGAAAATAACTTATTAAAAAATAAAGAAAGAGATAAAAATATCGTAAATTTAGGTGATAGATACAATAATAGCTTAGATGAATTCAATAATTTAAAGACACAATTCTACACCGCAATAGGATTTTTATTAATTGTTACCACAGCAATTACTTCGGCTGTATATTTTTATTCTCAAGAAATACCCGCTGTTATAAAAGAACATAGAATTTTTTCAGATGAATGGTATGGGCCTGCTTTATATTTTGCTGCACCTATTCTATTGTTATTTTTTACTTTTTTATTTGCAATATGGTTTTACAATAATATTAAACATAAGGAAAATTACCCAATTTTTAGATACTTCAAAAATAATTTGTATATATTAATATTACTATTAATTATTGATTATTATTGTTTACCACTATCATATAATTGGAGTATTTTTTGGCTTTTTATAGTTAATATATTTTTATTATTTAGTAAGCCTGTACAACTCATAAATGAAAAATTAGATGCATGGATCGATAAAAAAACACAATTAGGTATAGATAAAGTAAAAAAGATTTTCAACAAAATAAAAAATAATATATAGCTTTTCTAAACTTTTTGAATAATTGTCTAGAAAAGCTATATAAATAAATTCATATTATTTAGGACTTTTTAATTTGAATTTCTCACTATCTTTTACTTTAAATAAGCTTTCAAGTGCCTTTTTTTGGTCTTTAGTTAAAGTTTGAGGCGTTTTTACTATAGTTTCTATATATAAAGAACCACAAGAAGCTCTATTTAAAACTTTCATTCCTCTATCTTTAAGTTTTATCATTTGACCATTTTGTATACCATCTGGAATTTTTACATCTATAGTTTTAGCATCTATAGTTTTTATAGATATAACATCTCCTAAAGCTGCAACACTCATAGGTATTTCAATTGTCATATACAAATCTGTACCTTTTCTTGTGAAAACTTGGTGTGATTTTATATTAACTGAAATATATAAATCTCCAGATTGTGCTCCATTAGCACCAGCTTCACCTTCTCCTGAAAGACGAATACGCATACCGTTTTCTATACCTGCAGGTATTTTAACAGATAATGTTCTATTAGCCTTTTCAGTACCTGTTCCTTTACATTTTTTACATGGATTTTTTACACTTCTGCCAACACCATAACAAGTTGGACATGTTTTTTCTATTGAGAAAAATCCTGCTGATTGTCTAAGTTTTCCAGAACCTTTACAAGTACTACAATTTATATACTCTAAATCACCCTCTGTTCCTTTACCATTACATAAAGAACATTTACTAAGAGCATTTATGGTAATTTCTTTATCTAAACCTGTATATGCTTCTTCTAATGATATTGAAAGATTATATAATAAATCATTTCCTTTTCTTACATTAGATGTGCGAGTTGATCTATTACCGCCAAATAAATCATCAAATATAGAACCTAAATCACCTTCAAAACCTTCAAAGCCACCAAATCCTCTGAAACCAGAATTACCTCCAAAACCAGCTCCACCTGATGAAGCATTGTAAGCCCCTGAGTCATACATTGCCTTTTTTTGTGGATCTTTTAAAACTTCATAAGCTTCATTTATTTCTTTGAATTTCTTTTCTGCTTCTGCATCACCTGGATTTTTATCTGGATGATATTGCATAGCTAATTTTCTAAAAGCACTTTTTAGATCACTTTCGCTTGCACTTTTTGATACCCCTAAGATATCATAATAATTTTTGCTCATTTTCTTTACCTACTATGATACAAATTAAAGTAGAACAGCTTTAAGCTGTTCTACTTTACAGATAATTAATTACATGAATTTACTAGTTGTGCTTACTTTTTTTCTGTGTAATCACCTTCTACAACTTTTTCTTCTTTGTTTGCTTCTTCAGAAGAAGGTTGTTCTTGCTGAGGTGAAGCTTCAGAAGCTTGTTGTGCTTGATACACAGCTTGACCTATAGCCATTGCACTTTCTTGCAAGGCATCTAACTTAGCTTTCATATCATCTACATTGTCAGCTTCTTTAGCAGCTTTTAAGTCGACAATTGCTTTTTCTGCTTTTTCTTTCAAATCAGATGGAGGTTTATCACCTAAATCTTTTAAACTTTTTTCAGTTGTATGTATCATAGTTTCAACTTGATTTAAAAGATCTACTTTTTCTTTTTTCTGCTTATCTGCTTCTGCATTTGCTTCTGCATCTTTTACCATTTTTTCAATATCTGCATCTGATAAACCAGAAGAAGATTGAATTTGAATTTTATTTTCTTTTCCAGTTCCTTTATCTTTTGCAGAAACACTAACTATACCGTTTGAGTCTATATCAAAAGTTACTTCAATCTGAGGTACTCCTCTTGGTGCTGAAGGTATATCTATTAGATCAAATTGACCTAATAATTTATTATCAGCTGCCATAGGACGCTCACCTTGGAAAACTCTTATTGTAACAGCATGCTGGTTATCTTCTGCTGTAGAAAATACTTGGCTTTTTTTAGTTGGAATTGTTGTGTTTCTTTCTATTAACTTTGTTAATACACCACCCATAGTTTCAATACCTAATGATAGTGGAGTTACATCTAATAATAAAACGTCTTTAACATCTCCTCTTAGTACTCCTCCTTGAATAGCTGCACCAATTGCTACAACTTCATCTGGGTTTATACCTTTGTGTGGTTCTCTACCAAAAAATTCTTTAACTTTTTCAGTGATTTTTGGCATTCTTGTCATACCACCAACTAAAATTACTTCTGAAATTTCAGAAGCAGAAATTTTAGCATCTTTTAATGCAGCTTCACATGGCACTAAAGTTTTAGTAATTAAGTCTTCTACTAACGATTCAAATTTTGATCTAGTTAGTTTGATATCTAAATGTTTTGGTCCACTTGCATCTGCTGTTATAAATGGTAAGTTAATATCTGTTTGCATTGATGAAGATAACTCTATTTTAGCTTTTTCTGCTGCTTCTTTTAATCTTTGTAATGCTAATTTATCATTAGATAAATCTATACCATTATCTTTTTTGAATTCAGAAACTAAATAGTTTATGATTGCTCTATCAAAGTCTTCACCACCTAATGCTGTGTCACCGTTTGTAGATTTTACTTCAAATACTCCATCTGCTATTTCTAAAATAGAAACATCAAATGTTCCTCCACCTAAATCGTACACAACAACTGTACCTGATTTATCTTTGTCTAAACCATATGCTAATGCAGCTGCTGTAGGCTCATTTATTATTCTTAAAACTTCTAATCCTGCAATTTTTCCTGCATCTTTTGTTGCTTGTCTTTGAGAATCATTGAAATATGCTGGTACTGTTATAACTGCTTTTGTTACTTTTTCACCTAACCATGACTCTGCTGTTTCTTTCATTTTTTGTAAAATCATAGCACTTACTTCTTGTGGGCTATATTTTTTACCGTCTATTTCTACCCAGGCATCGCCATTTGGTCCAGATACAATTGTATATGGAGATAAGTCTCTGATTTCTTTTATTGTTTTATCATCAAATTTTCTTCCTATTAATCTTTTGATACCAAATAAAGTTTTAGATGCATTTGTTACAGCTTGTCTTTTTGCAGCTTGACCTACAACTTTATCTCCATCATTACCAAAAGATACTATTGAAGGAGTAGTTCTTGCTCCTTCTGCATTTTCTATTACTTTAGAATCTGAACCATCCATAACTGCAACACATGAGTTTGTAGTTCCTAAATCTATTCCTATTATTTTAGACATTTTTTCCTCACTTCTTATTTATTCTCTACCTGAGATATATTTTATATTCTTACGTTTTACATATAAGTATCATTTAATAACTTGACAAGAGCAAAATTAAGAATTTCTTACAATTCCTACTTTTGCAGATCTTAGCAACCTATCATGAATTTTGTAACCTTCTTCTATAATTTCGCAAATAGTATCATTTTCTTGATCTTCACATGGCTTAGAATACAAGGCTTCATGCCAATTAGGATCAAATTTTTCACCTATCATTCCTACTTTTTCTATTCCAAATTTTATAATTGTTTTTTCTAATTGTTTTTGGGTTAAGCGAATACCTACTAAAAAGTTTTTAAAAGAAGCATCTGTGATTTCTTCTTCTTTTATTCCTTCAAAAGCTTTCTTAAAAATATCTAAAATACTAATACTTTCTTTAGCAAAGTCTGATACTGCATATTTTGATGCATCTGCTATCATTTTTTCGTATCTTCTACGCATATTTTCTGCTTCTGCTAAAGATCTTATATATTTTTCTTCAATCTCTTTAAGTTTATCTTCTAATGATGGTGATTGCTCTATTTCTTCTTGTGATAAATTTTCTACATTTTCTTGTTCATTTATTATTTGTTCTATTTGTTCGTTGTCTTTTGTCATGTTAATCCCTCTTTTTTAATTGTGAAATTGTATTTATTGTATTTATCAATATATTGCATATTTTAGAAACATGAGTTGTATCTAAATATTCTTCTTTGGTGTGAAAATTACCTCCTAAAGGTCCTAAGCCATCTAAAACAATAGAATTTGTTAAAGAAGCAAAACAGCCATCGGAACCACCAAAAGATGATGTCCAATTTACATCATACCCTGACTTCTTACCTGATACCCAAATATAGCTTTTCAATTCTTCAGCTTCTTTTTTGGGTATTATTCCAGGATATTCTTGTAACTCATTTACTGTAATTTTTACCTTATCTACCATTTTATGTGTTATTGCATAATCTATTTTAGTTTTTATTTTTTCCTTGCAATCTGAAGATACATAACGTACCTGCATACCTAATGTTACCTTATCTATTACATCACCTAAATGCTTTGCAGGATCTGTCTTGATAGTAAAATTCATTAAAATATCTTGACTTAAAGAGTTCGAAATATTTACAAGTTTCATAAAATTGGCTGCTTCTAATAAAGCTGAAGCTCCATCTGAATAATTACCTGTTATACTTTTCTCTCCAATAAAATCTATTTTATAATTTAACATTCCGTATCTTTTATCTACAAAAGAACCGTTTTCTCTAGTAGGTTCCAAAACCAAAGTATATTTTGATTTTTCTGCTAATTCTTTTATTAAATCACTATTTAAGTGTGATCCTGTTTCCTCATTACTATTTAACAATAGGGCTATTTTACATTTGTCTAAATTTATTTTTTCAAGTAAATATAATCCTAATAAAGCACCTGCTTTGTTATCTACAACCCCACAACCATGAGCTATTCCATTTTCTTTCAAAACAAAAGGATGTTCTTTTGCACTTCCTACCTCAAAAACAGTATCTAAATGGGCTAATAACAAAAAATCTAAACCTTCTGTAGTATCTACATCTGCATTAGAAATTATAAGACAGGGTCCTGCTTCAGGATTACATAATTTTCTTACAACTTTTAATCCTGTTTTAATAGCTTTTTTCTCAAAAAACTCATGAAGTTTGCTAATACCTGCTTTATAATTAGTTGGGCTATCTATATTTACTATGTACTGTAAATCTAACAAATAACTATTTAAATCTTCATGCGTAAACTGAGAATTTTTATTATATCCTTCCGACATAATATGCTCCATTATAATCTTATATTGTTCTTAATTACATGTAGTTTTAAATTATTTTTTTTCAAGTGAATATTCAAATTACTGAGGATAAATAGTTATAAATTTATTAACCATTGAATTAAATTATTGTAAAGAATATAATAATTTTCTGTATTCACAAGAATAGATTTTACACTGTAAGAATAGGAGAATAATGATTAGAGCATCTTCAAGAAAACATGATGAGCTAAGAGATATAAAAATAGAAACTAATGTTAACAAATATGCTGAAGGTTCTTGTTTAATCTCATTTGGAGACACCAAAGTTATTTGTACTGCTTCGTTAGATAATAAAATACCTCATTTTTTACGTGGACAAAATATGGGATGGGTCTCTGCAGAATATGGCATGTTGCCTAGATCTACACACAATCGTTGTGACAGAGAAGCTTTAAAAGGTCAAACAGGTAGAACTAAAGAAATACAAAGATTAATTGCACGATCTTTAAGAGCAATAGTGGATTTAGAAAAAATGTCAGAAAAACATATAAGAGTAGATTGTGATGTTATTCAAGCAGATGGAGGCACTAGAACTGCAGCTATAACAGGATCTTATGTTGCTTTATATTTAGCATTTTCTAAACTTATAAATAAAAAAATAATTGATACAATGCCTTTAAAAGAACATGTTGCAGCTGTTTCTTGTGGTATTTTTAATGGCGTACCTTTATTAGATTTGGATTATTCTGAAGATAGTAAAGCAGATGTAGATGCAAATTTCATTATGACATCTAAAAACCATATTGTAGAAATACAGGCAAGTGCTGAAAAAACTACATTTGATAAGGATACTTTAGATAAAATGATGGTTTTAGCCGAAAAAGGAATAAATATACTAATAAATAAACAACAAAAAGCAATTTTGAACAGCAAGCAATAATTTTGAATATAGCAAAATTAAACAAGGAAATAAATTATGTCAAAAAATATAAAAATAGTTTTAGCTTCTCAGAATAAAAATAAACTAAATGAAATACAATTGATTTTGCAAAAATTTAACATTACCAATGTTTCTTTTTCATTAGCAAGTGATTATACAAATTTCGAGCCGGAAGAAAACGGAACAACCTATGAAGAAAATGCTTATATAAAAGCAAAAGCTATATCTGCGATTACAAATTCTATATGCTTAAGTGATGATAGCGGGTTTTCTGTAGAAGCTATTGATAATCAACCTGGCGTTCATACTGCTAGGTGGTGTGTTGGCAATGACACCAAACCAGCTTTTGAAAAAATACAAAAACTAATGGGTAACAGTAAAAATACTAAAGCTTTTTTTACAACTGTTTTATGCCTATATATACCTACAGATTTACAAGAGTTTGTTATAACTCCAAAGAGTTTTCATAATAACCATGCCTTTTTTACTGGTATAATAAATGGTAATATTTCCTTTCCTCCTAGAGGTACAAATGGCTTTTCTTATGATACAATTTTTATTCCTCATGGATATAATAAAACGTATGCTGAAATGGAAAGTGAAGAAAAAAATTCTTTATCTAATAGATATAAAGCTATAATGAATTTTAAAAATAACTTTTTAGATCTTAATATAAATTAACTGTAGATAATCTTTGAACTTTAATAATAATATTTCTATATATATTCACTGGCCTTTTTGTTTAATGAAGTGCCCATATTGTGATTTTAATGCTTATATCCCTGGTATAGTTAATCATAACAATTGGAAACAGGCATATATTAATGCTATAAATGCACAGTCTTATTTTTTGAAAAATAAAACTATAAAATCTGTTTTTTTTGGTGGTGGCACTCCATCTTTGATGGAGCCATCTGTCATTCATGATATTTTAAATCATATAAAAAAAATAAATAATAATTCTCCTATTGATGAAATTACCTTGGAAGCTAATCCTTCAACTGTAGAATATAGTAAATTTCAAGATTTCAAAAATGCTGGTATAAATAGACTTTCACTAGGTGTTCAATCATTTAATGATCATTTTTTGAAAAAATTAGGTAGAAATCATAATAAAAAAGAGGCATTTTGTGCTCTTGATATAGCAAATAATATTTTCTCTGATGTTTCTTTTGATTTGATGATGGGATTACCAAAACAAAGCTTTGATTTATGGAAAGAAGAAATAGAAACAGCTAAGAGTTTCATTAAAAATCATATTTCTATTTACCAATTAACTATTGAAGAAGGAACTAAATTTTATAAAGATAAGGTTCCTGCAGCAAAAGATGATATTGCATCAGAGATGTATTTATACAATATTGAAGAATTAGAAAAAATTGGAATATACCAATATGAAATATCTAACTTTGCACAAAAAAATCATGAAAGTATACACAATTTAAACTATTGGCTAGGTGGAGAATATTTAGGTATTGGCCCGCAAGCTCATGGAAGAATTTTACATAATAACAACTGGTATGCAACGTCTGAAATAAAGTTGCCTATGAAATGGCAAAAAACTGCTTTAAATTTGCCTAATTTGTTAATTGATAACCCTATAAATGATAATATCTTATTCCAAAATATTGAAAAATTAACTATAAAACAAAGACAAGAAGAACAGCTTATTACTTATTTAAGATTGAATAAGCCTATACCTGATAATATTTTAGAAATTGCTGACCTGAAAAAGTTAAATATTCTTATCAACGAAAAGCTTATCAAAAAAACAAATGGTTTTTATGTCTTATCTTCTAAAGCAAGACTATGCTTAAACCATATTGTATATTACCTACTAACATAATAGTTACTCTTTTTGTATATCTCTATAATTTGGGTAATTTATATAAGATAAATTACTACTACTTTCCACTATATTAGATTTACCTCTTATAATTTTATTAATTAACATTGGTCTTACTATTATACCATCTAACCTAATAGTTAATCCTCCATACGCACCAGAAAAAATCATCTTAGCTGCTAAAGCTGATGATGTAGCATTTAATACAAAATCTCCTTCTGTATCATAAGACGCCAATGATGCTAATACTTTAACTATATCATATGCTGAGGCATCAATAATATTTGGCGCTTTATTATATAAGTTATTGTATTCTTTATAAAAATCAGTTTCTTCTATATTTTTATATGATGGATAAAAAGCACCATTTAAAGTTCCTTCAACTTCTACATCTTTAATATTCCAATTACTATTACCTAAAATAGTTAACTTTGAGTAATCTATATCTAAAAGAGAAAAATGACTTACAACAACAGGCAATCTAGAACCATAATCACCAATTATTAAAGTATCAAAGTCTAATTGCGGTTTAGGAACTTTCTTAAGAGGTTGCTTTTTGGCAGATAATATTTTATTTTCTTCTAACAAATTAGCCTTTATTTCATCTATTCTAGCCTGTTCATCTTCAGGTATTAGTTTTACTATGTAATTGGATAAATTAACTTTATTATCTGGGTATCTTACAACTTTCACTAAAGTTAAGTTTCTTGACTGTATTGCTTGTGTGGCAGATGAAACTATAAAATCACCATATTTATTATCTGGAGCTAAAATTGCATAATTTTTACTAGATTTATCCCCTCTTTGTGAAGAATAGTTCACCACCATTTCCATATCATTTATAACAGGATATGAAGCTAAAAATATATTATCTGAATATTGTAACAATGAAATATCATTGCTAAATGAAACAACAGGGATACTATAATCATCTGTGATTGCTAAAACCTTTTTTGTGCTTTCTGAAAAAACAGGACCTAATATAACTTGGGCACCATCTGAAATAATTTTTTTCACTATTGAGGTTGTATTTTTACTTTCTGTTGGTAAATCATATATTTTAAAAACTATATTATTATTTCCAGTTTCATAATAAGATAAGTTAATTGCGTTTAATAAACTTTGGCTAACATTAGCATTTTGACCTGTCATAGGTAAAATTACAGCAACAACAAGCTTTTTATCATTTATAGCACCTCTCATTGTATAATAATCATAGGAACAGGAATATAAGCTAAAAACTAATATTAATAAAATGAAGATTTTTTTTAGAACTTGTGGCATTATTAGACTCATAATATACTATATTCCTAAAAATACATTATGGTACACAAAAAGTAAATGGAAAACTACGGTAAACTATATATAGTTTCAACTCCTATTGGCAATATGAATGATATAACTTTAAGAGCTATAGATACTCTTAAAACTGTAGATGTAATTGTTTGTGAAGATACTAAAACAAGTAAAAAATTACTTTTACATTTAGGTATTTCTAAAAAATTGATCAGTTACAATGTAATTAGTGAAGCACATAAAACACAACAAATTTTAGATTTATTAAAAAATGGTGATAATATTGCTTTAATTTCTGATGCAGGTACTCCATTGATTGCAGATCCTGGATATTTACTTGTAAAATCAGCAAGAGAACAAAATATAAAAGTTATAACTATACCAGGATGTTCATCAGTTATTGCTTCATTATCTATATCTGGTATTCCATGTAGTAATTTTGTTTTTCTAGGTTTTTTAGAAAGAACATCTAACAAAAGAAAAAAAACACTTCAAAAATATCAAATTGATGGTTTGACGCTTGTTTTGTTTGAAAGTCCTAAAAGAATTTTAAATACTTTGAAAGATATTCAAGAAATATTTGGAGATAATCAACATATTTGTCTAGCTCGTGAACTTACTAAAATATATGAAGAAGTTATAACAAATACTGTAGAAAATTTAATAAAACAATATGAGATAAAAAAACCTTTAGGTGAGTTTGTTATTATTTTGAGAGTTGATAATGTAACCCCCAAAAATAATCAGGAAGAATTAAGAAAATATATAAAAAATAATATTAACAAACCTGTAAAATCTTTATCTAAAGAAATGGCAGATATTTTTAATATGAAAAAAAGTATATTATATGAACAAATCATTAACTTTAAAAAAGAAAATTAAAGCATATTTATCTGGAAAATCTGCAGAAAAGCAAGCCTTAGATTATTTGATTTGTAAAAAATGGACTATTATAGCTACAAATTATAAAACTATTTATGGAGAAATTGATATTATAGCTACTTTAGATAATACTCTTGTAGCTTTCGAAATAAAAACCAGAAAAGATATAGAAATACTAAAATACACAATTACAACTAAACAACAAATGAGGATAATTAATGCTTTTAATTATTATATATCTGAAAACGAAGCTTTTTCTTCATATAATTTAAGGTTAGATGCAATATTTATATATCCTAATAAAACAATTCACCATATTGAAAATGCTTGGGATGATGTATTTTGATTTTTCAAATACAATATTTTTATCTTAATAATAATACACTACTACGATATGCCTAATAAAAAAACAACAGACAACTTAAAAAAGTTAAAGTTTTATAATCAATTTATTGATTATGGTTTTGATGCTTATATTTCAACATTTCAAAATTATTTCAGTAGTAACCCAGAAGAATATAATCAAAAATTATCTGTACTTGAAAAAAATTTATCTGCTGAGAGTTTTAACCAAGCAATAAGATTTTTAAGAGTAATGAATTTACTACCATTACCTTCATGTAATTACCTGGTGAAAAAATCAGTTATTTATAATGATGAAGAAATCATAGAGATTTTCAAAGAAAAAAAATTTTACAATGACATTAATAAATTTTACACGCAGTATAATCTTCAAGGCTTTGAGAAAATAGAAATCAACGTATTTAGACATCATTGTGGCTTAAAGCCTATTAGGCATAATTTTAAAGATAAATATAATATAAAGATTGATAAATACTTATATAAATCTAACATGATAGATGGTGGGGCTTTCTATGGAGATTCTGCCTTAATTTTTAATAAGTTTTATCGCCCTCATAACATATATGCTTTCGAGCCCTCTTCTGTTAATTATAATTCTTTACAAACAAACATACAAAACAATCACCTAAATAAAGTAATAATTGCGGAAAAATTAGGATTAACAAACAATGTTTCACGTGAAACATTGAATTATATATCAACAATACAAAACCATGGCGCTTCTTTTGTATTTAAGCCTAATAGACTAAAAACCGAAGAAGTTAATTTGACTACTATAGATAATTATGTTCAAGAAAACAAGATAAACAATCTAAAATTAATTAAATTAGATGTAGAAGGCTATGGTTTGAAAGCTGTCAAAGGTGCTAAAGAAACTATAACAAAATATAAACCAATAATCAGCTGTGCTGTATATCATAACCCTGAAGAGTTTTTTGATATTCTACCTTTACTTAGACAATATAATAAAGACTATACTTTTGAATTATTGCCTTTATCTCATAGTTTCATACTAAAAGAAATGACACTTATGGCATATTAGGTTATTCATCTCTGATTTCTATGTTAAGATAATTAATATAGAAATATTGGTAGATTGCTATGAAAAATGATAAATTTTATGGTTTAAAAGCACGAATAACAATAGCAGAAAATTTCTTTGTGATTCCTATATTACATACATGTGTGTTTAAATTCCAAAAAATAATTACTGAGTGTAGTGGAAAAGTTTTAGAAGAAAAAGCCGGATATTATCTAATAAAGCTTATTGATAAAAAGGATAAAACAAATGAAAGTATGCATTATATAGCACGCAATACTGCTGAAAATTTATTAACCTTAGCTTCAAAACCTAAATTAAAATTATTTAATCCTATAATAGATGAATTTGAAGGCGAAGATGCAGATGAATCAACAATAGCGATAATGTTACTTATATCCAAAAAGAAAATTTACAATTCCATAAAGGAAATATTTTAAACAATAATATTGAAACACCAAATAACTTTCCACAACTAAATAGGGAAGCATTTCGTGCTGTAAATTTAGTTATTTTATCTTTAGGTATAGATATTCATAATATTACAGGAAATTGGGAACAAATTTTGTATTGGTCACAAAAAAAAGAAAAAATTAAAACATCTGCTATAAAAGGTTTTAACACTTCTTTAAAAAAACTAGGTTCTATGAAATATCATATAGAAAAAATAGAAAAAAAAGATTACGGAAAAGTAAAAAAATATAGTTTTCCTCAGATGAAAAAAGTGTTATCAGAAAATTACGGGCTAAATGAAGATGAAATCAATTTATAAAAATACAAACAACATTATATGTAAACATACTTTTTGCAATCATTTTTATTTCAAATAATTGATTTTTCGATACGATAATGCAACTGCTATATCTTCTTTATTGATTTCAGGTTTACTTTCTAAATCTGCTATTGTTCTTGCAACTTTTATGGCTCTAAAATAAGCTCTTGTTGATAAATCATATTTCTGAGTTGTTTTTTGCAATAGTTCTTTTGCATCTTTAGATATTTTACTCTCTTCTTCAATGATAGCTGTAGAAGCTTCTGCATTTGTTGCTATACCATATTTTTTATATCTGTTTTCTTGTATATCTCTTGCTTTTATAACTCTATCTTTTATAATTTTATCTTCTTTTGAATTAGCTTTCATATTTAATTCTTCTACGGTAACAGGCAGTACCTCTATGATCAAATCCATCCTGTCAATTATGGGGCCTGAAACTTTATTTTGATATGTTTCTGCACATAAAGGTGCTTTAGAACAAGATCTACTTAAATCTCCATAATATCCACATCTACAAGGGTTCATAGCCGCTATTAATTGAAAATTTGCGGGAAATATAACATGGCTATTTACTCTTGATATATGAACTTCTTTAGTTTCTAAAGGTTGCCTTAACGCATCTAAAATATTTTTATCAAATTCTGCTAATTCATCTAAAAATAATATACCATTATTTGCTAGTGTGATTTCACCAGGTTTTATTCTACTACCTCCTCCTATCAAAGATGGCATGGATGCAGAATGATGTGGAGTTCGATATGGCCTTTGAGTAATAACAGAAGCATTATTCATAAGTCCTGATATAGAATATATCAAGCTTGTATCTAACATTTCCTTTTGAGTTAAGGGAGGTAATAAACCTCCAATAGAACTTGCTAACATAGATTTTCCAGAACCAGGCGGACCTATCATCAATAAATTATGTCCTCCTGCTGCTGAAATTTCTAAGGCTACTTTTGCTGTATAATGACCTTTGATTTCAGATATACTTGTGAATGAATATTCTTCTGCTTTTTTGTGGTTAAGATCAAATGTATTAATATTTATAATATTACCATCTTTAAAGTGAGCTATGATTTCTGTTAAATTATTAATGGGTAGTAACTCTATACTATCTTTTATTAACGATGCTTCTGTTACTTGATTAGAAGGGCATATAAATCCCTTATTTTGTTGGGCTGCAAAATAGGCAGCAGCTAAAACTCCAGGAATATTTTTTATTTGTGCATCTAGAGCTATTTCTCCCATTGAAATATAATTAATTATTTCTTCATTGGGAAGTATTTCCATTGCACAAAGAACAGCAATTGTTATTGGCAGATCAAAATAGCTACCTTCTTTCAAAGTATCAGCAGGAGATAAATTCACTGTAATTCTACTTGCAGGTAATGATAACCCAATTGAATACAATGACGATCTGATTCTTTCTTTACTCTCAGATACAGCTTTACTTGCTAATCCTACAATAGAAAAAGATGGTAAGCCTTTTGTGATACTAACTTGGACATCTACCAACTTAGTTTTCATCCCTTCGAATGCTACTGAATAACTTCGTGATATCAAAACACCCTCTACACTATATACATTTACAAATTCATAATGTGTATATAGTGTATATTTATTTTATTTATAAAAAAATTAGTAAAAAAATGTTTTGTGAATTTTCTACCTTGGGTGGTTTATTAATATATAATAAAACTGAAAGTTGCTACAATTAAATATTGTTCTACGTGAAACATTTTATATTATATATTTTGATAAATCAATATTTGTGGTGAACTCTCCTACTTTCGATTTTACATAATCCCTATTTATAACAAATTTCTTTTCTTTTAAATCTGGTGCTATAAAGTTTATTTCCTCTAAAACTTTTTCCATTACTGTATGAAGTCTTCTTGCTCCTATATTTTCAATGGTATTGTTAAAATGCACTACCATTTCTGTTATTTCGTCTATTGCTTCATCTTCAATAATTAATTCTATTCCTTCTGCTTTTAACATCTCTTTTGTTTGAATTATCAAATTAAACTGTGGTTCTGTCAAAATTCTTTTAAAATCTTCTTTAGTCAAAGAATGTAATTCTACTCTTATCGGAAATCTACCTTGCAATTCTGGAAGTAAATCTGACGGTTTACTCAAATGAAAAGCTCCACTTGCTATAAATAATATATGATCTGTTTTAACAGGTCCATATTTTGTATTGACTGTAGTACCTTCTACTAATGGTAATAAATCTCTTTGAACCCCTTCCCTACTTACATTACCTTGTCTATTTTCAGAATTGGAAGTTATTTTATCTATTTCATCTATAAATACTATTCCATTGTTCTCTAGTAAAGCTAATGCTTCTTCTATTATTTCATCTTTATCAAGCAATTTATCACTTTCTTCATCGGTTAATGCTTTAATTGCTCCTGGTATTTTTAATTTTCTTGTTTTAGTTTTTTCTTTCCCTAAAACTGAATCTAAACTAATCATACCAATTGCACCTTGCATACCTGGTATATCAAACCCTGAGGTTGCTGGTTTATCTCTTAAAGTGATTTCTATTTCTGTATCTTGTAGCTCACCTGAGTTTAATTTCTTTCGAAAAATATTTTTTGTTTCTTCAGAAGATTTTTCACCCGCAATAATATTTATAATTTTATTGATAGCTTGCTTCTCTGCTTCTACTATTATTGATTTCTTTTTTTCCTGCTTGTACATATTAATTGCAGATTCTGCTAAATCACGAATAATTTGTTCAACATCTCTACCTACATAACCAATTTCTGTAAATTTAGTTGCTTCTACTTTGATAAAAGGAGAATTATCTAACTTGGCTAACCTTCTTGCTATTTCAGTTTTCCCAACTCCTGTAGAACCAATCATTAGTATATTTTTAGGCATAATTTCTTGCTGAATATCATCTGGCAGTTGCTTTCTACGCCATCTATTTCTTAAAGCGATTGATACTAATTTTTTTGCATTTTCTTGGCCAATTATATTTTTATCTAATTCTGATACTATCTCTTTAGGAGTAAAATTTTTCATAAGGTACCCTTTACTATCTGATTGTTATTTTGTTTTTTCTAATTCTTTTATAACAACATTATGATTTGTATATATACATAAATCTGCAGCTATATTCAATGCTTTTTCAGCAATTTCTTTTGCTGTTAAGTCATTTTCATAACTCAAAAAAGCTTTAGCTGCTGCTAATGCATAATTGCCACCTGAACCTATTGCTACACACTCATCGTCTGGTTCTAATACATCACCTGTACCTGTTAATACATACATATTATCTTTATTAGCTACTATTAGCATAGCTTCAAGTCGTCTTAAGTATTTATCTGTTCTCCAATCTTTTGCTAATTCTACACAGGCTCTTAATAACTGTTCTGGGTATTTTTCTAATCTGTTTTCTAATCTTTCAAATAAAGTAAATGCATCTGCAGTGGAACCTGCAAAACCAGATATAACTTTACCTCCGTTTAATTCTCTAACTTTTTTAGCATTTTTTTTCATAACAGCATGACCAAGTGTTACCTGTCCATCTCCTGCTATTACTGTCTTCCCATTCTTTTTTACGCCTATTATAGTAGTTGCATGCATCATTTTGTATTCCTTCAATAATAAATAATATTATTATGTTACTTATATTTAAATAATCAATTTTTGATTGTTCATATACACATCATATAGTATCATTTTTTATATTTACCAGACTAAAAACTCTAGAGGCATTAAAATGTACGATAAAGATAATATTTTTTTTAAAATTATTAATAAACAAATCCCTTGCAAGAGTATTTTCGAAAATGAATTTGTTTTATCTTTTCATGATATTAATCCTAAAGCAGACATACATGCTCTTGTTATTCCTAAAAAACCATATATTGATATATTAGATTTTACAGAAAATGCATCTTTTGAAGAAATAAAAGGTTTTTTTGATGGAGTGAAACAAGCAGTTAAAATTTTAGATATTGAAGATGGTTTTAAGTGCTTAGTAAATACTAAAGAGAAGGGTGGACAAGAAGTTTTTCATTTCCACATGCATATTTTAAGGAATAAATAGCATTACTTATTTTAAAAGGTGTTTTGTTATTTTTTATTAATTAATGATATAACTTCATTAAATCTATCATTAGAATTATCAAATTTTAATGATATGTAATTGTGTTTGAAATGTGTATCGAAAAATTGTAAAAACTCTTGCCATATATCATTTCTAGAACTTTCAGACATTCTATTTACTTCATCTGCAAAACTATTAAAAGGTGGAACTAAAATGTTTTGTATTTTATTTGATGACTTTATTGTTTCATCAAACATTGCTTGTAAGGTTTCTTTTTGTTTTTTGCTAAGATTATGAAATTTTGCAAAATAATAAGAGTATATGTACGTATCTATGAATGATCTATCTAGTATAACCAAATCATAATCCGACCTAGCAAAATAATAATCTATAGTTTTTTTATACAGATCAAACGCTATTTTCTGTGAAAACAGTATTTCATCAAAATCTTTTCCTTTACCATTTAATGCAAAGCCAACATTAAATAACCCTGTATTGAACTCATAAAAAATTTTGACATCATTTTTATTTTTATAGAAATCAGTTAATTTATTTATTAATGTAGTTTTTCCTACTCCATGAGAACCTGATAAAGCAAATATTTTTGACATAAAATTCCAAATTTAGTTTTTTAGCACATTCTAAAATTATACATTAAACATACTTAATTTTGTATCTAAAAAGTAAAGATATTCAAAGAGTTGTACATATATAATGAATATTATTTCCAACTTTTAAGGTATCTATTAACTTTATAAAGTCAAAATTGTAATTGACTATATTACTTTCAATAATAAAATAACAACTATTTGATAGTATATTTTGTTTTAAAATGTTTATTAAGGTTGCATCTATCAAATTTGATGAATAGGGGGGATCTAAAAATATTAGATCAAATTTTTTTTCGATATTTGTAAAAGTTAACTTTGTTATATCCTCTAGAATAACCTTACTAAATGGTTCTGCTTTGATTAATGTGATATTTTTTTTTATCACAGAAAGAGCTTCTTTATTATTATCTATAAACCATGCTCGCTCACAGCCCCTAGATATACACTCTAATCCTAAAGAACCACTTCCTGAAAAACAATCTAGCACTACTGATGTTTCAAAATTTATCTTATATCTATGTTTTAAAATATTGAAAAGTGTTTCTTTTAGCCTATCTGTGGTTGGTCTTGTAATATTTTTATTAGGTATTATTAATTTTTTACCTTTATATTTACCTGATATAATTCTCATTTTTTTAAATATTTTGATATTTTTCTAATTTCAACTTCTATCAAATCACCAGGTTGCATACCTTCTAATGAATATGGACCAAAATTTATTCTTATTAATCGACTAACTTTTAAATTAAAATAGTTACATATATTACGTATTTCTCTATTTTTACCTTCTGTTATTTTAAACTCTAACCATTTATTGGATTTGCTTTTGTTTGGTAGTATGTTGGCTACTATTGGCTTATATGAAAAGCCATCAATAACCACGCCATTTGCAAGTTCATCTAATTGATGCTGTGTTATGTCACCTGATACTCTAACTTTATATGTCTTTACAATACCTACATTGGGTGAAGATAACTTAGTACTTATATTGCTGTTATTAGTTAATAATAATAAACCTTCAGATTGTAAGTCTAACCTACCTATATATATCAATTTAGATAATTTAGGATATTCTTTTCTTATATAATCAAATATAGTATCTCTACCTTGTTCATCTTTATTTGTACATACTAAACCTTTTGGTTTATAAAAAGCATATATCTTTTCTATTTCTATAGAATTATTAATTTTAATATTATTAATTTCTATCTTATCTTCATCTGAAACAAAATGTACAGGTGTATCAATAACCTTACCATTTATTTTTACTAAACGTTCTAATATTAATTTTTCTGCTTCTCTACGAGAATATTTAGTAATTTGTGCTATTTTTTTAGCAATTCTTATATTGTTCATGTGAAACTAAAACCTAAAGCATATTTTATATGTTGTATAATAAATCAACACAACATTATACTACATCATGAGAATATGTTAAAACAACAGTTTAAGTATACTTATATGGACTTAGCCCTAGATGAAGCAAAAAAAGCTTTTTCTTTCAACGAAGTTCCTATAGGTGCCATTATTGTGAATAAGTCTGGAGATGTTATTGCACAAGCACACAACCTTACAAAATCATCTTGTATTACTACAAACCATGCAGAAATATTAGCTATTAATCTTGCATGCAAACATATAAAAAATAACATACTTACAGATTGTAGTCTTTATGTTACAGCAGAGCCGTGCTTGATGTGCTTAGGCGCTATTTTACATAGCAGAATAAGAAGAATATACTATGGTTGTCCAGAACCTAAATTTGGAGCGATTGAAAGTAAATATAGTGTTTTTGAAAAAATAAAAAACAAGCAAAAAAACTTTCCAGAAATATACGGTAATTTACAAGAAGAAGAATGCAAAAACCTTTTGCAAGAATTTTTTAAAAACCTTCGTTAAAAATATAATAATAATTTCAAAATACTAAATCTTTAACTTTATATTTTTAAAATATTTTTTATATCATCAATATTTTTAAATTGTATTTTTAACTCTCCTTTATTATATTTTTTCATTAATAAATTTATTTTGATATTAGGATTATTATTCCTATTGTTTTCGTACCAATCTAATAATGATTGGTCAATAGAATTGCTATGCAAAATATTTGTTTTATTTTTGTTTTTTGATGATTTTAATTGTGATTTTAAAAATGCTTCTAAATCTCGCACAGATAGTTTTTCTTTTACAACTTTTTCTGCTATTTCTTCTGAATTTTCTAAACTCACTAAAATTTTAGCATGCCCCATTGTTATCAAAGCATCTGATAAATAATTTAATATTTTTTCTGGTAAATTTAAAATACGTAAACTATTTGTAATATAGCTTCTGCTTTTTCCTAATGATTCAGCAATTGTTATATGTGTGTAGTTATAAGTATCTATTAATTGTTTGTAAGCTAAAGCTTCTTCTAATGGATTAAGATTTTCACGTTGTAAGTTTTCAATTAGCCCAACTTCCATTGCTTTTTTATCTGACATTGTACTTACTAAAGCTGGAACCTCTATTAAACCACTTAATTTTGCAGCTCTACATCTGCGTTCTCCAGCTATAATCTCATAACTTTCTTCACCTAGTTTTCTCAAAATAACTGGTTGTAATATTCCATGTTCTTTTATAGAATAAGCTAATTCTTCCAATTCTATATCGTCAAATGTTTTTCTAGCTTGAAAACGACTTGGTACACAAAACGCAAGATTTATCATTTCAACGTATTTTTCAAATGTTTTATTCTCACTACCTGTATTATCACCTGCTAACAATGCAGAAATACCTTTACCTAAAGCAGCTGTTTTTTTATGTTTTATATTATTAGAAAAATTAGATAAATCTATATTTGTTGTTTTATTTTTCATATTTTTTATTTTCATCTTGAATTATTATTTCTGTTGCTAAATCTATATAAGATTTAGAACCTACACAATTAGGATCATAAACTATAACAGGATATCCGTGAGAAGGGGCTTCTGAAATTTTTACATTTCTTGGAATAACTGTTTTATATACTAATGAACCATAATATTCCCTTACATCTTTGTCTATCAATTTAGATAAATTATTACGTACATCATACATAGTTAAAACTATACCTTTAACTTTCAAGGTTTTATTATAAGAAGCATTGATTTTTTGTATAGTTTTCATTAAATGACTTAGACCTTCTAAAGCAAAATATTCACATTGTAAGGGAATAACAACCTCTTGAGCGGCAACCAAAGCATTTACAGTTAAAATTCCAAGAGAAGGTGGACAATCTATAATTACATAATCATATAAACCTTTAGTCTTATTTAATGCATTATATAGGTATAAGTGTTTTTTTTCTATAGTAGCTAATTCTATTTCTATACCTGCTAAATCCATAGTAGCAGGTATTATTGATAAATTAGGAATTACAGTTTCTATAACCGAATCTTCTAACGTGCAATTATCTATTAGTAAGTCATATATTGTTTGTTTTATTTCACTTTCTGCACCAATACCACTTGTAGAATTACTTTGAGGATCTAAATCTACTATTAATACTTTTTTTTTCAGAGCACATAAAGCAGTGGCTAAATTCATTGTAGTAGTAGTTTTTCCAACTCCTCCTTTTTGATTGACTATTGCCATAATTTTGGTGTTAATAATAGCCATTACTTCCTTAATAAATCTTTGTTAAAAAATTTTAATGTTTCACGTAGAACATTGATATATAAAATAGGATAATGTAATATATCGTATAACTCAATTACTATTTTTTTGTTTTACTATAGTTTTTATCAAATTTTATTTTTATAATTTTAGATTCTTCATTAGTTATACTCTGTATCAATGTGATTTTATCTTCTAAATTTTTATGTTTTTTTAATAAATTAGTTAGTTCTTCTTGGTAAGTTTTTCCTTTTAGAAATAAACCAACACCATTATTATTTAATAATTCTTTTGAATAATCATATAATTTATCTAACTTACATAAAGCCCTAGATAAAATAATATTAAACTTTTCTTGTTTAAGTATTAAGTCTTCTATTCTTATATTTAATATTTCTACATTATCTAATTGTATTTCTTTTTTAACTTTATCTAGAAATTTAGTTTTTTTACCGTTACTTTCTATTAGAAAATAATTGTTTTTTTTATTCAAAATTGCTAATACAACACCTGGCAAACCAGCACCTGTTCCTAAATCTGCTATTTTTAAAGATGCTTTTTCTTTATTGCTGTTTATTAAGGGATGTAATTGTGCTGAATCTATTATATGTCTTTCCCAAATATTGTTCACGGTGTTGTTGCTGATTAAATTAGTTTCTTTCTGATGATCTATTAACATTTCCTGATAATTTTTAATTTTAGTTTCTTCTTCGTTATTCAATATAAAATTAAGCATCATTTTTCCCATATTGTATTATTCAATATTTATTTTTATAAAGGTATTCAATAGTATATAATATATAATATCTTAGATTAAACTAAAATGGTGTATTTTATAATGAAGAATGTAGAACTTGATGTTAATGAAGCAAATATAGATAAACTATATCATGATGATAATAAAAATAAAGATATAGAATTAGAAGCATATAGGAAATTTCTTTCAAAAAAATATCATCCAATGATAGTTGATTCATTGCATGATAGATTTATAAAAATATTAAAGAGTTTACCAAATTTCGATGTTGATGTTTTTTTTAAAATTTATGAACATGATTTTACACCTTTAAAACAATACAAATATGAAAAAACAAAAAGATTTTCTATTATTACTTCTTTAGTAATAATAATAGGAGCTATTTTTACAGCTATAGATTATTTTTCAACTTTGTATATGGCAAAATTTTCTATTCATCCTACTTTATTATTTCATATGTTTTTAGTTCTTTTATTTAGTATTTCTTCTATTTATGCTGCTTCTATAGTTATTGAAGCAAGAAATACAATTCAATCACAAAATACTATGATACACACAAATACCTTAGTTGCTGAAGAAGTATTAAAAAGAATCAAAACTAATCAACTAGGTAGACTTGCTGTATATAAAAAATTAGCAGGAGCACTTCATTCTTATAGTGTAGATAATTTCAATGAAACTTTTGATGAATACGACAAGCACATTAGTGCCAAAAATAATAAAAATAAAAAATAAAATTTTTATTTAAAATTAATTTAAAGGAAGTTCATCAATACTTTCATTAGGTATTGATGTTCTTTCAGATGAAGAAAGCATTTTATTTTTTTGATTACTATAAGTAATATTTTTATTTTCTTGAATAATTTCTTCTTTTTCTTGTGATTTTTTTCTAATATCTACTTTTTTTATAAGATTTTTATAATCTTTTTCTGCATTAGGAAGGTTTATTGGAGAATTATCATCTTTTAATACATCTAATTCTTTTTTATATAAATTTAATTCTTCTTTTGGATTTTCTAAAACTTCTGTATTTTTATCTTCATTTGCATTAGATACATTTTTTTCTTCTAAATTTATTATTTCATTATCTTGTTTTATATCTGAAGATGGTAAATATTTTGAAACTGAATTTTCTTCCTTGGTAGTACTCACATCAGGTGTATTTTTACCTGGATAATCTGCTAACTTTTTTGGTTGTAATAATTTAAAAGACATGTAGTCTTCATTATTATCTAGATTATTATTTTTTGGTATTGGACTAGTAATATTTGAATTATCTGGTATATTTTTGTCTTCTTTTTTTGTTTCAGCATAATTATCATCTTTATGTTGTGTAATAGACTTTAACGATATATTTTTTTCTTCTGATTTTTCTTCTGTTTCGTTAATGTTTTTTTCTTTGTTTATACCTAAATAAACACTTTCGTATGTAGATTGTTGTGTGTTTTTATCTGTTTGTTCTATGTTTTTCTTTATTATTTCTGGAGCTTTATTTATTTTTTCATTTTCACCACTATTGTCTGCTTTTGATATTGTAACTGTAGTATTGTAAGAATATGGTTTGTTTTTTTCTATATTATCTATTTTTGGTATTTTTAAGTTTATATTATATTCAGAAACAGCATTAGTTTTTTTATTTACTGCAGGACTTTTTTTAGTTACTACAAAATTATGCTTTAAGGTTCTTGTATTATCATTTACACTTTTTTGATTTTTAGAAACATTAGTATCTTTTTTAACAGATGATTTTATTACTTTTGTAGTATTATTATTTGCTTTTTTTATTTTTGTGGTACTATTTTTAAGAATAGCGGTATTTTTTGCAGGAGCAGATTTGGTTACAATTGGCTTAACTTCTGTTTTAGTGTAACTATTGTTTTTGCTAAGTTTTTCTGTTGTATTTTCAAATTTAGTAGATGCTTGTTTTTTAATTTCATCTGGAGATAATATAGGAGCATTTAAATTAGTTTTAGAATAACCAAATGTTTCTTTTTCTTCTGTATTTACAGTAGATTTTTTAGAAGATACATATTGGATTATACTATCTGCGTTAGCATAGTTAACATTTATGAAAACTATAAAAAGTAACAACGTAAGACGTAACAAATTCATTCAAAAACCTTTTTTTTAACACAAAAATCAAATAATTTTATCATTTATAAAATTATTACGATTTCATTTAGACATTTTTTTATATATGTAGATATTATACTAATTTTGCTTGTTACAATCTAATTTTTTCATATATGTTAATATAGCAACTATTGAAGATGGGGTTGTTCCTTTTATTCTAGATGCAGATCCTATAGTTTCTGGCCTTATTTTAGAGAATTTTTCTACCATTTCTGCAGATAATGAAGGTATAGAAGAATAATTTATAGAATTTGGAATTTTTAGTTTTTCTTCTTTAGTAAGTTTTTTTATTTCTTCATTTTGTCTTTTCAAATAAACAGAATATTTACAATCAGTATTTATCAAATTTAAAATATCTGAGTTTATAGTATTAATTTCTGGAAATGCCTTGATCAAATTTTCTATAGTTATTGGAGAAAAACTTAATATTTCTAGTGCTGTTCTTCTTATTCCATCTAAATTTATTTGAATTCCTAAATTAGATAGTTCATTGGGGGTTGCTTTTAATGATTCAAGTAATTTTTTAGCTTCTTTTATTTTATTTAATTTATTTTCTAAATTTTGATATCTTTCTTTTGATACTATACCAAATTTATATCCTTTTTCAGTTAATCTTTGATCTGCTGTTTCTGCTCTTAAATGCAACCTATATTCTGCTCTAGAACTAAACATTCTATATGGCTCTATTACTCCTTGATGAATTAAATCATCAATCATAACACCTATATATGAATCATGACGAGTTAAAGTGAAATATTCATCATTCTCATTTTTATTTAAATTATTAGAGTATATTGCTGCATTTGTTCCTGCTATAAGACCTTGGCCTGCTGCTTCTTCATAACCTGTTGTTCCATTTATTTGTCCTGCTAAAAATAAGCCAGATATTTTTTTAGTTTCCAAATTAGATTTTAGTTCTTGAGGATTGATATAATCATATTCTATTGCATAACCATATCTTAAAATTTCTACCTTCTCTAAACCTTTCATGCTTTTAATAAATGCATCTTGTACATCTTCTGGTAAAGAAGTAGAAATTCCATTAGGATAAACAGTATTTAGATTTAATCCTTCAGGCTCTAAAAATATTTGGTGTTTATCTCTATGAGCAAATCTTACTATTTTATCTTCTATAGATGGACAATATCTTGGACCCTTACCTGAAATATTTCCACTGTACATAGCAGATTTTGCTATATTATTTTTGATTATTTCATGTGTTTTTGAATTTGTTTCTGTTATATAACAAGAAATTTGTGGAACTTTTATATCTTTATTCAAAAATGAAAAAGGAGTAGGGATATCATCTCCTTTTTGTTCTATTAACACAGACCAATCTATTGTTTCTTTATTTAATCTTGCAGGAGTTCCTGTTTTTAGTCTACCTAATTCAAAGTTACAACTTTTCAAAAAATTAGATAATCCTATTGAAGACTTAGCTCCATATCTACCACCAATTTTATTTTCACAACCTACATGGATAACACCATTAAGAAAAGTTCCTGTAGATATTACAACTGAATTTGTATTTAAAATTGTATTATCTGTTAACACAACCTGACTTATTTTACCTTCTTTGAGTAAAATGTTTTCAACCTGAGCTTCTATAATTTCTAAATTATATTTAAAAACATATTCATTTATTTCTTTTAAACTTGCATACTTATATAATTCTCTATCAGATTGAGTTCTTGGACCTCTAACAGCAGATCCCTTACTTGCATTTAATATTCTAAATTGAATTCCTGAAGCATCAGCAATTTTGCCCATTAAGCCATCTAAAGCATCTATTTCTCTTACTATATGACCCTTACCTATACCACCTATAGCTGGGTTACAAGACATTTCTCCTATGTCATTTTTTGATATTGTTATTAATGCTACTTTAGCCTTAGCTCTGCAAGCTGCTGCTGCTGCTTCTAAACCTGCATGACCTGCACCAATAACTATTACATCATAATTAATCATATATTTATTTTCCAATACAAAAATTACTAAAGATTACACCTAGTATATCTTCTATATCTACTTTACCTAAAATTCTACCAATTTCATTCAATGCATTTCTTAAATGAAATGATGCTATAACTACATCTTCTGAATATTTTAAAGAAAGATTTATTTCTTCAAGACAATTGAAAATTATTTCGTTATGCCTTTGATGTACAACTATAGGGTCTTCAAATATAGAAGTGATTTCTTCTAAAGTTTTTATAATCTTATTTTTTAATTCATCAAAGCCAATATTATTTTTTATAGAAACTAAAAAATATTCTTTTATATTTTTTTCTTTTAAAAAATCACTAACATTATTATTAGGTTGGCTCAAGTCAACTTTATTAACTACTACTATAGTATTATCATTATCTTCTTCATTTAAAAAGAATTTTATAGATTCGTAACTTTCTTCTAATTTGGTTATATCAAGTATTATTATTTTTATATCTGTTTCTTTTGCTTTACTTATAGCTCTTTTTATTCCCTCTTTTTCTATAGTATCTTTAGTATTAGAGCGAATTCCTGCTGTATCTGCTAAATTTACCGGATAACCTGATATTTCTAATTGAATTTCTACTACATCTCTTGTAGTACCTTCTAAATCAGAAACTATTGATATATCTTGATTTGATATAGCGTTTATAAAAGATGACTTACCTACATTAGGAGATCCTAATATTGCTAGGTTTATACCATTTTTTATTTTTACTATTTTTTTAGAATTTATATATTCCTTTTTAATATCATTTTCTAATATTTTTAGCTTCTTTATAGCATCATCAAACAACTTTTCTGGTATATCTTCTTCGGAAAAATCTATAGATGCTTCATAAAATGCTAAAATATCCTGAAGATCTGAATACCATTTCTCATAACCTTTTGCTATATCACCTGTTAAACCTCTTATAGCTTGCTTTCTTTGTAAAGTAGTTTGTGAATTTATTAGATCATTTATACCTTCTACTTGAGTTAAAGTTAGTTTATTATTTTCTAATGCTTGTTTTGTAAATTCTCCTTGATCTGCTAACCTGTGATCTTTACAATTTGAAAGTTCATAAAGTAAATCTTTTATTACAGACTTAGATCCATGTACATGATATTCAACCATATTTTCGCCAGTATAACTTTTTCCTTCTTCAAATCTAACTATTAAGGGAATATCTATTATTTCTGAATTACTATTATAAATATTAGATAAAACCATTTTATTAGCTGGAAAATTAGAAATTTCTTTTTTAGTAATTTTTTTTAAAGAAAGAAAAGAATTAGGTCCTGAAACTCTTATTATAGCAATTGCTGACTTTACAAAAGCAGTTGATAAGGCAAATATTGTGTTATTCATTTTTTATTTTATGATAAAATTTTTTTTACTATTTTTTTTAAATTATTTTTAGTTAAATTCGTTGTATCTACAACTATATCTGAATTATTTATTTTTTTATCTAATAAGATATTTTGTCTATCATTAAATTTTATAAAAAGGTCTTCAGAAACACCTTTTCTATTCATAAACCTGTTTTTTTGTATATCTGGAGAACAAGTTAAATAAACTATATAATCACATAAATTATTAAGATTAGATTCAAATAATATAGCAGTTTCTAAAAAAAAATATTTTTTTCTTAAAATAAAAGATAAAAATATCAAAAATTTTATATGTTTTTTTACTTTATGATGAATTAATTTTTCTAAAATATCTAAATTTTTATCAAAATTGTTAAAAATAATTTTTTTTAATAATTCCATATCTAACTTGTAAAAAAAATATTTTTTACTAATAGCTTCAGGAAAATATTTATATAATATTTTTATAAAACTTCTTTTTTTGTAAAGTTTTTTTACAAATTTATCCGTATAAAAAACAGGATAACCGTATTTTTCTATTTCTTTACAAAATGTAGTTTTCCCTACAGCTATATTACCTGTTATACCTATTACATTCATATAGATAATTCTTTTATTAATTTTTCTATTTTATTTTTAGACAATAAGATATTTTTATCAAACCAAATATTAAAATTTTTATTAGCTTGTAAAATTAACATATAAATTCCATTAATTAATTTTATATTTTTATTTTTCATATATTGCAAAATTATTGTATTGTTAAACCTATAATTTACATCATACACACACAATATGTTTTTATCTTTAACAAATGATTTGATATCTGAGTTATTAAATAAAATTTCTAATGAAACAGATGTAGCATTTATCAATATATCAATATCACCTTTATAATTTTTATAAAAGTTAGTGTCATCTAAACTTGATAATTTATCTACATTTCTGTTATAAATAACTATATTTTTAGATAAATTTTTCAAACAGTAGTATATTAATTTCCCTGTTGAACCAAACCCTATTATAAAAATATTTTTATCTTTTAAATCTATATTCAAATAATTTAAACTTTGTAAAAATCCATCATAATCTGTATTGTATGCTGAAATTATTTGATTTTTATATGAAATTGTATTTATTGTATTTATTTTTTTTACAACAGAGTCAACATAGATATCTAAATCAGAGTTTATTAAAGTTTCTTTGAAAGGTTGTGTCAAATTTAAACCATTATACCCATTATCCAATATATTCTTTAATATATTAAAATTTAAATATTCAATATCAATTAATTCATAACTAGCTGATAATAAATTCTCTTTAAACCAGTATTCATATATTCTAGGTGATATTGAGTAATTAATATTTGTTCCAATTAAAGCATATTTCATATTTTAAAACACAATTGTTAATAATAGGTTAATAAAATTGTTAATTATATGTTAATAATATGTAATTTTATGTATATATTATTCATTAACATTTGATTAACATAAATACTTACTATATTATTAACAAGAGTAGCAATTGTTGAAATTAATATTTGTTTTTATAAACATTAGTTATAAGGTACTTTAAATAACTAATTTTAATTAGTTGTTTAGTTATTAACAATTTAACATATTAATAATAATAATAATAAATAATATATATATATAATAATTTAATATATATATATTAAATGTTTAAACCCTATATAAATTATATGCTTGCAAAAATTATAAAATTTGTTTATTTTAGTATTGTTTATTCTCAAACTAATTTTCTTTATGAAATTTTCAGTAAAAATTAATTAATCATAACATATGAGCTTCAATAAATTATGGATATTATTGTCAATAATCTTACAGAATTAAGATCTAAAAGTCTACATTCTTTAGTAGATTTCGCCAAATCATTAGAAATAGAAAATTGTTCTGATCTAAAAAAACAAGATTTAATGTTTTCTATATTAAAAAAATTATCTTCTCAAAATATTTCAATAATAGGTGAGGGAGTATTAGAAATATTATCTGATGGATATGGATTTTTAAGATCTCCAGATGGTAACTATTTACCCGGTCCAGATGATATTTATGTGTCTCCTAATCAAATCAGAAAAATAGGTTTAAAAACTGGTGATACTGTACAAGGTGAAATAAGATCACCAAAAGAAAGTGAAAGATATTTTGCTTTAAAAAAAGTAAATATGGTTAATTTTGTAGAACCTTGCAATCTGAAACAAAGAGTAAACTTTGATGATCTGACGGCTTTGTATCCAGAAGAAAGATTATGCATGGAAATTGAAAATTCTACAGATGCTGATAAAACACCAAGAATTTTAGATTTGATTTCTCCAATAGGTAAAGGACAAAGGGCTTTAATAGTAGCCCCTCCAAGGACAGGTAAAACTGTTATGCTACAAAATATAGCAAAATCTATAACAACTAATTATCCAGAGTGTTATTTGATTGTTCTTCTTATAGATGAAAGACCAGAAGAAGTAACAGATATGATTCGTTCTGTAAAAGGTGAAGTGGTAAGTTCTACTTTTGATGAAGCACCAACAAGACATATACAAGTTGCTGAAATTGTTTTAGAAAAAGCAAAAAGATTAGTTGAAAATAAAAAAGATGTTGTTATTTTATTAGATTCTATAACAAAATTAGCAAGAGCATATAATACAGTAACTCCTTCATCTGGTAAGGTTCTTACAGGTGGTGTAGATGCAAATGCATTGCAGAAACCTAAAAGAATATTTGGTGCTGCTAGAAATGTAGAAGAAGGTGGTTCTTTAACAATAATATCTACAACATTAGTTGAAACAGGTTCTAAAATGGATGATGTTATATTTGAAGAATTTAAAGGTACAGGTAATGCTGAAATCATTTTAGATAGAAAGATATCAGATAAAAGAATATTCCCAGCAATTGATATAACAAAATCTGGTACTCGTAAAGAAGAGCTTATTGTTGGTCAAGCTATGTTATCTAGAATGTGGGTTTTAAGAAGACTTCTTATTCAAATGCAACCTGGTGATGCATTAGAATTTTTATTAGATAAAATGAAATCTTCTAAAAATAATGATGAATTTTTTAATAATATGAATTCTTAGTAATTAATACTTTTAATAAAATGAAAGATAGAAAAATTTTATTAGATACTGAAACAACAGGTTTGAATTATTTTGATAATGATAAAATAATAGAAATAGCTTGTTTAGAACTAATAGATGATCATATTTCTGGTGAAAAGTTTCATGTATATATAAATCCTCAAATGGTGATACCTCAAGAATCTATAAAAATACACGGTATCACTAATGAACAAGTAAAAGATTCTCCAATATTTTCTGAAATAGCAGATGATTTTATAAATTTTATAGGAGATAGTATTATGATAGCTCATAATGCTAGCTTTGATAAAAACTTTATAAATTCAGAACTATCAAAAATCAATAAAAATATATATAATACAAATCAATTTATAGATACATTATTTTTAGCAAAAAAATTGTTTCCAAAACAAAAAAATACCCTAGATGCTTTATGTGATAGATTTACCATAGATAGGTCATCAAGAAAAGATTATCATGGTGCATTTATTGATATTTTATTATTGAAAGAAGTATATATAAACTTGATAGAAGGTCAGAAAGATATATTTGATCATATGAATAATATCAATAATAGCATTTCTAATATAGAATATAATTCTGACTTTACTTATAGAGTTTTTGATTTAGATGATCAAAATTTAGAAAAACATAATTTATTAATGTCTAAAATAAAAAATAACATTTATAATTAATGTATCAACAGGAGTTTATGATGTCATTTATAACAAGTAATATAGAAATATTAATATTAATAATTATAATAATAGTTTTATTTTTTATGTTCATAAGAGTATTAGGTAAAAAAATAGGTTATAAAGAACCAGAAAAAACAGTACAACATGTAAACCTAGATACTTTGTACAACAAAGGTGAAGCTTTAATAGAAAAAAAAGAAAATATTTATCCTGAAGGTTCTTTACAATATAAGATACATAAAATTTCTGAAGCACAAACTAATTTTAACGTTAAATCATTTATAGAACAGTCAAAAAAAGCTTTTTTATTGATAACAGAAAAATTTAACAAAGGCGAATTAGAAGATATCAAACCTTTTGTTTCTGATAATATTTTTAATATTCTTCATTCTAATAGACAAGAATTAACTAATCAAAATAAATCTATTCTATTTAGATTTGATACTTTTTTAATAGCTGATATTTATGATATTAATTTAGATGAAAATAAAATAGCTACTATAAAAGTTAAATTTGTAACTAGACAAATGAAAAAAATAATTCAGAAATCAATTATTAATAAAAAAACAAATTCTGAAGATTTATCACATAAAGATTTGTCTCAATACACAGATATGTGGGTGTTTACTAAAAATTTAAAAGATAATGTTTCAATTTGGAAATTAGAAAAAATACTTTCTGTGTAAATTTTATTATGAAGAAAAAAAATTATGATGATTTTTTTTATCTTTCTAATAAAGATATACAAGATTGGGAAAAGGCTATTTCAAATGTTGAACCTTTAAAATATAATAAGCCTTTTGATATACAAAAACAGATTTCTTATCTTGCTAATGAAGTTAATATAAAAAAACAAAACAAAGACTTTTTAAATACTGATTTTTATAAAAACAATAATAATTTAGATAATTTTGATAGAAAAATAATAAAAAATATAAAAAATAATACTTTAAAAATTGATAAATATATAGATTTACATGGTTATAACTCTGAAATTGCTGAGCATAAGATCAAAGATTTTGTTATAGATGCATATAATAATAAATTGAAATTAATTTTAGTTATAACAGGGAAAGGTAAAAACTCTAAGTACGATACATGTATTTTAAAAGATGTTTTGAAAAATACTATAGAAAATTCATACATTAGTAATTATATAATTTCTTATTCAGATTCTTTGATAAAGCATGGTGGTTCGGGAGCATCTTATATTTTATTAAAAAAAAATAAAAGATTTTAATAATCAGAAGTATTTTTCATGTTCATTATCATCTCAGCATAAATCAAATCTTCTTCAAAAGTTATTTTTATATTTTTATGACTACCATTCACAATATATATTTTTTCTTTAGGTAAATATTTTTTTATCAATCCGCAATTATCAGTAAATTCTATGTTATCGTTTTGATATAATAATTTATAAGCTTTATATATAGTAGATAACTTAAAACATTGTGGTGTTTGAGCATTATAAATAAAATTTCTATTGGGAATATCTTTTATACAATTAGAAATATTATTTTTGATTAAAATAGTATCAGTACAAATTTCAGCGACACAAACAGCATTAAAACTGTCTAAAGAATTTATACATTCATTAATTATCTCAGAACTAATAAATGGTCTAACAGCATCATGTATCAACAGATTACAATTCTTATATAAAGATTCACATATAGAAATTGCAGACCATGATGATTCATTTCTAGTTTTTCCAGAATTTAAAATTTTAGTAACTTTAGTAAAATTATTTTTTTTTGATATATCAGTAATAAGATTGTGATATTTAGGTTCTGCTACAACAAATATTTCGTCAATATTTTTGTTATTTTGAAAAACAGTAATAGTATGCTCTATAACCATTTTGTTAGAAATATTTAAATATTGCTTAGGAATTCCTTGAGAGTTTTTCATTCTAGAACCTGAGCCACCAGATAAAATAACTGCTATATTTTTCATAAAGGTATATGTAGTTTTATTAATATTATTTTTTAGATATATTAGTAGAAATAATACTCATCAAGCATATCTGAGCTTCGATTTTTTCTAAGTTACCGTTATAACTAATAAAGTCCAAAATAGTATTGTTTTTATGATTCCAAATTATATTCAAAATACAATCTTTAGATCTATATTGCCATATTTCTTGTTTATTAGTAGCTTTCAATAAAGCTGGAATTCCCATAAGGTTAAAAATATCATTTTTATTAAGACTATTATAATTTGAGGATTCCTTTTTCAAATTATTATATAAATCATTTGTTTTTTTTCTATCATAATTTTTAAGTTCATTATTTGCATAATTACTAATAAAGTAATCTTCTGGAACTTCATATTCAGATATTAAATATTTATTTATAGATGGAACATTTTTTGTTTTATTTGTATTATGTAAAGAACATGAACATAGAAAAAACAAAATAAAAATATTGAAAATTATTTTGTTAAATATTTTTATATAGTTTACAATTATCATAATTTTTATTTCTAATAAGTTTGTAGGCAATGTTAATATATAGATTATACATACTATTTTTCTTTCTTCTACAAACTTTAACATGTAATTATGCTTTATCAGCAGAAGAAACCAATAATTATTACAATAAAAGTAAAAATGATAAACTTTCTGTTTCTTTTGATGTCATGAGCAACCGTTATATTAATATGCAATATAATAATGATAAAGATAGTAATTATTTATTTTATAAATTTAATAATATAAGAATAGGTTTTAATCCTTTTTATAAAATTAACAATAAACATTTACGTAATTTAATTATTAAATTTGATTTTTCTATTGGTGGTTTTGATGATACTTTTTATAACAATCAAAATTTAACCTTACAATATAATATTCTATCTATGTCTTCTTTGACTTTGTATTTTGGCTATGTTATATTTAATTGTTATAATTTTAAGACTTTACAAGTAGTTGAAAATAATAAAAAATTTGAAATAATAAACCATTCCTTTTTACGTAGTGGTTTTATTTTGGGTTTGAATTTTTTTGTTTATAAAAATATTTTTGTATCTATAGAATATCAAGATTCAGGAAAATATTTAAATAATACTTTCGATTCTAAGATCATAAGTTTAGGAATTACTTATAAAATTCCAATATAAAATAATTAATAAAAAGGGTTTTTAGTGTCTGCTATAAAAGATTTTGAAATTGGAAATAAAGTTCCAGATGAATTTAATTGTATAATAGAAATACAAGGCGGAGTTGCTCCTGTTAAATATGAAATAGATGAAAAAACAGGAGTATTAGTTGTAGATAGATTTGTTGCTACCTCGATGTTCTACCCTTGTCATTACGGTTTTATTCCTCAAACTTTAGCAGAAGACGGTGATCCTGTTGATGTTCTTTTGATATGTAGTTTCCCAATACACCCTGGTTCTGCTATAAAAGTAAGGCCAATTGGAATGGTAGATATGGAAGATGAAAAAGGAAAAGATATAAAAGTAATTTGTGTCCCTGTTGATTCAGTTTGTGCTGAAAGTAGTAAAATAATTTCTCACGAACAATTGCCTGAAACTCTTTTGAAAAAAATAGTACATTTTTTTGAAAGATATAAAGATTTAGAACCTTCAAAATGGGTTAAGGTTGTTGGTTTTGAAAGTGCAGATACTGCAAAAAAATTAATTATACAGGCTATGAAATCTTATAAGAGGTAATTGTATTGGCTAGTTTATATAAAATTAAGTTTATGTTGTTTGTACTTTTGTTATTATTTTCTACTAATTTATTAGCGGAAGATAATCGTCATGATGTGATAAAAGCTTATGGTGATATAAATATACCTTCTTTGAAATTTGATGATATCAATGCAGTAGTATCAAGCAATAAAACATATCGTCCTAAGTTAGGCTATGGCGGTGGTTTAATGTATAACTCTTTGAGATTAGGAATTTCTACATTTCAAAAGGGTTTTAGGTATACTGGAACTTATCATTTTTTAAATGATAGTGCCGTTAGCCCATATTTAGGTGTGTCTTACATTCATGGTTCTAAAGTTAAATACTTTATGGAAGAACAAGAGTTTAATATGGATCATACTGATTTCATTGTAGGATTATCAGGTAATATTTTAGGGCATGTTCATCCCTATATAGAATATGAGTTTTTAAGTACTACTATTATGTTTGGCTTGAGAATTAGTATATCTTATAACTTGAATAAAAATTGATTTTAATACAATAATATAATTATATAAACAATTAGAGTGGTCATATTTTGAAAAAATATATAAGTTTTCTTCTATTTTTAATAGTTTTAGTTTCAAGTAATAAATTGTTTGCTTTGTATCCAGATGCAGATCCTTATCCTTATAAAAAAAATTTAATAAATACATATATTGGTATAAGTTTTGCTAGTTTGGTAAGTGAAAGTTTAGGAACTTATCCTGGTAATAGTAAAGGAACAGGAAGCAATAAAGATAGGTATCAAGCTCTATGGAATCCATCACATTTATTTAATGCTTATAATTCTTCAATAAATTTAGGTATTCGTTTTGCAGATAATAAAAATATTTTTTTAAATAATTTAAGATTTGAAGCGCAATATATAAATGCAATGAATCAGTATGCTATTATAGTAAATGCATCTAAAATGAAAGAAAGTGATTATACTACTAAAAATCCTAATGCAGGTTTTGAACGTTTAATAAACGGTGCTGCTTTGATGATTTTTTATGATATAAGATCTTGGTCTCAAGTTATATATCCTTATATTGGTGTTGGTGTTGGTATAGGAACATTTCAATATACTGATGTTGATACTCAAGAATATTATAATGGTGCAGGAGAAAGATACAACGCTTCGAAAAGAATGCCTTTTGGGGAAGCTACTATTGGAATAGCATATGAAACTAAAATCATAAAGTCTGCATTCTTTTTTGAATATAAGATTATGACTACTTTCTCTAAAATAACATTAAACCCTACAGGTGAGCTTTCTGGTTACAATAATGTGAAATTTGATGGTATAAGTAATGCCAAACCAGGTACAGTAAATGCAAATGGTATTGGTACTGATAATGGTAACCCTATAGAATCTGAGATGCCTACAGAAGCACAGACACATCCAAGAGATATAAGATTTATTCAACATGGTATATCGTTCGGAATACGTTTTTATCTAAGCTAAATACTTAAATTTTAACTTATAATAATCAAAGTCTATGTTGTTTTCAACATAGACTTTTTTTTTTAGTAAAGTATAATTTATAAATTAATCTTCAAATAAAATCAGAATATAATGACCTTAAAAATTAATCAAGATTCAATTTCAGAATTATTAAATCAAAAAAATTTAAGTCCTATGATGCATCAGTATTTGACTATAAAAATGCAACATCAAGATTATTTGTTGTTTTTTAGAATGGGTGATTTTTATGAAATGTTTTTTACTGATGCACAAGTTGCTTCAAAAGAATTAGGAATAGTTTTAACTAAAAGAGGAACAATAAAAGATTTTGAAATTCCTATGTGTGGCATTCCTTTTCATAGTTATGAAAGCTATTTAAATCGTCTAATAAAAGCTGGTTATAAAGTTGCTATTTGCGAACAAACAGAAACACCAGATGAGGCTAAAAAAAGAGGATCAAAATCTGTTGTGGCAAGAGAAGTTGTAAAAATTATAACTCCTGGAACATTAACAGAAGACGTTCTATTGAATAAAAATAATTATAATTTTTTATTATCTATATATCAGTTTAAAGAAAAACACCAAAATAAATACGTTCTTGCTTGGATTGATATTTCTACAAATAATTTTCACGTTGACTCATGTAATGCAGCAGATTTGAATTCTTATATTTATAAAATATCTCCTGCTGAAATTTTACTACAAGATGATATCGACATTAATTTTTTATCTGATGAATATAAAGATGTTCTATCTTTAGTTTCTAGTATAAAATTTAATATATCAAGTGCAGAAAGCTCTTTGAAAGATATTTATTCAGATAAATATTCTCTTATTTCTGAGTATACAAAAGAAGAAAAAATAGCATGTTTTGTACTTTTAGATTACATAATACTGACACAAAAAAATACTAATATTACATCTTTACCTATCAAAATTTCGGCTTCTACTTATATGAGAATGGATTTATTTACTCAAAAATCATTAGAAATACTGAAATCTCAAAGTACATCCCATTCTCTTAGAAAAATAATAGATAAAACAGTAACATCTTTTGGGTCACGTAAGCTGACAGATATATTAACAAATATATCAACAGATATAGAAGAAATAAATCACCGCTTGGATTTTATAGATTTTTTTATAAAACATAATGAATTAGCTATTAAAATTCAACAAATTTTAAAAAATATACCAGATGCTGAGCGTTCGATTTCTCGTTTATTGTTAAATTCTATGAATGTTTTAGATGTTTTTAATATAAGAATTTTTTTAAAAAAACTATCAGAAATAAAAGCTCTTATATTTTCATCTTTCGGAACTAATATACCATTATTACTTAGCAAAATTTTAGATGAAATAGAAGATTATAACCATCTTTTGAATATGTTAGAAACATATTTAATGGATGATTTATCTATAAAAGAAAAAGACTCAGGCTATATAAAAAGAAATTCACATCCAGAATTGAATAATATTTTACAAAATAAAGAAGAATGCTTACAAGAAATTATAAAGTTAAAATCTCAATACATAGTTGAAACTAAAATAAATAACTTAAAAATACAATTTAACAATATATCTGGCTATTTTATAGAAGTTCCTTCTTCTAAAGCAGATGTGTTAATTAATAATTCAAAATTTAAGCACAAGCAAACTTTAAGTACATCTATTCGTTTTATAACAGATGACCTTATTGCAGTTGAAGGTAGATTGAATAAAAATATGCTTTTAAGTATTAATTTAGAAAAAAAATTACTAAAAGATTGTATAGATGCAGTATTAAATAATCAACAAAGTATATTTACTTCAATATCAATGTTATCTATTTTAGATGTGTTTTTAGGATTTACTTCCTTAGCTATAGATAATAATTTATGTAAGCCTAAAATAAATAATACAACTAATTTCATAGTTAAAAATGCCAGACACCTTGTAGTAGAAACCTCATTGAAGAAAAAAAACAAATTAGAATTTGTCTCTAATGATTGTAATATGATAGCTGATAAATCTATATATTTGATAACAGGGCCTAATATGGCAGGAAAAAGCACTTACTTAAGACAAAACGCACTTATAATTGTTCTAGCTCAAATAGGGTGTTATGTGCCTGCATCTTATGCAGAAATAGGTATTGTCGATTGTTTATTTAGTAGAGTAGGTGCAGCAGATGATTTATCAAAAGGACAGAGTACTTTTATGATAGAAATGTCTGAGTTATCTATAATTTTAAATTATGCAACTGAACGTTCTTTTTTGATATTAGATGAAATAGGTAGGGGTACATCTACTTCTGATGGTTTATCTATAGCTTGGGCAACTTTAGAATATCTGCATAATAAAATTAAAGCACGTACTTTATTTGCAACTCATTATCATGAACTAACAGAATTAGATAAAAAATTATCATCATTAGAATGTTACTATGTTAGTGTTGAAGAGCATAATAATGAAATTATTTTTATGCACACCATAAAAAAGGGCTCTGTTTCAAAATCCTATGGCTTAGATGTAGCTAAAATAGCAGGTATACCAAAAGATGTTTTAAATAGATCAAAAGAAATATTATCAAAATTAGAAAATAAAAAAATTAATAAAAATAATAACTTTCCTTCATTATTTGATTATAAGGCACCTAATACGGAAGAGCAGTATATATTAGAAGCCAAAATTTCAACTTTAGAACAAAAACTTAAAAATTTTAATAAAATTCAGGAATTAAACAAATCTATTTTAGATTTGAATATAAATAATATAACTCCTATAGATGCATTTAATTTGTTATATTCATTATATAAAGAATATAACAAATTAAATAAGCATGTATAATAGATCAGAATTTTGATTGATAACATTATTAGATTGTGGTATATTCCAATTTGTTATTCTAGTAAAAAATAAATTAAGAATCTTTGATGGTAAAAATATCTATTATTATACCTACATACAATGTAGAAAATTATTTAGTGGAATGTTTAGATAGTGTTATCAATCAAACATTAAAAGAAATTGAAATTATTATTGTCAATGATGGAAGTAAAGATAGCTCTTTAGAAATAGCTAAACAATATGCATGTAAAGATAATAGAATAATAATAATAGATAAACAAAATGAAGGATATGGAAAAGCTGTTAATGTTGGTTTTGAAGCAGCTACAGGTGAATATATTGGTATAGTTGAACCTGATGATTTTATAGAACTTAATATGTATGAAGTTTTATATAGTAAAACTAAAATAAAAAAATTTGATATTGTAAAAGGTTCTTATTATTATTACCATAATTCTAAACATTTTTATTATGATGATTATATTTATAATGTGATCAAAGAAGAAAAAGAAGTAAACGTTTTAGACTGGGATATGCAAGACTTGTGGTTAGTGCATGCATCTATTTGGAGCGCTATTTATAAAAGAGAATTTTTAATAAATAAAAATATAAAGTTATTAGAAACTCCAGGGGCCTCATATCAAGATTTAGCATTTATTTTTGAAACTTTTTTTTCAGCAGAAAGTACTTATTTTACACCAGATTGTTTATATTATTATAGAACAACAAATCCAAATTCTTCCAGTCATTTAAAAAATAATAAAATTTTATATTTAGTATTCGATACATTGTTGTTGACCACAAAACGTCTAAAACAAACTAATGAAGAAAAGTATAATAAATATATATATTTGTTTGATTGTAGATATATACAATTTATCATTTGGCATATAACTAAAGCACCATCAGAAGGGAAATTTGCTTATATTGATTATTGTAAAAATTATATAGAAAAAAATCAATTAGGTAAGTATATCACAACTATTGGTAAATTAGAATGGACACAAGAGTTTTTATTTTTCAAAAACTTAGAAAAATTTTCTACAGTGGAAAAATTGAAAGCTGTATACCATGAAGAGAGAAAAATAAGAAAGTTTTATGATCTTAAGTTCGCTTTGAAAAATCTTATAGTAATTCCAAGCGAATTAGTTTGGTCTTCATTAAAATTATTAATACTTAATTTGAAAATATAAAATGATTACTGAAAAACTTATCACCATTATTGTACCTGTTTATAATGCAGAAGAATACATTGAGAAATGTATATCATCTATATTAATACAATGTTATTCAAAATTAGAAATTATTTGTATTTATGATACAAATTCTAATGATTCTACTCTAGAAAAATTAAATTCTTTTAAAGATGAGCGTATAAAAATATTAACAACAAATGTTTTAGATGTATCTACAGCAAGAAATATAGGTATTAACAATAGTTCTGGCGAATATATATTATTTTTAGATGCTGATGATTGGTTGGATCCTAGATGTGTCGCTGCTCTTTATACTACTATGGTTTCTAACAATTATGATTTGACATTATGTTCAAGTTTATTAGTAGACTATAAAACAAAAGATATTATTTTTTCTGACTATTATAATCATAAGTTATTATTAAATAATGATTACACAGTATCACAATTATTAGAAAAATATCTTTATAGCATTGATGTATTATTAGGTAACAAATTATTTAAAAAAAATATTATTATTGATAATAATATTAAATTTATAGAAAATAAATTTTTCTCAGAAATACCTTTTATTTTTGAGTATTTATTTAATTGTAGAAATAAAATAAAATTTAATTTTTATAATTTACATTTCTGTGTCATAAATAGAAATACTTCATTACTTTCTGATAAAAGTAATTACATTGATATTTTTGATATCATGGAGTATGTACAATTGTTATCTAAAAAATACAATCCACCTCACTTACTTTTTAACTCTTGGATTTTAGATAGAGTTTCACATGTAGACATAATGAGGTATAAAGATATGCCAACTATGGAATATTGTGAAAAGTTAGCATCATGGATTAAAGAAAAAAATATAAATTCATCACATGTTTTACAAAATAATAAAACAGCTAATCAAATATATAAATATTATTATAAAAAATTAAAGTTTGAGCTTGCTTGGCATAGATTTAAACATTTACCTATTATAAGATTATGTTTTATAAATCCTTTTTTAGCTATATATTACAATTTTATCAAATACCCACTTAAAGCAATAAAGCAATTTTTATCGTGTATTCGTCATAGTATATCTTTGTCAATAATCAGTTATAAAGTAAAAAGGAAAAAATAATGAAATATGATTATTTAATAGTAGGTTCTGGGTTAGCAGGTTGTACTATGGCCAATTTATTGGCTAAAGAAGGAAAAAAAATTTTAATAATAGATTACAGAAAACACATAGCAGGAAATGTGTATGACGAATATGATGATAATGGAATTTTGATTCATAAATATGGAGCACATTTATTTCACACAAAAAGTAAAAAAGTTTGGGATTATTTATCACAATTTACTAAGTGGCATTATTATACACATAAAGTTTTAGCTAATGTAGACGGTTGTACTGTTCCTTTTCCAATTAATGTAGATACGGTAAACATGCTTTTTGGAACAAAATTTGATTCTACAAATATTCATACCTTTTTTGAAAAATATAAAGAACAAGTTAGTGATATTAAAAATTCTGAAGACCAAATAGTTTCTCAAGTTGGCTATGTGTTATATGAGAAATTTTTCAAAAATTATACCAAAAAACAGTGGGGAGTATATCCGTCTGAACTAGATAAATCTATAACAGGAAGAATCCCAATTAGAACCAATAGAGATGATAGATATTTTTCTGATCCATATCAAGGTATTCCATTAAAAGGATATACTAAAATGGTAGAAAATATGCTTGATTATCCTAATATTAACATAATGTTAAATACAACTTTTGAAGAAATAAAAGATTTAATTGCATATGACAAACTAATATACACTGGACCTATCGATAGATTCTTCAATTATTGTCACGGAAAATTACCTTATAGAAGTTTAAAATTTGAATATCAAACATTAGAAAAAGAGTATTTTCAAGATGTAATGGTAGTAAATTATCCAAATGATTATGATTTTACACGTATATTAGAATTCAAACATTGTACAGGTCAGGATCATAAAAAAACAACTATTTGTATGGAGTATCCAAGTAAAACAGGTGAGCCATATTATCCTATTGCTAATAATGAAACTAAAATTTTATATGAAAAATATAAAACAGAAGCTGACAAACATTCAAATGTAATCTTTCTTGGTAGGTTAGCTGAATATAAATATTTTGATATGGATATGGTTGTAAATCGTTCATTATTAAAGTTCGAAGAACTAAAACTTCAAAACAAAATTTAATATCAAAGTAAATTTTTCAAACAACACATTAAATTTAATATGTGTGTATCAAAATATCACTAATTTAATCCCAAAATTGCAGCATTTTATAATAAATGCTGCAATAATAGCAAAATAAAATTATAATAAATAAAATAATTCAAAAACAAAAAAAACGAAGGAAAAAATAATGATTAAAAATTCTTATAATCTTATTTGGGTTATGGGATTAATTTTTTCAGTAGCTAGTTGTACAACTAATCAAGAAAAAATTAATAATGATATCCCTGATGCATCTACACATGCATCACAAAGTCAAAATCCTATGATTTCACAAAATATTAAAAATAAGGCTCAAGATATAAAATCTAATGTTGCATGTTCTGCTATGGGACATAAAACAAATGATGATATGTCTAAAGCAAAATGTAAAGTCGATCAAGGTATAGAAACAACTAAAAACAAAGGAAAACAAGCAATGGATAAATCAAAAAAAATGATGCAAAATGCATCTGATACAACGGCTGACAAAACAAAAAATGCAATGGATAAGACAAAATCAGCTATGAAAGATGCGTCAGAAACAACAGCTGATAAAACAAAAAGTGCTATGGATAAAACCAAATCAGCTATGAAAGATGCAGCAGAAACCACATCTGATAAAACAAAAAGTGCTATTGATAAAACCAAATCAGCTATGAAAAAAGCAGGCGATGCAACAGTAGAAGAAACAAAATCTATTATGGAAAAAACAAAATCTGCAATCAAAGGTGCAGCAGAAACAACTGTAGATAAAACTAAAGAAGTTATTTCTAAAGTCAAATCTAAAATGGAAGATTAACAATAATATAACAATACAATACCCCTAAAACAGGGGTATTGTTTTGTTAAATCAATATAATTTATATGAAATTCAAAAATATTATAAATGTCTCTATTTTTACTTTATTGAGTAGAATACTAGGTTTAATTAGAGATATTTTGTTAGCCAAATTTTTAGGGGCTGGTTCTCTTTCTGATGCTTTTGTTGTTGCTTTTAAAATACCAAATTTATTTAGAAAACTTTTTGCTGAAGGATCAATGCAATCTGGATTTATACCAATTTTTTCTAAAGAATTAGGTTTAGATAAAAAGAAAGCAAAATTATTTGCAGAACAAATATTTACAATAATGCTATTTATAGTTTTAATATTTATTATAGTTTTAGAAATATTCACACCAACTTTATTAATAATAATTTCTCCAGGTTTTAAATCAAGAGGCATAGAAACATACGAAATGACAATTTTTTTGGTAAGGATAACATTACCTTACTTATTATTTATATCTTTATCTTCCTTATGTTCTTCCATTTTAAACTCTTTAGGTAAATTTGTAATTTCAGCATTTTTGCCTGCTTTTTTGAATATTGCTATTATATTAATGTTATTATCAAACGGATTGATAAATAATGTTGCTATTGCAGGTGCATTAGGTATTTCATTGGGAGGAATACTGCAGTTTTTTGTAGTGTATATAGCTTGTAAAAAATGTGGCTGGAAACTTAATTTAACATCTGTAAAAAAACTTAATTCTAATGTGATTTTATTTTTTAAAAAAATAATTCCTACTATTTTAGGTGCAGGTGTTTACCAAGTAAATATATTGGTAGATATTATAGCAGCTTCTTTTTTACCTCTTGGATCTTTGTCTTATTTGTATTATGCAGATAGAATTTATCAACTACCTTTAGCAATTATAGGAATTGCAATTGCAACAGTAGTTTTACCTTTTGTATCGAATTCTGAAAATAATTCACAAGAGGAAATTCAAAAAGCAAAAGATAAAAGTATTTTATTTTCATTAGGTTTTTCTATACCAGCTACAATTGGAATAATAATTTTTCATTCTAAAATTATCGAAACAATTTTTTCTAGAGGGGAATTCTCTAAAGAAGCTGTTTTAGCAACATCAAGTGTTCTTATGATATATAGTTTCAGCCTGCCCATAAATATTTTAATAAAAGTTATTTTACCATTTTTTTATGCGCAAGGAGATACTAAAACCCCTTTTATATCAACAGTTGTTTGCTTATTAATAAACTTATTTTTAGTATTTGTTTTATCATATTACTTATCTTATAATGGGATAGCATTAGCTACAGTTATTGCTTCTTTTGTTAATTTCACAATTTTAGCGACTATCTTATTAAAGAAATTAAAATTTAAAATAACTTCATTTATGTTAGTTGAAACAATGAAAATATTATCAATGAGTTTTGTTTTTATGCTAATATTATTGTGCATAAATTTTATAATTTATAAAAAAGAATATTTTGTAATACAAAATAAAACTATAACTTTATTGTTAGTAGTAACGATTGCTATTTCAATACTTATATTATTAACAAAAGTTTTCAAATCATTTATATATAAAGATATGTTTAATTTAATCAAAAAAAAATAAGAAGTAAAACGTGGGAAAAAAAGTAGTATTTTCAGGTATTCAGCCAACAGGTGATATTCATTTAGGTAATTACATCGGTGCAGTTTCATCTTGGGTTGAAATGCAAAATTTAGAAAATACAAAAAATATTTATTGCATCGTAGATTTACATGCTATTACAGCTAAGGTAGATCCAAATTTGTTATCGGAAAATATTCTGTCATTACTTGCTTGGCTTGTAGCAAGTGGTATATCAAATAAAAAGTCTACTTTGTTTATTCAAAGTTCTAATCCTAACCATGCACAATTAGGTTGGATATTAGGTTGTATTGCAAGGATAGGCTGGTTAAATAGAATGACACAATTCAAAGATAAAGCTGGAAAAGACAAAGAAAAGAGCTCTGTAGGCTTATATACCTATCCAGTTTTACAAGCTGCAGATATATTATTGTATAATACAACAACTGTTCCTGTTGGAGAAGACCAAAAACAACATATCGAACTTGCAAGAGATATAGCCATTAAGTTTAACAGAGAAGTTAAAGATTTATTTGTCGTTCCCGATGTTCAAATAAGCAAAGATAGTGCGAGAATAATGTCTTTCAGAGATGCAACTAAAAAAATGAGTAAATCAGATCCTTCAGAGGCTTCTAAGATACTATTGTCTGATAGTAATGATCAAATACTTAAGAAAACTATGAAAGCTGTCACAGACAGCTCAAATATGCCAGAAACCATAGATGATTTATCAAATAGATTAGCTGTAAAAAATTTGGTATCTATATATGCATTTTGTACTAAACAAGAAATTTCTAATGTGGTAAAGAATTATGCAAATGCAGATTTCTCTACTTTTAAAAAAGATTTAGCCGATGCTTTGATATCATTAATAGAGCCAATTAGAAATAATTATCTTGATTTAATTCAAAATAAAGATTATTTGATTAATATTATGAAAGAAGGAAAAGAACAGTCTATAAGGCTGTCTGAAAGTACATTAGAAAAAGTAAAAAAAGCTGTAGGTTTTATTTTATAAAAAAAAATCACATATAGGGATATAAAATGTTTATTGAAGTTTTAGAAACACCAAATCCAAAAACATTAAAATTTTTGTTGGAAGAAAATATAATTACAAATGGAAAATCTTATTCCTTTTCAAATAAAGTAGATGCTAAAAATTCAAAATTAGCAGGTAAACTTTTTGAAATAGAAAATATTACCATGGTATATATTTCTGGAGATTTTATTTCTGTATCGGTTGAAGAAATAACTGATTGGTCGAAAGTTAAACACAAAGTATTAGCTTATATAACAGATTTTATTTCACTTGGGATAGATGTTATAGAAAATTACAAAGAAAAAGATCTGGTAGAAAACAAAGAATATATATCATCTTCTGAAGAAGACAAGGAAATTGTAGACACAATAGTAGAATTATTTGATGAAAGAATTAGACCAGCAGTTGCTATGGATGGAGGTGATATAGTTTTCAGAGATTTTAAAGATGGAGTTGTTTACATAGCAATGCAAGGGGCTTGTTCAGGTTGTCCTTCAGCATCTGTCACTTTGAAACATGGTATTGAAAACATGTTGAAATATTATGTACCATCTGTAAAATCTGTTGTTGATATAAATGAGATATAGCATTTGTAAAAAATATGTCTAAAAAAATTAATTTAAAGCCTATAAATTTTTCTTTATATTTAAAAAAAATTTCAAAAAATATAACAAGCATACTGCTATTGATTTTCATAGTTAGCTTATTTATTTTATCGTATTTTTTTACAAAAGATATTTTTGATAATTCTTATGTTTTGAATAAATTAATAATAAATAAGGAATATTTTAGAGGTTGTGTAAAACTTTCAAACAGTGATAGTTTAATTGATGATTTATATGATTTTTACTCTAAAAATATTTCTGAAAAAACAGTTTTACCATTATATTTCAATAATTTTCCTTCAAGTTTTACAAAATCAGAAAATATAGAAAAAAATAAATATGTTTTTTTATCTATGATAATTCCATCTGTTATTAAAGAGCAAAATCAAGTTACAAAGGAAAGATCACAATTACAGTCTATTTCTGATAAATTTCAAAAATCACCTCTTTCTGAAGCAGATTTATCGTTTATAAAAGATATGGCAGCTAAGTATAAAATAAATATGCCAAATGATGATTTTTGGACTTATATAATTACCTTGGGTAAGTTATTTGACAATGTAGATGTTATACCTATATCAATTGTTTTAGGGATGGCGGCAAAAGAAAGTGGATGGGGTACAAGTAGATTTTTGATTGAAGGTAACTCACTTTTTTCTCAATGGGTGTGGAATGAAAAATTAGGTATAAAGGCTAAAAATAGCAATAATTATGTAAGAAAATTTAATTCAATTGATGAAGCAGTACAGGGTTATTATAAAAATATAAATTCTAATGTTGCTTATCAAAAATTTAGAGCTTTAAGATCAAAATACAGAAAACAAAACATAGATATTAATATTCAACAACTAGTCGAATCTCTTTCTTTATATTCTCAAGAAAGACAAGTTTATGTTAAAGATTTAATGATTATTATAAGAAAAAATAATTTAGATAAGTATTCATCTTTATCTATAAATAATAGCTATCAGCCAGTTTGTTTGTTTTTTGAGTAAATTATGTTTATTATAGATTCGTCATTTAAATTGCAACTAGCATTTATAAAAAAAAATAAGATATTTTCTTTTATAAATGAAGAAATACAAAAATCTTCAGATATAATAGTTCAAAAAGCAATTTCCTTATTGTCAGATGCAAATTCAACTTTTCAAGATGTTGAAAATATTACAGTTGTAGTGGGACCAGGATTATTCACAGGAGTAAGAACAGGTGTCTTATTTGCAAATATGTTGGCTTATTCGTTACAAAAACCTATCATATCATTAAATGTATTTGAAATTTTATCTTTTGAAGTGTTTTCAGAATATAAAGAAATAGATGCGGTTTTATCTCTTGTAAATATAGGAAAAAAGGGTGCAGTTTGTTCTTTTTTAGATAAAAATTTGATACCTATTTTAAAGGAAAAATATATCAGTGAAGATGATATTGATGAGTTTCTAAAAAATGTTTATGATAAATATAATTTTATGAAAATAATGATTGTTGGAAATAAGCAGAATATATTAAATATAAATATTAATAGTGAATTTTTTTCAAATAATCATATGATGATAAACTCAGAGATACAAAGCCCAAAGTTATCTTATATTATTAAGTTATCTACATTTAGGTATGATAAAAATAATATAAGTAGTAGTGCTATTCCTTATTATGTTGGAGAGCCAAGTATTAGTTTAACTAAATAAATAAAAATGTAAGAGAATAAATGCTTCAAAAGAAATATCATATAAAAACTTGGGGCTGTCAAATGAATGTTTATGACAGTCAAAGAATAGGCGAAGTTTTACAATCATTAAATTATACTTCTACAGAAGATTTGTCAGAGGCTGACGTTGTTATACTAAATACTTGTCATATAAGAGAAAAAGCAACAGAAAAAGTTTACTCAGACATAGGTAGATTGAGAGTTTTGAAAGAAAGGCGTAAACTAATAGGTAGAAATCTTATTATTGGTGTTTCAGGTTGTGTTGCTCAGGCAGAAGGGCAAGAAATAGTAAAGAGAGCACCAATTGTAGATTTAGTGTTTGGTCCTCAAACCTGGCATAAACTTGGTGATATGTTCAAAGAGCTAGAAACTAAAAATAGTGTTTGTAATATAGACTTTCCAGTTGAGGAAAAATTTGATTTTTTACCTGAAGTATTTGATGTAAAAAGAATACAAAATGGTTCAGCTTTTGTTGCTATTCAAGAAGGGTGTGATAAATTTTGCACTTATTGTGTAGTACCATATACTAGAGGTTCCGAATACAGTAGACCAGTTTGGCAGGTTATAGAAGAAGTTTCTCGTTTGGCTAAAGAAGGAGCTGTTGAAATAACTCTTTTAGGTCAAAATGTAAATAATTATCATGGTAAAGCTGCAGATGGTACAGAGTGGTCTTTAGGTAAACTTATAGAAAGATTATCTTTAATAGAAGGTATTCATAGAATAAGATATACAACCTCATATCCTGCAGATGTAGATGATGAGTTAATACAAGCACATGCTAAAATAGAAAAGTTAGTACCTTTTCTTCATTTACCTTTACAGTCTGGTAGTGATAAAATACTTAAAGCAATGAATAGAAACCACAATATAGATTTTTATAGAAATCTGATTGAAAAATTAAAAAAAGCAAATCCTAAATTAGCTTTTAGTTCAGATTTTATAGTTGGCTTTCCAGGTGAAACAGATCAAGATTTTCAAGAAACATTGAATGCTGTAAAAGAATTTAATTTTATACAAGCATTTGCTTTTTCATATTCACCGAGACCAGGAACACCTGCTGCTTTAATGGAGAATCAAATTGATGATCGTATCAAAGAGGAGCGTTTATCTATATTACAAGATGTACTAAGAGAAAATCAAAAAACATTTAATGATTACACTGTAGGTTTAGAATTTAAGGTTTTATTAGAAAGAGAAGGTAAACAAGCAAATCAGTTGGTTGGTAAAACTCCATACATGCAGGCTGTGCATATAGATAATTGTAAAGGCTTCAAGTTAGGTGATACAGTAAACGTAAAAATTATAAAATCACTTGCTTATTCTGTGTCTGGTGAAATTATAAATTAACAAGGAAAAAAATGGACAAAAAGTCACAAGAATCATCGCGTTACTATAATTTTTTGACAATGGAGCAAATACAAAATCTTTGTGGTGCTTATCATTCAAATTTGTATCAAATTGAGCAATTGTATGATGTTTCTATATTCAATAATGGAGAGGGTTTTCTTATAAAAGGAGAAAAAAATAAGCAAGCAGTAATTTTTTTGGATTCTCTTGTTAATTTAGCTAAAGAAAATAGAATTATTTCTTCAGAAATAATAGAAAACATTTTTAATTTACAAGATATAGATAATAAAACAGTATATAAACATCAAAAATATGACAATGTAACAATAAATACAAAGCGCAAGAATATATCTGTAAAGAATGAATTACAATTTCAATATGTTAATGCGCTAGCAAATAAAGATATAGTATTTTCTACAGGGCCAGCAGGAACAGGGAAAACATATTTAGCTGTAGCTAAAGCTGTAGAATTTTTTATAAAAGGAAAGTTTGATAAAATAATTTTAAGTAGACCAGCAGTTGAAGCAGGAGAACAATTAGGTTTTTTACCCGGTAGTTTACAAGAAAAAGTAAATCCATATTTAAGACCTTTATATGATGCTTTAGATGAAATGCTTCCTGCTGAAATTATCTCTTCTAATATAACAGATAGAAAAATAGAAATAGTACCAATTGCTTTTATGAGAGGTAGAACTTTTAATAATTCTTTTGTTATTTTAGATGAAGCTCAAAATGCAACTTTACCCCAATTGAAAATGTTGCTTACTAGGTTAGGTAATAAATCTAAATTAGTTGTTACAGGAGATGTCACTCAAGTAGATTTACCTTTTAACGTTAAATCAGGTTTGCCATTAGCTATCAATATTTTGAAAAATTTAAATGAAGTTGGTATAATCGAATTTTCTAATAAAGAAGTAGTGAGATCAGATTTAGTACAAAAAGTAGTTTGTAGTTTTGAAAAATATGAACGTAACCAGAGTAATACTTAATGGACAAGAAGAAAGGTTCTGTAACCTTGCAGATTATGTCTAAATTATCTACACTTTCTACAACAGAATTACAAGATTTTAAAAAAATTTCTAAAGATGTAGCTAACAAGGTTATCACTTATATAAGTCTTCATGTGGTAAGTTTTGATATTTTGTCAAACTCTCATGTTTTTATAGATTTATTATTAACTAACGATGATATTACCAAAAAATATAATAAAAAATTGAGAGGAATAGATAAAACTACTAATGTTATATCTGTTCAGTTTTTTACTAATGATGAACTATTTAAGCAAGAATATCAAAATATACTTCATATTGGAGAGCTTATTATTTCTGTTCCTAAAGCGCTAGAAGAAGCTGTTTTTTATAAAGTTTCTAAAGAAGCACATTTTGCAAGGCTGGTGATTCATGGAATATTACACTTATTAGGTTATGATCATCATGATGATATTCTAGCTTCTGAAATGCTTAATATAGAACGTAAAATATTAAAAATATTAGGTTATGAAGTTGATAGTTTAGTTAGCAATTATTTTATAAAGGAGGAGTGATTATTTATGACTAAAGAAAAAAAAGGCTTGTTAAAGAGTTTTTTAACTTGGTTTGATATGAATAAAGCATTTTTTCAAAAAGATAATAGTAACAATGTTGATATGTATGATCAGGTAATTGATATTTTATTGTCAGAAAATAGTACAAAAAATAGAAATAATATTGAAGAAAAAAAATTAATAAAGAATATACTATCAACTAAAGAAAAAAGAATTGAAGATATAATGACCCCAAGGGTCGATATTGTATCTATTCCACATGACATAGAATTTGAAGAAGCAATTGAAATTTTTAAAGAAGAAGGTTTTTCTAGGCTTTTAGTTTATAAAGAGAATTTAGATAATGTTATAGGTTTTTTACATGTAAAAGATTTGCTTTACCAATTCCCAAATTCTAGCACGAAATTCAATATTTCAGATATAGTAAGAGAAGTGCTTTTTATATCTCCTTATATGAAAGTGTTAAATTTGTTTTTTCTTATGCAAAAAAAAGGTTCTCATTTAGCTGTAGTGATTGATGAGTTTGGGGGCGTAGATGGTCTTGTTACAATTGAAGATATAATTGAAGAAATACTAGGAGAAATTATAGATGAATACGATATAATTCCTCAAAATCAAATAACTCGTAAATCTAATCATTCTGTTGAAGCTTATGGAAGAATAGAAATTGAAGAGTTAGAAGAAAATATAGGGCAATTTGCTACAGAAGAAGAAAGACAAGAAAGCAACACAGTTGCAGGTTTAATAGTATATTTGGTGGGCTATATTCCTAATGTCAATGAAATTATAGAGCATTCTTCAGGGGTTAAATTTGAGATTTTATCAGCAGATGCTGTAAAAATCGATAAAGTATTAATTGATTACTCTGCTTTACAAGAAGAAGAGCATAATAATAAAATATGATTTATTAATAATAAATCAAAGTGGATCTTTGTTAAGATTGTATAAAGATTGATGTATTATTAATACAAATATTCAAATAAAATATTCTATTGGATGATCATTGATGAGTTTTGAATCTAGCATACTGAAAAAATTATCAAAAGTAAGTATAGATATTAATAATACAAATTATGAAGTAAATACTATAATTTATTACTGCATAGTTTTATTTTTTTTAGGCTCATTACATGCTTTATCTTTAAGTTATGATATCTTAGCAATATTTTCTATACTTGCTTTTACAGGTAGTTCGATTATTTTTTATAAATCTAAAAATATTTTTCATTCTTTATTTATGGCGATCTCTTACTCTTTTGGTACTGCAATTTTTGGCCTATATTGGATTATGTTTTCTGTTAATTATATAATAAATAATCATTATATTTCGTTATTAGTATTTATAGGATTTTGTTTCTTATATTCAATATTTGCAATTTTTACTGCAAGTATATTTTTATTATTTCCCAAAAAGAAAAATATTTTCATTATTACAATTTTTATGGCCTGGGCTTTAAGTGAAATACTAAAATATTATGTTCTAGGTGGCTTCCCTTGGCTTATTTGGGCTTTAGTTTGGAATTTTGATATATATCTACAGCAATTAGCATATCTTATAGGTTCTTTTGGAGTTTCTGTATTAACAATTTTTTGTTTTTCACTCTCTTCTATTCTTTTTATAAAAAATTTTTCTAAAAAAACAAAATTTATGGTTATTGGATTGTTATTGATAATTTTGTTTGTCTCTCATTTATATGGGTATATAAGATTAAATAATAATATAAATCATAAGAATTATACAACTTTAAGGTTAGTAAATACTAACATCCCTCAAGATATTAAATTTGATATTAGGCATATACAAAAAAACTTTTTTAATTTAATAAATCAGACTTTTTTAGATATAGATTATGAAAATCCACCAAAATATATTATTTTACCAGAAACAATAATACCTTTTAGTATTGAACATAATGATAAATATTATCAAAAATTAGTTTCTAAATTACCAAAAAAAAGTTATCTGATATTTGGTGCAATAAAAAAAGAAGAAAAAAAATTATATAATGTAATTTATGTCATATCAGGCGAAACCAAAAAGATAATAGCATGTTACTATAAAAATAGATTAGTACCATTTGGAGAGTATCTTCCTATTATATCCTCTTTCCCTGCCCTACAAAAAATTTTGGGATTGGAAAATAATTATATTAATTCTAGCTCAGTACATGCTATATTTAATATTCGCGATCATGAATTTGTGTTTCCTATGATTTGCTTTGAGGGAATATTTCCTGTAAAAAGAAATAAGTATGGTAATATTTCCTGGTTATTAAATATAAGTAATGAAGCATGGTTTAATAACAGTATAGAAAATAAACAATATATATCTTTATTAAGATATAGAAGTATAGAACAAAGTGCACCTTTAGTAAAAGTTGCTAACAGTGGTATTTCAGTAGTTTTTGATTCTTATGGAAGAATCGTTTTTACACACAATGTTGATGATTCTTTATATCCTACAAATATTAAGTTAGTTTACTAAAAGGATAATAAATATGAGAGGAATATAAATTTGGTAAAATTCCAGCGCTCTCCACAATTAATAGATAAGTGTATTGGAGAAAAATTAAGATTCCGTAGAAAAAATTTAGGAATTACTCAAAAAGCACTGGCTGATTCTTCAGGAGTAACTTTTCAACAAATTCAAAAATATGAAAAAGGCCTCAATAGAATAGGAGTAAGTAGGTTATGTAGTTTTTGCAAAATTTTAAGAGTAAATCCTTCTTATTTTTTTGAAGATGTTGAATATAACCAAAAAGTTCCATCTGCATCTAAAGTAGCAGAAAAGCCTAATAATTACGAAGGTTTATTATTATTGATACAATCATATAATAAAATAGTTTCACCAGAAATAAAAGAATTGATACTAAAACTTGTAGTATCATATGCTGAAAAAGAGAGTATAAATTAAATTTATAATATATTTTTATTTTATATAACTTGCAGTTTACAAAAAGATATACTACCATATTAAGTCGTTTTTAAAAGTTATAATATATACAATTTCGAGTTTGTATGTAAAAAGGAAAGGTTTTGTTATATGGCTACACATTTGTTTACAAGTGAATCTGTGTCTGAAGGACATCCAGATAAAATAGCAGATCAAATTTCTGATGCAATTTTAGATTATTTTTTATCTAAAGATAGTCAAGCTAGGGTTGCAGTTGAAACATTGGTTACTACTAATAAAATAGTTTTAGCTGGAGAAGTAAAAACTTCATTTTCATATTCACATGATGATATAAACAAAATTGCTTTGCAAGTAGTTAAAGAAATAGGTTATGAACAAGCTGGATTTGATCATAGAAAAATCAATGTTAGTAATTACATACATAGTCAATCTCCAGATATAGCAATTGGAGTTGATGAAGCCGAAGGCAAAGAAGAAGGTGCAGGTGACCAAGGAATAATGTTTGGTTATGCTTGTGACGAAACAGAAGAATATATGCCTTTTGCAATAGGTTATGCACATAAATTATTGCATTTTTTAAGTGAAGGCAGAAAGTCTGGTAAGTTCAAAGGATTATTGCCAGATGCTAAATCTCAAATAACAGTTGAATATAAAAATAAAGCTTTAAGTAAAATACATACAGTTGTAGTTTCTCACCAACATGAGGAAAGCTTAACGAAAAAAGAAGTAGATGAATATGTGATGTATGCAATCAATGCAGTATTGCCTAAACATTTATACAATCCTAAAACTTGTATACACCATATAAATCCAACAGGTAGATTTGTAATTGGCGGACCTGATGGTGATGCCGGTTTGACAGGTAGAAAGATCATAGTAGATACATATGGTGGTTCAGCCCCTCATGGAGGAGGAGCTTTTTCCGGTAAAGACCCTACCAAAGTTGATAGATCAGCCGCTTACGCAGCTCGATACATTGCCAAAAATTTAGTAGCAGCGGGAATTGCTAAAAATTGTACAGTTCAGTTATCTTATGCAATTGGAGTTTCAAAGCCAACATCTATTTATGTAGATACTCACGGCTCTTCGAAAATTGATAACAAGAAAATTATATCATTTTTGCATGAAAATTTAGATCTTTCTCCCAAAGGAATTAGGCAAAAATTATGCTTAAATAATCCTATATATAGAAAAACTGCGACATATGGACATTTTGGAAGATCTGTATGTAAAAATGGCACATTTTCTTGGGAAAGGTTAGATTTAGTTGATGATATAAAAAAATATTTTTTTATTTAAATAAATAATGTTTAACAAAAAAAATTTCATAAACTTTTACGGAAGACGAAAAGGAAGGATCAAAGCTAGTAATTACGATTTACTAGAAAATCTTTTACCATTATATCAAATAAAAGAAGATTTTTTTATATCAAATAATGAAAAGAAGAGTGATTTTGAAAATTACTCTTCTAAATTTTCAGAAGTTCATTTTGAAATAGGATGTGGTTCTGGAGACTTTATTTTTCAACAAGCAAAAAACAACCCTAAAATACTATATATAGCAGCAGAAGTTTTTATGACAGCTATTGGGTCATTATTAAAAAAATTAGAAGATTACAAGTTAGATAATTTAAAGATTTACAACAATAATGTTTATAACTTATTCAATATTTTACCGTATAACTCATTAAACTATATTTATATTTTATTCCCAGATCCATGGAGAAAAACTAAGCATCATAAAAGAAGAATGATCAATAAAAGTAATTTAGATATATTTTATAATATCTTGCAGCCTAATGGAAGCATTCGTTTTGTTTCTGACCATTATGATTACGTTTCTTGGACATTAAACCATTTTTTGCAAGACCCTAGATATAATTGGTTAGCTGCAAAAGTCGAAGATTTTTTAGAGCCTCCTGAAAATCATGTCAAAACAAAATATGAATCTAAAGCTTTAGAAAAAGGCTTACAAATAACGTATTTGACTTTTAATTCTTTAAAAAAGCAATAGAAATTTACTTTTATAAAAAAAAATAGTATACTACAGTCTTGATACGGTAAAATTTAAAAGGTGGCAGCAAAAACTTCCACCTTTTCTTATACATAATTGTAAGTTATCTATATTTTATGAATTGTGGTAGGACATGGAAAAAAAAATTTATGACTTGATATTGCCTATCGCAGAAGATTTAAAATTTGAAATCGTAAGATTGAAATTAATAAGTTCTTCTGGAATAGTAGTGCAGATAATGTTAGAAAGATTAGATGGTTCCCCTCTTACAATTTCTGATTGTGCTTTATTTAGTAGGAAAATTTCCCTTCTATTAGAGGAAAAAGATCCTATTACGTCAAGGTACACATTAGAAGTAAGTAGTGCAGGTATAAATAGACCTCTTATGAAATTAGAAGATTTTGATAAATTCAAAAATACTAATGTTGTTGTTAAATTAAAAGCTCCTATAGAAATTGTTAAAGAGCAAAAGTTAAAAATTATTAATGGTTTTTTATTAGGTATTAAAGAAAACAAAATATTAATAAAAATAGAAAATGATAATATTTTGCATATTGATTATAACAATACATCAAGTGCAAGGTTAGATATAAAGATTTAAGTAAGGATATTTGAGGTATAAAATGTTAAAGACCCCTAGTGTTGTTGTAAATGAAGGACGTTCTAGACCAGAATTATTAGAAGCTATTGATCTTGTAACTAGGGAAAAAGGTTTGTCAGTTGCTGATGTTTTTGATGCTATGGAAAAAGCTATAAAGAAAGTTGCAACAAGCAAATATGGTAATTTGTATAATATAAGAGCAACAATAAATAAGCATACTGGTGAAATTAATATTTTTAGAGTTTTTACAGTGGTTGATGATGTAGAAAATTTTTATCATCAAATAACTTTAGAAGATGCACAAAAACAAAATCCAGATTATATACTTGGTGATGAAATTTTAGAAGCTCTTCCCGATGTAGATTTTACTCGTGGATATGTGCAATCATTCAGACAAATTGTGACTATGCGTGTAAAAGAAGCAGAAAAAGCAATAGAGTATGAAGCTAATAAAGATAAAATAGGTGAAATTGTTAGTGGTGTTGTAAAAAGAGTCGAGTTTGGTAATGTTTTTGTAGAACTTTCTAATAAATTTGAAGCTTTTTTGCATAGAAATCAAACCATTCCTAGAGAAAACTTAGAAGTTGGAATGCGTATTCGTGTTTTGATACAAGATGTGCAAAGAGATATGAAAGCTGCTCAAATAAGAGTTACAAGATATTCAAAAGAATTCATAAAAAAACTGTTCATGCAAGAAATTCAAGAGATATACGATGGCACTGTAGAAATAAAATCTATAGCACGAGATGCAGGTTCTAGGTCAAAGGTTGCTTTGTATAGTTCGGAGCCTTCAATAGATCCAATAAGTATGGTTTTAGGTTTTAAAGGATCTAAAATTCAAGGTATATTATCAGAGCTTAAAGGTGAAAAAATTGATTTATTGCATTACTCAGAAAATGTAGTTACTTTTGTTACTCAAGCATTTTATCCAACTGAAGTTTTAAAGGTGGTTATTGATGAAGATAGTCATTCATTAGAGGTTGTGGTAAGAGATGAGGATTTAAGTTTAGCTATAGGTAGAAGAGGGCAAAATATAAATTTGATAGCAAGCTTAGTGGGTTGGACAATAGATTTGATTGGTGAAACAGCTGAAAAAGAAAAATCTCAAAATGATTTAGCTTCTAACATTAGTTATTTCAAAAGCACTATAGATGTTGATGAAACAATTTCACAACTTTTGATTTTAGAAGGATATAGTTCAGTAGAAGAAATTATAGAAGATCAGGAAGGTTTAGCGACAATTCCTGCTTTTGATGCTAACATTATAGCTGAATTGGTAAAAAGATCAGAAGAATATTTAGAAAAAGAAAAACAATTGTTTTTAGAAAAAATATTAGCTTTAGGAGCTAATAAAAATCTATTGGATTGTGGTTTGCTAACTAAAGAAGAAATATTAATATTATTGGAAAATGATGTAAAAAGTTTAGAAGATTTAGCAGACTTATCTATGTTTGAGCTTGTAGATATATTGCCTAAAAATACTATTTCAGAAGAAGAAGCTTCAGAAATCATAACAGAAGCAAGGCAGGCTATATAATGTAGAGTTTGAGCCTTGATTAAATGAAAGAATATAATAATGTAATAAATACTGGTTTAGCATTATTATTAAATTGGTGGAGACTAAATGTCAGAAGAAAAAAAGCAAGATGAATTAAAAGAAAATACACTAAGTTTAGCGAAAAATAATACAGAAACGTTAACTTTAGATACTTCAAAAATTACAGTTCCTAAGTCATTATCGGCAAGTAAAAGGGTAAGAGGAAAATTTGTAGAAGTAGAAGTAAAAGGTCGTGGTAGAAGAAAGAAAGCTTCTACAGATGCAATATTAGAAGAACCTACAAAAATACCTAATGAAGTACTTAAAAATGATTCACATTCTGAAAAGCCAGAAGTTGAGCGCTCTATGCCCAATAATGTTTTAACTGAAGAAGAAAAGCAAAGACGTAATACCATTTTACAAAATATTAATTCTTCTAATTCAAGTACAGAAAAAATAGTGCTAGCTTCAACAATGAAAGTTGTAAGTACTGAAAAATCAGATAATATAGTTGAATATAAAGCTGAAAAAAAACAACAAATAGAACAAAAAAATTCACTAGTAAATGATTTACAAGAAATTCAAGCTTCTGACAATACTACAAAAGCATCTGACGTTGATACAAGTACTAAAAATTCCTCTAACAAGACTATTAAGCAAGAGGAAAAGAAAACTGAACATGTAACAAGAGTTGTAAGTTTTACTCCTGTTTTTTCATCTAAAACAAATGAGATAATTGAGCCTAATGCTAATAAAGAGCATAATTCTCCTAAAGAAAATCCATCATTTTACGAAGAAAAAGAAATTTCTAAGCCAAAGAAAAAAGGAGCGGGGGCTGTAGATAATAAAAGACAAGCAAAATCTAATTGGAAATCTGTTTACGTAGAAGAAGTAGCTGAAGAAGAAGATTTCGAAGAGGGAATTTTATTAGAAGAAGATGTAGAAGTAGAGCAAGAAGAAAAACCTGCGGTTCCATATTACAAAGCACCAAAACGTAAAAGTAAATATAAGAATAAGTCATCTAAAACAAAATTAGTAAAAACAGTAAAAATCAGTGATCCTTTATCAGTTTCTGATTTAGCACTGCAAGTTGCTGAAAAATCTAAAGTATTAATAAACTCTTTACGATCTTTAGGAGTATCTGCAACAGATAAAACTATACTAGATATTGAGACTATAGAACTGCTATTAGGTGAGTTAGGTCATAATTTTATAAAGGTAGATAAAAAATATTTGGAAGATGAATATATAAATATAAATGAAGATGATTTTACTTCAGTAACCCGTCCTCCTGTTGTAACTATTATGGGGCATGTTGATCACGGGAAAACAACTTTGTTAGATACTATAAGAAAATCTGCGATAGTAGACAAAGAAAGTGGAGGTATCACTCAACACATAGGAGCGTATCAAGTTAAGCTTCCTAATGAAAAAGTTATAACTTTTTTAGATACTCCAGGGCATGAAGCTTTTACAGAAATCCGCTCAAGAGGTTCTTCAGTTACAGATATTGTAATTTTAGTTGTTGCATCAGATGATAGTGTAAAACCTCAAACAATAGAAGCTATACAACATGCAACTCAAGCAAATGTACCTATTATAGTTGCAATTAATAAAATGGATAAGCCAGAAGCAAACCCGATGAAGGTAAAAACTGAGCTTTTACAACATAACGTTATTGTGGAAGAAATGGGTGGTGAGGTTTTATGTGTAGAAATATCTGCAAAAAACAACGAAGGTATAGACACTTTATTAGAAAATATATTGTTACAAGCAGAATTGATGGATTTAAAATCTCCACTTGATGCTCCTGCTATGGCAAGTATAGTTGAAGTAAAGCAAGAAAAAGGATTAGGTTTTTTAGCAACCGTTCTTGTGCAAAGAGGTACTTTAAAAATTGGTGATATTTTTGTGTGTAATACTCAAATTGGTCGTATAAAAGCAATGATAGACGATAACAGAAATAGGGTAAATGAAGCATCTATATCAGTTCCTGTAGAAATATCAGGTTTTACAGGAGTAATAGAAGCAGGGTTTAATCTTATAATAGTTCCTTCAGAAAAAATTGCTAATGAGATTGTATCACAGCGTTTATTAAAACAAAGAGAAGAAGAAAAAGAGAAAAAATTTGATTTAAGTGCGTTATTAGCTAAATCTTCTGGAGATGTAAAAACTTTATCTGTGGTAGTGAAAGCAGATACTCAAGGAATATTAGAAGCGATAGTATCTTCATTAGGTAAAATAAAGCATCCTGAAATACAATTAAAAATTATTCTTAAAGGTGTTGGTGAAATCACAGAAACTGATATTTCTTTATCAAAAACTTCAGGGGCTATAATTGTTGGTTTTAATGTTAGAGCAAATACTAAAGCATTAGATATAGCTAAAAAGTCTGGTATTGAAGTAAGATATCATTCTATAATATACAATTTAATTGATGATGTTAAATTGATATTATCTGGAATGTTGAATCCAGATATTGTAGAAAATATTATAGGTTATGCAGAAGTAAGACAAGTATTTAATATAACAAAATTTGGTAATGTAGCGGGTTGTTATGTAACAGAAGGTTATTTAAAAAGAAATAGCTATGTTAGATTACTTCGTAATAACGTTGTTATTCATGAAGGAGTTCTATCTACTTTGAAAAGAGAAAAAGATGATGCTAAAGAAGTAAAAAGCAATATGGAATGTGGTGCATCTTTTGAAAATTACAATGATATTGAAATTGGTGATAGAATAGAATGTTACGAAAAAGTAGAAATACGCAATAGCATTAAATAAAATTAAAAGTTTGTAGTTAAATGTTTGATAAAAAAGTAATTAAGTCACAAAAAGTTTCTAAAAGGCCTTTGCAAGTTGCAAAAGAAATAAGAATCAAATTGAGCGATGCCTTTAATAAAAATCAAATCAATGATCCTATATTGTTTGATAAAAAGTTTTTAATATCTCATGTGGAAGTATCTTCAGATTTATCTTGGGCAAAAATATATGTATACCCTTTTAATAATAATATAGAGCCTAAAAAACTTATTGAAGCATTAAAAAATAGTGCAGGGGCTTTAAGAACACTAATAGCCAAACATTTAACTACTAGAAAAGCTCCTAAGTTAATGTTTTTGATAGATGACCATTTTGACAAACTAGAAGAAGTTAATTCTTTAATTCATAAAGCTACAATCTCATCTGAAACAATAGTTTCTGATAATGAAGAGGAGTAATATAAATTATTAACAAAAATTTTAATAATAATTTGGTGGATAATTTATATTTTTTTCCACATGGTTTTTTATTTGTTGATAAAAAAAGAGGAGATAATTCTACATACGTAGTATCTTCAGTCAAAAAATATTTAAAAACTATAGGAATAAAAGATATAAAAGTAGGGCATGCAGGAACATTAGATCCATTTGCAGAAGGTGTTTTACCAATTGCAATTGGTGAAGCTACAAAAGCAATTGATTATGTAATGCAAGCTAAAAAAGTTTATGAATTTACAATAAAATTTGGAGTATCAACAGACACATTTGATAACACAGGTGAAATTTTAAATACTTCAAATGTTTTTCCAACTTATGAAGAGATTATAGCTATATTACCTTTATTCATAGGTAATGTAGAACAAACACCCCCCAAATTCTCTGCAATAAAAATAAATGGCGAAAGAGCTTATAAATTAGCTAGAGAAAATAAAGAGTTTAAAATTTCAACTAGAAAAGTTTTTATTCATAATTTAGAAGTAATCAATTACAATAGCGATGAAAAAACAGTATCTTTTAAGGCAATAGTTGGTAAAGGTACGTACATAAGGTCATTGGGAGTTGATATAGCAAATAAATTAGGCGCTTTAGGATGTATATCTTATTTACGTAGGAGTAACTATGTATTTAATAAAGAAATTTTACTAATACCTCAAAATATAACGTATAATTTGAAAGAACAATTGGTTAGTATAGAGGATATGCTGGATGGCATCTTGGCTTATCCTTTAAATCAAGGTCAGGCTTTACTATTATTTAATGGTAATTTAAAGCTAAATGAAGACTTTGTTACTAACAATAGTAACTCTAATATAATAAAAGCTACATATAATGAAAAATTAGTAGCTTTATTAAAAATAGAAAATACAAAATTTTCTATAATTAGAGTTTTTAATCATCATAAAAAGACTATTCTAAAAGGAGAAAATTGATGTCACTTACAAAAGAAGAAAAAGCAGCAATCATAAAAACACATGCACAATCTGAAGCAGATACAGGTTCATCAGAAGTACAAGTAGCTGTATTAACAGCAGATATCAAAAAACTTACAGAGCATATGAAAATTCATAAAAAAGATGTGCATAGTAGAAGAGGTTTGTTAATGAAAGTTAGCAGAAGAAATAAGCTTTTGACTTATTTGAAAAAGAACAAGACAGATTCTTATACAGCTTTAATTAGCAGTTTAGGAATTAGAGGAGTAAAATAATCGTGTTTAATATTATAGAAAAGTCAATACAGTGGTTCGGAAGAGAATTAGTTTTACAAACAGGTAAAATCGCAAGGCAAGCAGACGGTGCTGTAGTTGCAACTTACGGAGAAACTTCTGTACTAGCAACTGTTGTATATTCTAAAGAGCCAAAAGCTGATTTAGATTTTTTTCCTTTAACTGTACATTATTTAGAAAAATTTTATGCTGTTGGAAAAATACCTGGTGGTTTTTTCAAAAGAGAAGGAAAACCAAGTGAAAAAGAAATTTTAACTAGCCGTTTGATAGATAGACCTATTAGGCCATTGTTTGATGAATCATTCAGAAATGAAGTTCAAATAATAGTGTCTGTACTTGGCTACGATGATATTAACACAGTTGATTATTTATCTACAATTGCAGCTTCAGCAGCTTTAGCAATTTCAGGAGCACCAGTTACAGACATAGTAGCAGCTTCAAAAATTGGGTTAGTAAAAGGTGAATTTGTAATCAATCCGTCGTTACAACAATTAAAAGATAGTTCTTTAGATTTGCAAGTTGCAGGTACTAAAGATGGGGTTTTAATGGTGGAATCTGAGGCTAAAGAGCTTTCTGAAGAAAAAATATTAGAAGCAGTTAAGTGTGCCCATCAGGCTTGTTTTGAAGTTATAGATTTGATTCAAGATTTCAAAACAGCTGTTGGCAAACCTGAATATGAATTTTCTAAAATAGAAACTGAAGAACAAGTAGATTTTTCTAAAAAACTAGAAGCATTAGTTTCTGATGATTTGAAACAAGCATTTACTTTAATTGATAAAGTATCTAGAAAACAAAAAATTTCTGATATTTCAGAACATGCAAAAAAATCTTTATTACAAACAGGTTGTTCTGAAGAATTTTTATCTTTGAATTTCAACAAATATTTCAAAAATATTGAAAAATCTATAGTACGTAATAAAGTACTAAACGAAAATTCAAGAATTGATGGAAGAACTTTAACGGATATAAGAAAAATTGAAACTGAAGTAGATTTATTTCCAAGAGCTCATGGAACAGCATTATTTACAAGAGGTGAAACTCAAGCATTAGTTTTTGTAACATTAGGAACAGATTCTGATGAGCAAATATTAGATGATATAGAAGGGGAGTCTCGTAGTAGATTTATGCTTCATTATAACTTTCCTTCATTTTCAGTTGGAGAAACAGGAAGAGTAGGTGCACCAGGTAGAAGAGAAATAGGTCATGGTAAATTAGCATGGCGTGCAATTAACCCTGTACTACCAAACAGAGAAGATTTCCCATATACAATTAGAGTTGTTTCTGAAATAACAGAAAGCAATGGTTCATCTTCTATGGCAACAGTCTGTGGTTCATCTATGGGATTAATGGCAGCAGGTGTTAAGCTAAAGGATCCAGTTGCAGGAATAGCAATGGGTCTTATCAAAGAAGGTCAAAAGTATGCTGTTTTATCAGATATTTTAGGTGATGAAGATCATTTAGGAGATATGGATTTCAAAGTTGCAGGTACAGAACATGGTGTGACTGCTTTACAAATGGATATAAAAATTACTTCTATAACATATGACATAATGTCAGAAGCTTTAAAGCAAGCTAAACAAGGAAGATTACATATTCTAGGTAAAATGGTAAATGCTATTTCTTCATCTCGTGAGAGTGTTAACCAGTATGTGCCAAAAATTTGCACAATACAGGTTAGTAAAGATAAAATCAAAGATATTATTGGTTCTGGTGGAAAAATTATCAAAGAACTTTGTGAAGTTTTTGAGGTAAAAATTGATATTTCTAACGAAGGGCTAGTAAAAGTTTATGGTAGTAATCATGAATTAATAGAGAAAGCTCTTCAAAAAATAGAAGGTTTAGTAGCTGTTCCTGAAATTGGTAAAACTTATCAAGGAAAAGTAATGAAAGTTATCGAAAGTGGTGCTTTCATTAATATTATGCCTGGTAAAGATGGTTTCTTACATATTTCTGAAATTACAGAAAAAAGAGGAGACGATATCAACCAATTTATCAAAAAAGATGAAGAATTAGTAGTAAAATTGGTTAGTATAGATGATAAAGGTAGATTAAAGCTATCTTATAAAAATATATAATTATTAATGTTAAGAGGATTATTTGAAAATAAAAAATGTTAATATTTCTGGAGAAATGGTACTTCCTATAATTGAAGGGGGAAAGGGTATTGCTGTTTCTAACGGAATTACAGCGGGTTATTTTGCAAAATCAGGAGCAGTTGGTACTATATCTGGTACCAACCCTGACTTTTATGACGAACATGGTAATATTATTAGGTATGTTTTTGATAAAACATGGTCTCGTAAAGAAAAATTTCAAAATTTATGTAAATGGAGTATTTTGGGCGGTATAGCACAAGCAAAGCTTGCTCATGATATAAGTTGTGGAAATGGTAGATTGCACTTGAATTTTCTATGGGAAGCAGGTGGTACCAAAAAAATTATGGACGCTGTTTTAGGAAAAACTAAAGGATTGATTCATGGTATCATAGCAGGGGCTGGTTTACCTTATGATTTATCTAATATTGCAGCTAAGCACAATGTGTTTTATTATCCTATAGTTAGTTCTGCTAGAGCTTTCTCAATTTTGTGGAAAAGATCATTTAATAAAGTTAGTGATTTGCTAGGTGGGGTAGTTTATGAAGATCCTTGGTTAGCTGGTGGTCATAATGGATTATCTAACAAAGAAAATCCAAAAATACCTCAATCTCCGCATTCAAGATTATTAGAAATAAGAAAGTTTTTAAAAACAGTAGGTCTTCATTCTGTTCCTATTATTATAGCAGGTGGAGTATGGAATCTTACAGACTGGCAAGAATATATAGAAGATCCTGATTTAGGTAATATAGCTTTTCAACTTGGTACAAGACCACTTCTTACAAAGGAAAGTAATATATCACAAGAATGGAAAGATTTATTACCTAAAATTAAAAAAGGTGATGTACTTTTAAATCAGTTTAGTCCAACAGGTTTTTATTCCTCTGCATATCGTAACTCTTTTTTACAAGAATTAGAAGGGCGCTCGGAAAGACAGATGGAAGCTTCTAGAAAAATAACAGATGTTTATACTCAAAAAATACCTACAGGTAATGGAGTAACATTTATGTATGTTAAAGCTGAAGATTATAATAGGGCTATGTCGTATATCAATTCTGGATATAATACTGTATTGAGAACTCCAGATAAAACTATTATTTTTGTTGAACCCAATAGAGCTATAACAATTAAAGAAGACCAAGTAAATTGCATGGGTTGCTTAAGTGCATGTAGATTTAGTGGTTGGGCAGATAACGATGCTAATTCTACAGGTATAAGCCCAGATCCCCGTTCATTTTGTATAAGCAAGAGCTTACAAGATATAGCACATGGGGGTAGCGTAGATAATAATTTAGTATTTTCTGGACATAACGGGTATAGATTTGGTGAGGATCCATGGTATAAAGATGGTTTTGTGCCTACTATTGAACAATTAATTAATAGATTAATGGAAGGTAAGTAAAAAGATTTTTATCAGAGTGTTCCCCCCCATAAATCTGATAATGAAATCCAGCCTGATATAATTTTAGGATATTTAGTATTGTTTTGTGCAAAAGGTATTTCTATTGTAACTTTACAAAGATTTGTATCTTCTGAACAACTTTTCACAAAAACAATACTAACTTTTTTTACATAAGCTATTATTTTAGAATTATTATTATTTTTTAAATATACTTTAGCGTTTTCTGTAATAATTAAAGCTGTTTTTTTCTTTAATAAAAGAGAATTTTTGATCCAGCCAATATTACCAAATACATCTTCAATTTCTAACCATTCATTATGCTTTTGTAAAGCTTTTACAGGCATGTTTTTTATTTTATATACTATTCTTATAGGGTAATTAGTAGAAGGACCTGTCCTTGAATTAGTTAAGGCATATTTTGTAGAATAAAACTCTGGGAACGTATCTTCTTTAAAAATATTAGTTGTAGCTTGAGTTTTTATAAAATACCCCGAAATACAAATAAATATCACTAATACTATAGATAATATTAAATTAATAAAATTCATGATATATATTTTATCAATATTAATTCCACCAATATGTCTGTTTAGAGTATGTAGCTAAATCATTTATACAACTCATTAATTTTTTATAATCTCTTTCTTTAGCAAGTAATGCTATTTCTACTAATAATTTATCTATACTATCTAACTTAGATTGTTCTAAATATTCAGAGGCTTTTATTAAATGATTTTGCTTTATATATAAGGAAGCTAATAATAAATTATATTGGGGAATATTTGTCTTGTCACAAAGATGTTTTAATGTTTTCTCTAAATCAATATTTTCTGTATCAAAATATTTTATCCATAATCTTATAGATAGATATGATGGTTGATTAAGCCAAGCTTTTTCTAAAACTGAGATCATTTTTTTATCTGAAATTTCATTTTTATTAAGAGTAAAATAAAATTCATATATAGGAGTATAATCTGGATAAGTATCTATTAGTTTGTCGACATATAATTGCGCATCTAAAAGGTTATTTTCTTTTATTAAGTTTTCAACTAATAAATGCATTAATATACAAAAATATTTTTTCTTTTTTTGTTTTGAAGGGAATTTTATTAAATCAAATTTTTTATGTAAAAAGATAAGTTGACTTAATACAGGGTTTTTTTGATTTAATTTTACAAGAATTTTCAAAAACCAAAAATTATAATTTTTACAATAAGTTATTGCTTGTTCCAATGTAGCAATTAAATTATTTGTTTCTTTCTTAGCAGCATAAGCTATACACAAATAATATTCTTGAATAAAAAAGAAGTTTTTAGATACTTTATGAGCTCGTATGTATGACATAGCTTTATCATAATTAGCTTGCATTATTAATATTTTGGTATTTCTTATAATTTTTATATCATTTTTTTGTTCTAAATTACTCACCAAAAGAGTAAGTATTTCTTTTTCTTCATGGATGTTAAATATAGACATCAATTTGAGAATTTTTTTAGTGCGTCTTTGAAAAATAATTTTTCTTTGTAATTTAAGTAAAGGAAATATTAAACAATAATATAAAATCAACAATACAATTAGAATAATAGTAATAGAAAAAAATGATGTATATATTTTATATTTTCCTATACTAGCAATAATAGTATTTTCTGTATTATAAAACCATATTGTTAAAGAAATTAATAGTATTATTATTAATAATTTAAATATTTTGAATATTTTTTTCATAGTTTTAACTTATTTTTAATTATTATTTTCAATCAAATTATCAAGATATTGCAAAATGTTGTCTGTTATAATCCTAGCTTCTAATTTTTTCCCCCAATTAGATGTAATATCATTAACATACATTTTGTATTGTACAAATAAGTTGTAAGCTTTATCTAATTGATCATTCTCTAAGGCATTTTGTATATCATTTAGATTATTTTCACAATGTGAGTTATTAATTTGTGCATTTGAAGAAGTGTTTTTTATGTAAATTAATTTTGCAAAAAGATATTTCAAGTCATTCCAAAGAGTTGAAGTTGCTTGCAAACAATACAAATCAATTTCCATATAAACAATATCAAAATCATTTAAAATTTCATAAGTAGTAGGTATTTTATGAAGTTTTGTATTTTTTAATTTTTTCAATAGATTGATTAAATTATCGTCATGATAAAAACTTTCTAAAAATGTTGCATATATTTCCCATCTATCACTACCTTGTAAAAGAGCAGCATAAAGTTTATTAAGATTAAATTTAATCAAATCTTTATTTTTTATATGTTCTGGTGATAATTTGAAATCATTATTAGTTGTTAAATTTGTACTATCTACAATAGAATTTGTTTTATGAGTTTCTATACTCTGTAAAGAAAAATCTTCTTGAGGTTTTTCTATAGGCTTGATATTTGGGTCAATATTAGTATCTTTTGAGGAATTATTTATTTGAGGTAGTTCATTCAGTAAAGCAGCTATAGGATTATTTGGAAAATCCTTATGTTTATAAAATATAATAGCAGTAATAAGAATCAAAATACTTACAAATATGATAATTAGAGAATATTTAATATTTTTTGATAATTTTTTTAATTTTTTATCTCTATTATTTTGTGGTTTTTCATTATTCATTTAGCAACCTGTAAAAATATAGTACAATTAGTCTTCTCTAAGTATATAACTATTAAATGGATTTATAAATGATATTTTTAGGTATAGAAAGCACATGCGATGAAACTGGTGTTGCAATCATTGACGATAAAGGAAATATTTTATCTAATAATTTATATTCTCAGATTGAAATTCATAAAGCTTACGGTGGAGTTGTTCCAGAAACAGCTGCAAGAAAACATTTGGATTTAATGATTCCTTTGATTGATAAATCATTAAAAGAAGCTTGTTTAAAAATGTCAGATATTGATGTTTTTTGCGCAGCGACAGGTCCTGGATTAGTTGGTGGTTTAATAATTGGTACAATAGCTGCCAAAACTATGGCTGCTATTTATAAAAAGCCATTTATTTCAGTAAATCATCTGCAAGGGCATGCCTTGTTACCAACATTAGTAGAGAATGTGAAATTTCCATTTTTATTATTACTTATTTCTGGTGGGCATACTCAATTTTTGAGTGTATTAGGAGTAAATAAATATGAAATATTAGGTACAACAATAGATGATGCAATAGGAGAAGCGTTTGATAAATCAGCCAGGTTATTAGGTTTGCCTTATCCAGGTGGTAAGGAAATACAAACATTAGCATTTAGTGGAAATAAAATAAAATATATATTGCCTTTACCTTTAAGCAATCAAAAAAATTGTGACTTTTCTTTTGCAGGCTTAAAAACTTCAGTTAGAACTTTAGTACAAAATATAAAAATGAAAGAAGATGGATTAACACAAACTGTAAAACAAGATATAGCAGCATCTTTACAACATACTATAGCAAAGCTTATCATAAATAGAACAAGCAATGCTGTTAAAATTTTCAATCAAAGTTATGAAGATTGTAAAAATATAGTTGTAAGCGGTGGTGTATCTGCTAATCTAGAAATTAGGGAAGAATTAGAGAAATATTCTAAGTCAAACAATCTGAAATGTTACTTTCCTCCTTTAGATTTATGTACTGATAATGCGATCATGATAGCTTGGGCTGGGTGTTTGATTTATAAAGAGCGTATAAAAAATAAAAATACACTTTCTGAATATGGGGATATATCTTCTTTAGTCAATCCTAGATGGAACTTAACCGATATAAAATAGGAATTTGTTATGCAGTATTGGATATTAAAAACTGAGCCTGATACTTGGAGTTGGCAAAATCAATTGCAAAAAAATATAGAACCTTGGAATGGCGTCAAAAATTATCAAGCTCGTAATAATATTAAAAATATGAATATTGGTGATATTGCATTTTTTTATCATACAGGAAAAGAACGTAAAATTGTTGGTATCGTAGAAATATATTCTCACGCATACCCAGATGAGGATCCTAATTTTTTAGTTGTTGATGTAAAAACAGTAAAATCAATGGAAAATCATGTTACATTGCAAAATATTAAAAATAATTTAATGTTGCAAAATATACAATTAGTAAAACAAGGTAGATTATCAGTTGTCCCTTTAGAAAAAAAAGATTTTTACACCATACTTTCTATGGGAAATACAAAATTGAATTAATTTTAGAACTCTTGAAATTTATAATTTTATGCTTATATATATTATAATAATATTTCTATAAGAATAATTTAATCAATATTAAAATTAACGGGTTGTAATTTATGAATTATTTTAAAACATTTATGTTGATATTTATTTTGACTGCAATATTTATTTTAGTAGGTGCTGCAGTTGGTGGTACAACAGGAGCAATAATAGCTCTTATAATTGCTTCATGTTTGAATTTATTTGCTTTTTGGAATTCGGATTCAATAGTATTAAAAATGTACAACGCTAAAATTGCAGATACTAAAGAGTATAAAGCTTTTTATGAAATAACAGAAAAATTAGTTGATAACGCACATTTACCAATGCCTAAATTGTATGTTATGGAAAATAATATTCCAAATGCTTTTGCTACAGGAAGAAATCCAGAAAATTCTGCAGTTGCAATCACAACCGGGATTTGGGATTTATTATCTAAAGAAGAATTAGAAGGAGTTATAGCTCACGAATTAGCACATATTAGAAATAGAGATACTTTAATAAGTACAATAGTAGCTATTTTAGCCTCTTCTATTTCAATGCTTGCAAATATATTGATATTTTCAAATATCTTTCGTGGTAGTAGCGATAATAGCAAATCGTCAGGAATTTTAGGACTTATAATAGCTATGTTTGCACCTATAGTAGCACTTATAGTTCAAATGGCAGTTTCACGTTCTAGAGAATATGCAGCAGATAAATTAGGTGCAAGAATATGTCACAATCCATTAGCATTAGCTAGAGCATTAAGTAAGCTCGACGCTTATGCTAAAGGAATGCATCATAAGCAGCCAGAGCCAACTTCTAAAGAAGCTTCAACAGCTCACATGTTTATTATAAATCCATTTAGCTCTAATTCTAGGGATAATATATTTTCTACTCATCCAGCAACAGAAAATAGAATTAGCCAGTTGATAGCATTAGCAAAAGGTATGAATATAGATATAAATTTGACTACTTTAGAAAATATAGACAATATAAATAACAACAAAGAATTTCAAATAGAGAATGGGGCAAATATAAGTGAAAAACCTATTGACTATGATGTACCAAACAATCCATGGAGATAAAATTTAATGAAAAATGTATATAAATTATGTCTATTATTAGTAATATTGATAAATCCTTTGAATTTATATGCAAATGATGGTTGGTTTGTATCAGCAAAAGGAGGGTTTGTTATCAATGGTCCTTTTGATTATAAAACAACAGTTAAATATACTCCAACAAATGGAACAGAGCAGAATAGACAATTTCAAACTAATTTAAGTAATATTCCAAGTTTTGGAATAGCTGCTGGGTACGAAATTGATAATCTTATTTTTAAAGCCGAACTTGAAAGAAATAATTTCCATACAAACAAAGAAAATACAGACTTCACTTATAATTCAACAGCAATATTATTAGGAGGATATTATAAATTTAATACCTCTTCTAGGTTAGTTCCTTATATAGGAGCAGGTTTAGGTTTTTATTTTACAACAGATATAAAATTAAAAGCTGATCCTTATACATCTGTTACCTCTTCAAATAAAAGTAATTTTATTTTTCATGTAAATTTGGGGATATCTTATGATATATCAGATAATATCGCAATTGGCATAGAAGATAAGTTGATAATTGATCAAAGTCGTTCCTTTATGATAAAAAAGAATGATGTGGATTATAATTTTTCTATTGGAAACCAATTAATTAATACAATATTATTAACATTAAAATATTCTTTTTGGTAAAGTAAAAAAGAATACCACTTTTTACTTTAAACTAAAAAGTGGTATTTATTAAAACCTAGCAGTAAGTGTTATTCCAAAATATTGATTTCCAATTGTAGGAGTTCCAATAACTTGTACATTAGTTTTCCCAATTTTAAAGTTATAAGGTGTGACAAATAATTTAGTCATAGCTATTGATATAGCAGCTCCAGTAAGTACATCTGTTATATGATGTCTTTTTGCAACAACTCTACTATATGCAACGTATGTAGCAAGAACATAAAAAGGAATTCCAAATTTTGGTCCATATCTATCATATATAAATGAAGCACCGGAAAAGGCAAACGACGAATGCCCAGAAGGAAAAGAATCTTGGTTACTAAAATTAGGTCTATATCTAGCTACTGAAAATTTAAGAATACTTGTTGTAAAAGCAGTAATACCCATAGAAGCTAGATATTGTTTGAACCCTTCTGCATCTTTATTGTATGCAATCAATATAAGGGCCGACAAATTAATAAAATGCATAGTGTGGTCACCTATTTTTCTTTGTATCTCGACAGATTTATGAGGTTGAGAAGTTAAAAAATTTGGTGAATCCCAAGAGGCAAATAATTTGTTTTTATTTACACTAAATATAATAAAAAACAAAATACATAAATATTTAGTTTTTTTGAATGATGATAAGTATATAATTTGGCCCTCCGGTTATAAATAATTATTGCTTGCTATAAAAATATTATGAAACTATTATTAGTTTGTAAATATTAAAATAATTTAAATTTTTATATTTATATAATTAATTGAAATGAGTGTATTATAAATGAAGTTAAACCCAATTTGCATGCTGATTATTTGTTTTTTTATTGTTTTTTCAACAAAAGCTAATGCAAATATTTATTTTAGATTAAATGGGGGTACAGCAATTGTTCCCAACTTTGAATTAGATGTTTTCGAAAAGAAATCACGTACCAAAAATCAAGGTAAAAATAATAATTTTTTAGGTTCATTTGCTGGAGAGTTAGTTATTGATTTTAATAATAGTTTTTCAGTTCCCAATAATTTGCATTTCATTATGTCTGCATATTATTTAACAAAAATTAATACCAAATATAATATAAAAAGTAACACTCAGATTAGTGATTATAACTTATCAATCTCAAATACATTTATTAGTCTAGGTCTTTTATATAATATTTTTGAATATAATAATATAAAATATTATATAGAAGGAGGTTTTGCTGCAGGTAAAGTTAATATAACAGGTAAATATAAATTAAAGGATGAGGAGAATTTTACTAATATGTATATTAGTGAAAGATATGTAAGTCCATATTTTGCCTTGTCTTTAGCCTATCAGTTTAATACACACTTTAATGTAGGTGTAAAAGGTATGTTAAATGTATTACCTAAGCAAATTATAAAAAAAGATAATAAGATAACAATCACATCTAATATGAATGGCTTATATTATACTAATTTATTGGTATATTTAGAATATAAACTATTATAATTAATAAAGAGTATGTGCTTGTTCTTTTAACCATTTTTTGCTTATATTTATATCATTGTAACTATACAATTTCTCAACAATATTCCAAAAATTTTTGCTATGGTTAAATTCTTTCAAATGTGCAACCTCATGGGCAACTAAATAGTCAACAACATATAAAGGAGCCATAATAACTCTAAAATTATATTTTAATTCCCCATTGATTGAGCAACTACCCCATTTTTTTTGATCCATAACTGATATAGATTTATAATTTATTCCTAAATGAGAACTTTTATTTTCAGATAGGGGAGTAAAAATATCTATAGCAATTTTTTTCAAACATTCTATTAAACATTTAGCCCTATGTTGATAGGTTTTTGAATTGATTTCAATAATTTTTTCATTGTGAAATATATTAAAACTACTTTTATAACTAACATTATCTTTTATAGAATATGTTTCATTTAATATATTTATATTGCTACATTTTTCAAAATTTAAAGGTTCTGTAATATGTGGATGATTTTTTATCCAGTCACTATGTTTTTCAACAAATATTAAAGCTTTTTTGTATTCTAAATTATATGGAATAGTTGCAAGTAGTTCATGTTTTTTTAAGTTATAACTTAGCGTTATTCTTTTAGCAATTTTACTTTTTTTTATACATAAATTATATTTATGCTGATCAAGTTGTATTGTATGATGTTGCATTTTCTTTATTATTTAGATTATTTCATCTTCTAAAATATAGTCTATTATATCTTTGTCTTTTTCCATATTCATAGGATGCACACAGAATTTATTGGCGGCATTACCGGTTTTGATAGTACTTAGCTTATCTTTTGTAATTAAAGGATGCCAAAGAGGTAAGTCTTTCCCTTCTTTGACTAATCTATAACTACAAGTTTTAGGTAGCCATGATATTTCATATACTTTTTTTGGAGTAAGTTTTATACAATCTGCCATATATATAAATCTATTTTCATAATTACTGCACACACAAGTATGTGGATTTAATAAAGTACAGGTAACTGCTGTTGTGTAAATTTTTTCTGTTTCATCGTCTAAAACTTTTTCTAAGCAGCACTTTCCACAGCCATCACACAATGCTTCCCACTCACTTTCAGTCATTTGATCTAAAGATTTTGTTTTCCAATATGGGATTTTTTCAGTTTTATGTTTCATTTTATATAAAAAGACCTTGGTTTTTTTGCTTAGTGATTATAGTTATTTTAATCGCCATGTAGTATTTTCTTTATTGTCTTCTAATATTATATCCATATCTAACAATTGATTGCGAATTTTGTCAGCAGCAGAGAAATCTTTATTTTTTTTATACATGTTACGCTTGTTTATAAGTTCTTCAATTTCTGAAATATTTAATTTTGAAGCTTTATTTGAATTTGCAGATTTTTGAAATATTCCAAGTATAAAAGCCATTTGCATAATATCATTTTTATCTGCTAGGCTAAGACTTTCTTTAATATTCATAATTTTATGTTGAAATATTTGTATAGCTAAAGGTGTATTGAAATCATCACACAATGCTTTCATAAATTCAGATGTTTGGAATGATTTGTTTATTTCTGCATTTATATTATTATTGTCAAACTCATCAAAAACGTTGTTGTTATTAATAAATTTATACAATTTTGTTAATATATTATTAGACTGTTCCAATGCATCTTCATTAAAAGCTAAAGGTTGTCTATAGTGAGTTCTTAATAAAGTTAACCTTATTGTCTCCCCTGTATATTTGTTAAGAGCATTTTTCAAAGTAATAAAATTACCAAGACTTTTAGACATTTTTTCACCGTCTATAGTCATCCATCCGTTATGTAACCAATAATTTGCTAATAAACACTCATTACATGCGTAACTTTGTGCAATTTCATTTTCATGATGAGGGAAGATTAAATCTTTTCCTCCCCCATGTATATCAAATTGTTCACCCAAATACCTATTTGCCATTGCTGAACATTCAATGTGCCATCCTGGTCTTCCATAACCCCATGGGCTATCCCAACCTTCTATAGATTGTTCTGATTTATTTTTTAATAAAGACGGCTTCCATAATACAAAATCTGATGAAGTTTTTTTGTTGATATCATTTTCAATACGAACATTTTTGATCAAATTTTCTTGAGATAAACCGCTTAATTGACCATATTTTTTATATTTGGTAACATCAAAAAAAACAGAGCCATTTTTTTCATAGGCGTATCCTTTATCAAGTATTTTAGTAATAAAAACTATAATATCTTTTATATGGTCTGTTGCTTTTGGTTCGTAAGTTGGTTTTATAACATTTAAAGGTGCAATTGTTTCATGAAAAGCTTTGATTGTTCGTGTAGTTAAAGAAGTTATACTTTCATTGTTTTCTTGAGCACGAATTAAAATTTTATCATCTATATCTGTTATGTTTCTTACATATGTTACTTTTCCATATAAATTTAGTAAGGTCTTATATATAGTATCAAATACAACTATGGGTCTTGCGTTACCTATATGAATATCATCATATACAGTTGGCCCACATACATACATTTTTATATGTTTGTCATCAATAGGTATAAAAGCTTCTTTTTTTTTACTTAGAGTATTATATATTTTTAACATTTATGGTTTGATACTTATATTTTATGAAATTGCGTTTTCTAAACGTTCTTTAGTTTTTTCATATCCTAAAATATCTATGATATCTTTAAATTCAGGACCATATGTAAGGCCCGTTAAAGCAATTCTTATAGGATGAAATAAATTTTTACCCGATAAAGTAGTTTTAGTTTTTATATCAGAAAGCCATTTTGACCATATAATACTGCTCCATTCTTCAGAGTTTGGGATTGTATTTAAGGCAATTTTTATTATTTCAGGATTATCAGGTACAGTATTTATATTAGAATAAAAAACATTATACCATTTTTCTATATCTTGAAAATTACTTATATTATGTTTGATGATATCCCAAAATTTTTCATTTAAACTGATATTTAGTTTTTCCTTAACTGTTTCAAAAATAATTTCAAAAGAATAATTGCTTATAAAATATAAATTAAGTTTATTAAGTTTATTATCATCAAATTTTGCTGAAGATTTATTATATTTTTGGATATCAAAATTTTGTGATATTTCTGTTATATCATTATAAATTATATTTGTTTCTGAAAGACCTATGCTATACAAATAATTGTTAATTGCCATTGGATCTATGCCTTGTTGTCTTAAATCTTGTAAAGATAAAGAACCTTCTCTTTTAGAAAAACCAGAACCTGTGCTACTAGTTATTAATGGTAAATGTGCAAATTTAGGAATAGGAGCATTAAGATACTGAAACATTTGTATTTGCAAAGCTGTATTCACTACATGATCTTCACCTCTAATTATATGAGTTATTTCTGTTTGAATATCATCTAATACAGAAGTTAGTATATATAAATAGCTACCATCTTCACGAATTACAACAGGATCGCTTAAATTGCTTCCATTAAAAGATAGTTCACCTTTTATTAAGTCTATCCATTTTATTTCAGTATGATCTATTTTCAATCTATAATGTGGTTTTCTACCGCTTGCTTCTAATTTAGAAATATCATCTTGAGTTAGTTTTAATGCCGCTCTATCATATATTGGGGGCTTCCCTTTAGCTAATTGTAACTTTTTTTTATATTCCAATTCTTCTTTAGTTTCATAACAAGGATAAATTTTATTTTTGTTTTTTAAGTCTTCAAAAAACTCAGAATATATTTTTAATCTTTCAGATTGCTTAAAAGTACTATTCCATGATATACCAAGCCATGTTAGATCTTCAAAAACAGCTTTTACATATTCTTCTTTGACTCTATTTATGTCTGTGTCATCTATTCTTAATATGAATTCACCGTTTAAGTTTTTTGCTAAGAAATAATTTAATACAGCCATTCTTGCATTACCTAAATGCATAAAACCTGTAGGTGAGGGGGCAAATCTAACTTTTGTTTTCATTTATAACTATTTAATTTATTATTTTGCTAAAGGATAATAAAAATCTTTATCAAATGGTCTGATACTTATTTTTATACCTATAGCAGATTGGATTCTTTTGTACTGTGAATTATGCAACAATTTGTAAGCTTTTTCAACTAAGTTTACATCAAACTTAATTTTTACATTATCTAGAGGAGTTTGTTTTTCAATCAATTCATATAAAATTGCATCTAAAATAGCATATTCCATTAATGAATCTTCATCATTTTGATTGTCTTTTAACTCTGCACTTGGTTTTCTGGTTATAGCAAGTTTTGGGATAGGAGATTTAATTTTGGTAATACTGAATTCAGGAATATGTTTGTTACGCCATTTTGATAGTTCGAATACTTGAGTTTTATATAAATCTTTTATTATATTAAAAAAACCACATGTGTCTCCATATAAAGTTGAATATCCTGTTGCAAGTTCAGATTTATTACCAGTTGTAAGTAACATAAAATTAGGATTATTGTTTGCAATTGCCATCAATAAATTCCCTCTTATTCTTGCTTGAAGGTTTTCTGCTATGTTATTGTCGTTTAAATTCATAAAACCAGAAAGAGCTTTGTCGTACTGATTTAAAGTATCAGAAATTGGTATTTCTATAATTTTTATACCTAATTTTTCTTTTATTTCATTTATAACAAAAATACTTTCTTCCGAGGTATATTTAGATGGCATAGACACACCTATAATATTTTCGCTTCCTAATGCATCTGCTGCTATTGCTGCTGTAAGAGTACTATCTATTCCACCTGAGATACCAATTATGACACCTTTAAAATTACATTTTTTAATAAAGTCTCGCGTTCCTTTGATTAAAACATTATAAACTAATGCTAATTTGTCTTCTGAATAATACAAAGGCTTAACTACGGTTAATTCTTTATTATTATATGTACATGTAACGACATCTTCTTTAGCATGCTTCAAAACAGATACAAGTTCAGAATTTTTATTTAAAATAATTGAAGAACCATCGAAAACTAAATTATCTGAGCTACCAACAGAATTTAAATAAATGTTTGGTACATTAATTATTTCTTGTGCATTTTTTAAAATTTCTAATCTAGTTTGATGTTTATTGATCTCAAAAGGAGATGCATTCAAAGATATCAAAAGTTCAGGATTAAGATCTTTTAATTCTTGAATTTTATCTGCTCTCCAAACATCTTCGCAAATCACAATTGCAATTTTGGTGTTTTTTATTGTGATTATATTGTTTGTATCTAATTTTACATCGTAATAACGACTTTCATTAAAAATACCATATGTTGCCAATCTAGATTTGTAGATTATATGTTCTATTTTTTTATTTTTTATAATAAAACAACAGTTGTAACATATGTTATTTTCTACATAAGCGGTAGATAAAGCTAAGGTTTTTTCATTTGTTATATTAACTATATCTTGAATTGCTTTTTGAGTGTTTTTTTGAAATGTTTCATCAAAAAAATGATCTAAAGCAGTATAAGAAGTTAAAAAGCTTTCTGGAGTTAAAATCAAATCTGCTTCTGAGTTATTGTAGTACTCTATTATTTTATTTTTGTTAAATTCAATATCTGCAATTTTAGCTTCAATTTGTAGTAATTCTATTTTAATCATTTTTGTATTTTTATTTTATATGTGAATATTAAGATTTTTTATTATATTCTTGCCATTCTTTTATCAAATTTTCTCGACCCAACTTTACTTGTAGTTCTCCATTATAAGATATTATATCTGCAGTTGCAAATACTTCTCCCCATGTTTTAGGTAAAGTAGAACCTGTACCTATGATATCTATTGGAGGATTGAATGAACATATTACTTTACATTTATCTAAATCAAACCCAGAGCTTGCAACTATGCCAACTTCAGCAAAACCATTAGATACCAGTTTTTCTTTCAAATAATATATTGCAGCAATGGAAACCCCTTTGCCTATTATATGTTCTAAGTCTTTTTCTGTATAATCTGTAATTTTAAAATCAGGATGATATTTTTTTATTGTATCAATAGATTTTTTACTATCAAGACCTTCTAAATATCTATTTTTATGAGTATCTATTCTAACAGCAAGATTTTTCATGTTCATGATTTTAGAAAAAAAGTTACAAACTTCTAAAGCATCGGTTACTTCTTTTCCAAAATAATCTACTAAAACAGTCAATTTATCTTTTTTATAAGTATTATGAAACATTTTTGCTGCTTCTAAAGTAGATTTACTATAACCTATCAGAGAATGAGGCATAGTACCAAAAGCATCTCTATCTTCAAAGTATTGAGTAGATGATTTTATACTTGTACCTAAAAATCCTTTAGATTTATATTTTACTTTAGCTGCATTTGAACCTACAGAAACTCCATATTCTGCCATATTAGCCATTTCTGGAGTTGCACAATGTCTAGCTAACATGGAAACAAAAGAAATATTTGGCAAATACTTACACATATTATAAGCATTGTAAGCACAAATACAAGGTAACCCTATTTTTTGTAAAATTAGAGTTTCTAGTTCAGAAAGTGCAATTAAAGAACCTTCTATGAAAAACAAACATTTTTCTGCCTTAACAAAATCGCCTTCTTTGTAGTTTTCATATATATTTATATCAAACCCATTATCTATTGCATAGTTTTTGATTAAATCTATAGCAAGTTTACAGCTATAAATTATATCTTTTCTTAAAAAAACAGCATAAATTACTTTTTTATCTCCATTATGCTCGACTATTTTTTTAGTTTTTGTAAAATAAACATCTGTATTATTGGTTATATGTGTTTTAGAAAAAGCATGTTTTGACATAAGATACCTAAAGTTATTTATTTATAAATAAATTGTTGATTTTGTCTGCAATATTTAAGCTTTGTTCATAATTTAACCTAGGATCGCAAAGGCTTTTATAATTTTCGCTTAAATATTCCATATCTAGATCTGAGTTTATACATTCTAATACCTTATCTGGTGTGGCTTCTAAATGTATACCTGCAAAATATAAAGAGTTATTTGTTAAAACCTCATAAAAATTTTGGACTTCTTCTATAATACTTTTTATTTTACGTGTTTTTAAATTATTTACACCTTTTATAGTATTGCCATGCATTGGATCTACCATCCAAATCACATTTAGATTTTTATCTTGCAATTGTTTTACAATGTTAGATAATTTTGCAAATATATCTTTATGACCAAATCTGCAAATAAAAATTATTTTTCCTTTTTCATTATTAGGATTTAATTTATAAAAAACTTCTAATATACTTTCTGCAGTATCATCTTCGCCAATTTTTATACCTATAGGATTTGCTATGCCTCTTAAATATTCCACATGCCCGGAATTTAAAGATTTTGTTCTATAGCCTAACCATAGCATATGAGCAGAAGTGTTATAATATTTATTACTTATATATTTAGTATGTGCACTTTCATAAGGTAAAATCAAACATTCATGCGAAGTATATATGTCACTGTTTAGTGAATTAATATAATCAATAGTTTTTTGAGAGGCCTCTAAAGCTTGTAAAAACCTGTCTGGATTAGGGTTTTCTCTGTTTTGGTAGCTATGTAGTAAATCTCCTTTATAGGTGTTTTGTTCTAGGCCATTTATGATTTCTTTATCAGAACTACGAGGTTTGCTATATTGACCTGCTATACGACCAATTTTTATAATTTCTTTATTAGTATTTTTTTTTATGTGCTTTGCTATATCATCTATTAATTTTATTCTACTTATGACACTTTCTAAAGTTGCTTGAGAAAATGTTTCTGCACACTCACCAATTTGGATTATAAAACTATTATTTATAGATATATTAGATAGTTTTTGTTTTAAATTTTCAATATCTTTACTATCTACAATGTCTTTGGAATTAATAAATTTTGATACTTCAGTTAACTTTTCTATATCATAATTTGGAATATATTTAGTTTCATAGTTTTTCCAAGAATCCTTATTCCATTTCATTTCTAAAATCCACGTTAGTATAATGATTGTTTAGAAAATACATAGAAAAAATAGCTTCTATACCATGTATCTGTAATAAAGATGTGGCTTTTATAGCTTCGGATGCAGTAACAGAATTATATAAAATGGTATTCAAATAATTTTCGGATAAAGCAAGTAATTTATTTGATCCTAGTAAATTTATAGTTTTTATATAATATGAGGGTAAATTACCTATAGTATGATCAATATCACAATATGCTATAGATTTTTTAACAAGGCTATTCAATTTGATAGTAAATTTATTACATGCTTGGATTTGCTTATTGAATAAATCTAAATCTATTGCTTTTAAAACCAGTTCCGATAAATTTTCAGAGCTTATATAAAAAATTTCATTGTCTTCTGAAAAAGAAGGAGTTTTTTTATATATATAAATACAATTATAAATATCTAATAAAAGACTATCTTTTTTAGATAAAATTGTATTTATATTTATAATCATAGATTGTGGTAAGTCTTTTAATTTATCAATTAATGGATTTATTGTTCTTATTGTAGAAGAAAGTTTGATATCTTTTGCTGCAGGAACAAAACTAACTAAATATTTTTCTTGAAATAGCCCTTGCTTTAAAAAACTATCTAAAAAACAACATTTTTGAGAAATTTTTGTTGATAAATTATATGGGGTTGGACATGTTAGTAAGTTTATAATGATATCAGAATTATTAATATATTCCACTATTTGACTATCATTTAATTCTATAACCTTACCTAAACTTATAGAAGAAAAAATTTTAGAATAATGGTTGTGATTATCTATATCTGCAACAATTACATATGCCTGATTATCTATAAGTCTTTGGACTAAATTATGACCAATTGCTTGGTTAAATCCTAAAATTAAAATTGTTTTTTTATGTATATTCATTTTAGTCTTTTATTTATATGTGCATATTTAGTATATAATACAATAGTATATTGTTGTGTATATGTTTTAAATAATACCACACAAAAATATTCTTAGTAAACAGCTATGTTTGCAGTTAAGTTTGTTAAATATAGGGTAATGAAATATTAGGGAAAATAATGAAAAATATAAAAATATTTCTACATAAGGGAGATATACCATCTGATGTTGTTGTAGATGAGGAAATTTCGATTGATACAGAAACTATGGGATTGAATTTAAATAGAGATAGGTTATGTTTAATTCAAATCAAATGTAGTGCAAATGAAATACATTTAGTACAATTTATTGATAAAGATTATTCAGCACCTAATTTAAAAAAATTATTAAAAAATAATGACATTATCAAAATATTTCATTATGCTAGATTTGATATTTTAGCTATTTATCAATATTTAGATGTTTTATGTAATAATGTGTTTTGTACAAAAATAGCATCTAAAATGGTTAGAACTTACACTAATAAGCATGGTTTGAAATCACTTGTTAAAAACCTTTTAAATGTCGAATTAGACAAAGAAAAGCAAACTTCAGATTGGGGGGCGTTAGAACTTACAGAAGAACAATTGTCTTATGCAGCAAGTGATATTATATATTTAAGTAAATTAAAAGCTATATTAGTTGATATGTTGATTAGAGAAAATAGAATGAACTTAGCTAATTTATGTTTTCAGTTTTTACCAGCTCGTGCAATTTTAGATTCACTTGGGTTTGATGATGAAAATGATATTTTTAAGCATTAAAGAATATATTGAGATTATTTATGGATTCTATCATAGAAATAGCTAAGAAAGTTATTAAAGTAGAAATGCTTGGATTACAAAAATTACATGATAATTTATCAGATGATTTTAATAATGTTTGTGAATTAATTATCAATACCAAAGGTAAAATAATTTTTACAGGTATGGGTAAATCAGGTCATATAGCAAATAAAATTGTATCTACATTATCATCAACAGGTACTCCTTCATTTTTCGTACATCCAGCAGAAGCAACACATGGGGATTTAGGTATGATATCTAAGGATGATGTTGTATTTGCTATCTCCAATTCTGGTAATAGTGTTGAACTTCAAGGAATTTTACATTATGTACAAAGATTTAGAATACCTTTAATTGCCATAACAGCCAACAAAAAAAGTCTTCTTGGTGATTTAGCAGATTATGTTTTATTACTTCCAGAGGCGGAAGAGGCATGTATTTTAGGCTTAGCACCAACAACCTCAACAACAAACACATTAGCTCTTGGTGACGCTTTAGCAATTGCTGTATTGCAAATAAGAGGCTTTAAAGCAGAAGATTTTTCAATATTTCATCCTGGAGGCAGCTTAGGTAAAAAATTATTAAAAATTGAAGAACTTATGCATACAGAGACTGAAATTCCTTTAATATCTAAAAATGCAATGATGCAAGAAGTTTTGATAGAAATAACTTCCCATAGATTTGGTTGTATAGGTATTTTAGATGACAATAATAAATTAATAGGTGTGATAACAGATGGTGATATAAGAAAGAGCATGTCATCTAATTTCTTAGAAAAAAAAATCGAAGATGTAATGACTAAAAATTTCTTGTATATCACAAAAGATGATAACACCGCAAAAGCTTTATCTATTATGGAAAAAAATAAGATAACAAATTTATTTGTTTTAGACAATGCTAAAGTAATAGGTATTGTACATATTCATGATTTACTAAAAATAGGAGTATTGTAATTTATCTTTTAAATAAATGCATATAATCTGATGAGCTATACTAAAATATATTTTATAATTAAAAAATTTTTTTTATATTTAACAATCAGTATTTTTTGCTCAGTTATAATTTGGTTGTTATTCTATTATATATTTTTAAATAACAAAATAACAAATATAAAAGATATTTTTTCTTTTAATATAAGTAATAAGAATATAAAACCTTTTATTATTTCAGGAATATCTGACAGCGGGTTATTGTATTATATTACTTCTGTTAAAAGTAGTAATTACGTACAAAATATTATAAATAAAGAAAATATTTCACTACAACAACCATATTTTAAAGTTATTTTAAAAAATGGCCTGCAAATTAATTCAAATTCTAAAGAAGGAACTATAGATAATTCATCAAAAATATTTTTGATGAAAAATAACGTTAGGTTTTTTCAAACTGAGAAAAAATTTGTAGTGACAGAAGCTGTTAGAATTGATCTTCAAAATAAAAATTTAATTTCGCATGAGCCGACATTTGCTTTATATGAAAATATCGAACTTAATTCTAAAGGATTTTATATTGATACTGAAAAATCTTACATAAATATTTTTGGATCTTATAAAATTCAAACTAAAAAAGATAAACTATTACAAATATCGGCAAAAGGTAATTTAGTATTTGATTTATTAAATAAAATAATTATCACCAATGATACTTTTCATTTACAAATATCTAATTTGAATATAAGTGCAAAGGAAGCAAAGATATGGTATATAAATTTTGACAATCTTGAATATAATTTACGTAATAACTTGTATAGTAATTTTAAAAGAATAGAACTTAATGATAATATTACTATTAAATTTAATGATTCAGTTTTGACAGCTGATCAGTATATTAATGATACAGCTAAAAATATTATGATTCTACGTTCAAAAAATAACATAGTTAAATATGAAAATCCTAAAATTATCCTTACAAGTAATCAAAGATTTGAGTATCTGTATAAAAATAATTTGTTAGTTGCTAGAGGTAAACCTGTTTTTTATATAAAAAACTCTGCAAATGAAATATCTTATCAAATATCACAAGATATAATATCTGCAACAATTGATAATAATAATAAGATACAAAAAGTAGAGTCTTTTGATAATATAACTATAAAATATCAAAATACAATAATTAAAGCAGATTATGTGAAATATGATTCTGATTTTTCGACCATAATTGCAGAAGATAATATAAATATTATAGAAGGGAATACAAATTTAACTGGCTGTAGTTTGATTATCAATTTAAAAAATAATAATACAAGACTAATACCATGCGAAAATCAGGAGAAATTAAGTGTATCTAAGAATAATATAGCACAGGATTAAAAGTGGCCGAAATTAAAGTACATAATATAAAAAAATCGTATAACGAAAGAAATGTATTAGAAGATGTAAGTATTCACATAAAAACAGGAGAAATTGTAGGGCTTTTAGGTCCTAATGGTTCGGGTAAAACAACATTGTTTTATATAATAGCTGGAGTTGTGGCTACAGATTTTGGTAATGTAACTCTAGATGGTTTAGATATAACATTTTTTCCAATGTACAAAAGAGCTCGGTTAGGTATAGGTTATTTACCTCAAGATGCATCAATTTTTAGAGGTATGACAGTTGAAGAAAATATAAATGCAGCTTTGCAACTTTGTTATAAAAACAAAGAAGAACGTTTCGATAAACTACATTCTTTACTGAAAGATTTTGGAATAGAACACATTAAAAAATCACCTTCTATAGCATTATCAGGAGGAGAAAGACGCAGGTTAGAAATAGCAAGAACTATAGCTATTAACCCCAAATTTGTTTTATTAGATGAACCTTTTGCAGGGGTAGATCCAATTTCTGTAATTGAATTACGTAAATTAATAGAAGCTTTGGTTAATTTGAACATAGGGGTACTTATAACGGATCATAATGTTATAGAAACCTTAAATGTAGTTGATAGATCATATATCTTACATGATGGTAAGATTTTATTTCAAGGTAAAAAAGCAGATATTTTAGCGTCAAAAGAAGTACGCTCTGTATATTTAGGTCATAGTTTTTAAAATATTAATAGTTTATAATCAGATTACTAATGATTGGAATTTTGTAAAGTTTCATAATAATACAATTCTATTTTTGCATCATACACAAAACATTAACTAAAATTTTTTTAAAATATTATGTTTAATTATTTGAATTTTTAAATAAGAACCAATAAAACATAGTATAAATACAGTTGCTTGTACAAGAACTATGCAAGCCCCAGTAGAACCGTTGATATGAAAACTTATTATAATACCGCTGATGGAAGAAAAAATTACACTACAGACAGCAATTAAAATCATTTTATTAAAATCTTTTACACAGACATATGCTGTAATACCAGGGGTAATAAGCATTGCAACAACTAAAATAACACCTACAGACTGAATAGCAGAAACTATAGTTAAAGACAATAATCCTAAAAGAGTATATCTTGTCCATTTTAAAGAAAATCCACACGCAATTGTGTGTATAGGATCAAAACAATATATCAAAAAATCTTTACGTTTGATAAGCAAAATCATAAAAGCAATTGTAGATACTATAATTACCTGATAAAAATCTGCTTGAGTTATGCCTAAAATATTGCCAAATAATATATGACTTAAATGAATTTGAGTTTTTATTATAGATATAAGAGCAATCCCTAAAGCAAACATACCAGAAAATACTATTCCCATAGCAGTGTCTTCTTTTAAGCGAGAGTTATCTTTAATATATCCAGAAAATAACGCACAAATCATACCTGCAATAAAAGCTCCAATTGATAAAGGTAATCCAATTAAATATATTAAAGCAATTCCAGGTACTACAGCATGAGAAATTGCATCGCCCATAAGAGCCCAACCTTTAAGAATCAAATAGCAGGATAATATTGCACAAACAATTCCTCCAAATAAAGCAACTATAAGAGCACGTTGCATAAATTCGTATTGAAAAGGTTCTAAAAGATATGAAAGGAAATTATACATGATAAGTATATGTTTACTAATATTTGATTGATTGTTTTTGTTTAAATCGATTTAATTTATTAACTAATATTCCATATTTAGGAGCAAAAATTAATACTAAAATAAACAGTAAAGTTTGGAAAATCACTATAAGTCCTCCAGTTGCAACATTAAGAAAAAAACTTAAATAAGAACCAACAGCACAGGTTAACATACCAAGTAAAACAGCAATAGCCGTTAATTTTTTAAAATTATCAGTTAATAAATATGCCGTTGCTCCTGGAGTTACAACCATTGCAATTACTAAAATTGAACCTACTGTTTGAAAAGCAGCAACAACACATACACTTAGCATTGTGAAAAATATAAATTTTATTTTTATTGGAGAAATTCCTTGGGTAATAGCTTGATTTTCATCAAAAAAAACTATCAGCAAATCTTTCCAATATAAAATTTGTACGATTACTGAACATAATATAATAATACTCAAACTTATTAAATCTGAATTAGATATTCCTAAAATATTGCCTAATATTATACTTTGAACATCAATAGAGGTTGGGTGTAAAGATATAATCAAAATACCAATTGCAAAAAAAGTGGATAATATAAATCCAATAATAGCATCTTCTTTCAAAATACTGATTTGTTTTATAAAACCAATTAATAATGCAGCTAAGCCCCCAGATACAAATGCACCTATAGCATATGGTAAAGTAAAGTAATATGCTATAGCAACTCCTGGAACAATTGAATGAGAAAGAGCATCTCCAATTAAAGACCAGCCTCTTAACATCAAAAAACATGATAAAAAAGCACATATAGCTCCTGTACCAGAACTTACTAATATTGCTTTTACCATGTAGCTATAATAAAACGGTGTTAAAAGATTTTCTAACATAAAATAATACCTTTTATTTATAACAATATTTTAAAACAAAGAGCATCATATTTCCATAGTGAATCTTTGTCCGAATGCTTTTTGTAAATTTTCTTTTGTAAATTCTGTTTTGATATTTCCTGATGCTAATAAACGTTTATTTATCAAAAGTACTTGATCACAAAAAGTAGCAATAGAGCTTATATTATGAGTTGATATTAATATAAGATTTCCTTGTGCTCTAAACTCTTTTAATAAATCTATGATTGCATGTTCAGTTGTAATATCAATACCTGTGAATGGTTCGTCAAGCAACATCACCTTTGCTTCTTGTGCTAATGCACGAGCAATAAAGACTCTTTTTCTTTGTCCTCCAGAAAGTTCGCCTATTTGCCTATTTTCGTATTCTAACATGCCCACACGTTTTAAAGATTCAGCTACAATTGTCTTATCTGTATTCTTAGGAATTCTAAGTATTCCCATTTTACCATATCTTCCCATCATAACTACATCTTTAACTAAAATAGGAAAATTCCAATCTATTTCTTCACTTTGAGGTACATATGCTATTAAATTTTGTTTCAAAGCTTTTTTAATAGAGCCATTGTTTAATATAATATTACCTTGTGTTGGTTTTATAATACCCATTATTGCTTTAAATAGAGTAGATTTACCACCACCATTTATACCCAATAAAGCACATATAGTTGAAGATGATAAAGAAAAAGAGATATCTTCTAAAGCTAGATGACCATTTTTATATATAATAGTTAAATTATCTACAGATAAAGAAAAATTTTGGTTATTATTTAACGACGTCATACTCAAATCCAGCTATGATAGTATTTATAGTTACTTTTAACAAATCTAGGTAAGTTGGGACGGGGCCATCTTCTGTTGACAATGAATCTACATATAATATTCCGCCGTATCTAGCATTAGCTTCCTTCGCAACTTCTTTAGCAGGTTTATCTGATATTGTGCTTTCGCTAAAAATTACAGGTATTTTTTCCGACTTCATTAAATCTACAACTTTTTTGATTTGCCCAGGTGTTCCTTGTTGTTCTGCATTAACAGCCCATAAATATATTTCTTTGAAATCATAATCTTTTGCTAAATAAGAAAATGCGCCCTCACTTGATACTAAATACCTGTATGAAGCAGGAATTTTTGAAATTTTATCTCGGAAAGGGGCATCTAAATTATTGATTTTATTTTTATATTCTTGAGCATTTCTGTTATATGTATCTGTATTTTCTGGATCATATTTTATTAAAGCATCTTTTATATTATCTACATATATCAAGGCATTTTTAGGAGACATCCAAGCATGAGGGTTAGGATGATCTTGATATTCACCTTCTACTATTGAAATAGGCATAATATTTTTAGTTACAATTATAATTGGTACATTTTTTAAATTTGCAAAAAACCTATCAACCCATCTTTCTAAATCTAAGCCGTTATATAAAATCAAATCTGCTTTTTGAGCTTTTACTATATCTAATGGTGTTGGTTCATAACTATGTATTTCAGCACCTGGTTTTGTTATTGACTGAATATTTGCAGCCTCACCTGCAATATTCTGGGCTATATCTTGGATAATTGTAAATGTTGTGATTACATTTAATTTTTTTGCATCAAGTTTAGTTACGAAGCTAACCAAAATTATGAAAATCAAAAGTAAGTTTATTTTTTTGTAAGCCATGTCTACCATTAAGTCATTTAAAATTGAAAAATAAGTCGTTATATCAAATATATAAATTATACATTAAGCTGTTAAACAAATAATAGGTTATCAAATATAACTAAATTTAGAAAGAAGGTATAAAAGAATAACATATTATTTTATACTATTAAAATCACGGGTATTGCATTCATTTTTAAAGATATCCAAAGCTTGTTGTAAACCATTAGTTGAGTACTTATCTATTGCGTGAATATTGTTTTCGAAAAAGTTAAAAACAACTAACACAGGTGGGTTCTTAGATAATTCTTTGATAATTTTCTCATCTTCATTTATGGTCCAAGCTCGGTAATCATTATTTATAAGCATATATGAATTACCGTCAATTTCTATTGTAGTATTAGCTTTATTATCGTATTTCAAACCACCTGTGATAGAAAATTCTCTTTTTTTAGAAATAGGGTTGTAAGAAATTATTATATAATTTGCATCTCTTTCTGTGTAATTACCAGAAGAACTAATAGGATAAGATGCAATATAGCATGCATTATGACCTTTATATAAATACCAATCATTATATGTTGAAACTTTACTATTAGGATCGAACTTTACAATAATTTTTTTAGTTTCATTTTTTGTGCAAGCTACTAATAAAGTACACATAATTATAAAACAAATATTTCTAATAAAAAAATTCATTTTTATACATCTAAATTATTAACATTCAAAGCGTTTTGTTGTATAAATTCTTTTCTTGGTTCTACAACATCACCCATTAATGTTGAAAATATTTCATTTGCTTCTTCTATATTATCTACAGTTATTTGTACTAAAGTACGAGCTTCAGGATCAAGAGTTGTTTCCCATAATTGCTCAGGATTCATTTCACCTAAACCTTTATATCTTTGTAGATATACACCTTTTTTACCGTAATTTGAAACAGCTTCTAATAAAGAAGTGGGTCCATAAATATTAACAGAAGCCTCTTTTATTTTGAAAATAGAAGGTTTATTAAAATATAATGCTAGTTCATTTTGAAGTATCATAAGTTGTTTGGCTTCATAAGAAGCTAAAATAGATTGATCTATAACATGTGTAGTCAAAACGCCTCTTTCATTTTTATAAATCAATAAGGCCTCATTTTTTATTTCTGTATTCCATAAAGCATAAGTATTATTTGAATATATATTAAGTCTATCTGTGATTTCGCCTAAATTAGTTTCATCTTTAGATGCTAATAAATCTAAATTTAAAGCAGAAGATATAACTAAAGATTCTAAAATTTCTTCAGGAATACCACTAGAAGATAAATTCTTTAAATAAACTTTTGCTTTTTTACATATATTAATAATATTTGATAAGTCATTTTTTGTTATTTGAGTTCCATCAGCAAAAATTAAAGTTGCGCCATCTTCAACACATAAATTGAATAAAAAATCTTCTAAAGCATCTTCTGTTTTATGATAAACTTCTGATTGTCCTTTCTTAGTTTTATACAAAGGTGGCTGTGCCACATAAATATAACCTTTTTCAATTAACTGTGGCATTTGACGGTAAAAGAAGGTTAATAATAAAGTTCTTATATGACTACCATCAACATCGGCATCTGTCATAATTATTATTTTATGATAACGACATTTTTCTACATCAAATTCATCTTTACCGATACTTGTCCCCAAAGCAGTGATTAATGTTCCAATTTCTGTAGAAGATATTATTTTTTCAAAACGTGCTTTTTCAACATTCAAAAGTTTCCCTCTTAAAGGTAAAACAGCTTGGTTTTTACGGTTTCTTGCTTGTTTAGCAGATCCCCCAGCACTTTCACCCTCAACTAAATATAACTCACACACAGAAGGATCTTTATCTGAACAACTTGCTAATTTTCCTGGTAAGTTAGCGGGATCTAAAGATGTTTTTTTTCTAGTTAATTCTCTAGCTCTTCTAGCAGCCTCTCTTGCTGCTGCAGCTTCTAGAATTTTCCCTAAAATTATTTTTACTTCTTGAGGGTTTTCTTCAAACCATACATTTAATTTTTCATGGGTTGCACCTTCGACCGCTGATCTAACTTCTGATGATACAAGTTTATCTTTTGTTTGAGAAGAAAATTTTGGATCTGGTACTTTTACAGATATTATACAACTTAAACCTTCTCTAGCATCGTCACCTGAAATGTCAACTTTACTAACTTTTTTACTAATATTAGCTGTTGACATGTAGCTATTGACAGTTCTAGTTAAAGCAGATCTAAAACCAGCTAAATGAGTTCCACCATCTTTTTGAGGAATATTATTTGTAAAACATAAAGTACTTTCATGATAACTATCATTCCATTGTAGTGCAACTTCTGTAGTTATTCCATCTTTACTGGCAATAAAATAAATAGGGTCTTTTTGTAAAGAATTTTTATTTTTATCTACATATTTAACAAATTCTTTCAATCCACCAGAATAATTCATTGTGTTTACTACAGGTGTTGATTGGCGATCATCTGTTAGTATTAAAGTTACATTACTATTCAAAAAAGCAAGCTCTCTTAAACGACGTTCTAAGGTTTTATATTCAAATTTTGTTATAGCAAAGATACTAGGTGCAGGCAAAAACCTTACCTTAGTTCCTTGTTTTACTTTACCGTTTTCATCTAAAGGAGCATCTCCAATTTCTTTTAAAGGAGCTTCAGGCACTCCTAATTTGAATCTCAAAAAATATTCTTTAGAGTTTTTATAAACTGTTAATTCTAATACATCAGATAATGCGTTAACAACAGAAACACCTACACCATGCAATCCTCCTGAAACTTTATAAGAGTTTTGGTCAAATTTCCCACCAGCATGCAATTGTGTCATTATTAACTCTGCAGCAGATATTCCTTCTTCTTTATGTATATCTACAGGTATTCCTCTACCATTATCTGTAACTGTTACAGATCCATCAGAATTTAAAGTTACAGTTACAACGTCACAATGACCTGCTAATGCTTCATCTATGGCATTATCTACAACTTCGTAAATCATATGATGTAAGCCTGAACCATCGTCTGTATCTCCAATATACATTCCAGGTCTTTTTCTAACAGCATCTAGACCTTTTAATACTTTTATTGAAGATGAATCGTAGTTATCTTTTGTCATTCTATTCTTTTGGTTATATATTATTTTTTAATTGTTTAAATTAATGTATTTGTGTATTTTGTGACCCAGATTGAGTTAAATCGTGTATCCATTTGAAACTTTTATATCTTAATAAAGCTGCGATTAATTTTAGTGCTTCTTCTGCACTTGAAACTAAAACTAAGTAATAGATAGGAATATCTGTGTATATTGCTAATAAAAAAGTAGCAGGAACAGCATAAAATAATAAAAATCCAGTATCAATATATAAGGCTACTTTAGTATCACCTCCAGCTCTTAAAACTCCTACAATTAACATCCAGTTATAAACTCTAAACCCAATAACAGCAGATAGTACAGTTAGTACCATAAACGCATCTTCGTACTCATTGGGTTTTAATTCATATATCATAAGGATAGGTTTAACCATAGCTATTGATATAATAGATAATATAACTGATAAATAAATCATAAATTTTAATATTTTATTACTTATTAGTTTAGTAACTTCTAAGTCACCGTTTGAGTATCCAATACTTTGAGCAACTAATGTAGAAGATGCTACAGCACAGCCTAGACAAAAAACACTTACTATGTTCATTAAATTGTCTGAAATCAAAGCAGAAGCTGCAGCCGAAGTGCCAAGTTTAGCATAAGCAACAAGTAAAGACGCTCCAGCTATAGACCAAATAGTATCTGTAAGTACAATTGGAATAGAAACCTTGATAACTTCTTTAAGCATGCTTAATTTTATACCAAAAAACTCTCTTATCTTGCCATATAAATGAAATTTCTTAGAATATTTTATTATTATGAAAACAAATAACAAAGCCTCTATAATTCTCGATATAAAAGTTGCTAAGGCAGAACCTTCTTCGTATAGTCTTGGCATTCCTAAATTACCATAGATTAAGCCATAGTTTAAAATTGCGTTAATTATTGTTACAAATATGGAAATATATAAAGGGTATTTGGTATATCCCATTGCTCTTAATGCTGATGTAATTGCAATTGTGATACCAAAAAAAGGAAATGATAATGCTAATATATATAAAAATTTACTACCATGCATTATTTGCTTTTCATCTTTTGTAAATATAGCAACTAATTGCTCTGGAGAAATTATCGCAACTATCATAAATAGTAATGAAATTGCTAAACTTATTATTATTATCAATGCAAATAAATGTTTTAGTTTGTCATAGCTTTGCTTTCCATAGTATTGTGAAATAAATATAGAACATCCTGAGACACAGCCAAAAAGTACTAAAATCAAAACAAAAGATACTTTATTTGCAAAACCTACTGCAGCAACAATATCTACCCCTAAAGAACCAACCATAAAATTATCTAATAAAATCATAGACATATTTATAAATTGTTGGAATATCATAGGTACAGCTAGTGCCATGAAAGTTTTGATAAAATTCATGTTATTAGATAAATATTCTTTTGTAAACTTATGATTTTCTTTCATTTTATACTCTGTTTTCTACTTTTCAGAATTTTATTTGTTATTAGACCAAACAAAAAAAATTACTATATTTGAAGATAAGAAAAATTATTTTCAAATACACGTAATCTATCACTATTTGTATGAGTTATGAATATTTGTGCATTAAATTGCAAAAACTTATTAACCACATAAAATAAATTTATATCATCTAAATGTACTCCTATTTCGTCTAAAAGTAAACAAGGAACCACTTTTCCGCTATTAATCAACACTTCAATTAATGATGTTATTATGCTTATAAGAAGCATTTTTTGTTCTCCTGTGGAGCATTGTTCAGCATATATATTTTTATTTGAACTATAAGCTAGAAATTTAGATTTATGTGCTCCTAAATTTGTAAAAGTAGATTTGTTTTTTATATAATCAGTTGATAATGAAGGATATATATTAAATCTAGTTTGCTCATATTTGGTCTTCAGTATATTTTCGACAGGCAATGAGTATTTATGAATTTTTAAAATATCTTCAATTTCACCTTTCATAAATATTTCAGATGGATATAACTCATGATTTTTCAAAAATATATTAATACTATCACAAAAATTATTTCTATTAATTATAATACTAACTGCAAGTTGTGCTAGTTCATTTTCTAACTGTGTTAACCAAGAAGATATTTTTTTACTTAAGCCTATTGAAGAATATTTTTGTAATATTTTATTTCGTTCTCTTACTAATTTTTCGTGATTAGTAAGTAATGATAAATGGTTTTTATTTGTTAAAAATACCAATCTATCAATAAATTTTCGTTTATAAGAATTTTCTTGTAAAAAAAAATTATCCATTTGAGGGGTTAACCAAATACAGCTAAAATAATGCTCTATTAAAGTTTGTTTTGTAGCTTGCTTATTATCTATGAAATAATTTTTTTTATAAATGTTATCCTTATTAGGTTCTATAGATAAATCTATATTGATTTCACCAATTTGAGAGTTTTTGATTGTGCTATATATATTAGATTTATAACTATCAAATTTTATCAAATCTGCTAAAGAAGCATTCCGAAAGCCTCTTCCAGGTGCTAATGTAGAAATAGCCTCTAAAACATTAGTTTTTCCTGATCCATTAGCACCATATATTATGAAAGATTTTCCTTCTGCATTTAATTTAAAATTGCTATGGTTTCTAAAATTAACTAATTTAAGCTTGGTTATAGAAGAATTATTGACTTTCATTTTGTATTAAACGAATAGGCATAACCACAAATATTTCTTTTATATCTCCTTGATGCTTGAATAAAGCGGGGGTAGATGAAGAAGATAAATTTATAATAACATTTGATGTTTCGATGGAATCACAAGCATCTTTTATGTATTTAGCATTAAAACCAATATCCATTTGATCAATTGTACTTATTATCTCTATAGTTTGTTCTGCAACATTAACACTACTACGTGCTTTAAGAGTTAGTTTGTTACCTGATATTGATAAAGTCAAGGTTCTATGAATATCTGTATATGTAGAAATTAAATCTATAGCGTGTAAAAATTTTGTACGATCAATCTCGATGACTTTTTCATTATTTGTAGGAATAACAGTTTGATAGTTAGGATAATCACCATCTATAAGTTTAGAAGTTAACACAACATTAGTTAAAGAAAAAGAAGCCCTAGTATTACTTAAAGCAATATTGATGTGTTTATCTGTAGTTCTTGAAAGAAGTTTTAATAATTCATCAGCAGATTTTTTAGGTAATATTATTCCTTTTGGAATATCAAAATCCTCAATGCAAATGATTTCTGCCATAGATAAACGATGTGAATCGGTTGATACAGCTCTTACAACATGCTCATTTTTTGTATTTTTAGTTGTGTGTATATATATTCCATTTAAATAAAAACGGCTATCATCAGATGCTACAGATACTCTAGTTTTTGAAAGAATACGTCTGAAATCTTCTACAGCTATTTCTAGTTTATGAGGTAAACTATCTATATATATAGAAGGAAAATCTTTAACAGGTAAACAACTTAAATTACCTTTAAAACCATCACAAATAATTTGTAATTTATCGTCATCTAAATCAAAAGACACTTCACTTTGAGAAGGCAATCTTTTTATTGTTTCATGTAGCATAGTTGCAGATACAGTTGTTGACCCTTCTATTGTTACATTAGCTGTTATATGTTCTACAATATCTATCTCTGTATCTGTTGCATTTATAATTAATTTATCATCTGCAGCGTTTATTCGAACATTAGATAAAATTCTGTTTGTGCTTTTTTTATCTACAATACCTTGCACGTCATCTAGAGCCTTTAATAAGACACTTGCTTTTGCAGAGAACTTCATATAATTACATCCAAATTATTATTGTTATTACAGATTTTGTTTTTAGCAATATCATTTACTACTAAGTATATAAAAAATAATTATAAAAATCATTATTATACTTTGCAATCATTCAGATTGTTGTATAGATTTCATTAAAAGTTTTATATCATGCTCTAAATTACTATCTAAAGCCATAGTTTTTTCTATTTTATTGATAGAATAAATTATAGTTGCGTGATCACGTCCGCCAAATTTTTTGCCAATCTCTGCTAAAGATAATTTTGTTAGTTGTTTTGATATATACGCAGCAACATGTCTTGCTAAGACCGTTTGTTTATCTTTTTTCGCAGAAATCAAATCTACAAATTTTATTTTGTATTGTTCTGCAACTTTTTTTTGTATCATTTCAACTTCAATATGTTGATTGCTATGCTTTATTGCATCTGAAAGTAGCTCTACAGCTAAATCTAATGTGATATCTACATTCATAACTCTATGGTACGATATAAGTTTATTAAAACAACCTTCTAGCTCTCTTACATTTGATGTAATTGTATGAGCCAAAAATTCTGTAACATTCTTAGGTAATTTGATATTCAATAATTTTGCTTTTGATTGTAAGATACCAAGTCTTAGTTCATAATTAGTTTCGTGAATATCAATTGTTAGTCCAGCATGTAGTCTAGAACGTATTCTTTCTGCAATACTTGTCAATAAATGTGGTGATTTATCGGCTGAAATAACAATTTGCTTTTGTTGAGAAATAAGAGAATTAAAAGTATGAAAAAATTCTTCTTGAGTTTGATCTTTACCACTCATAAATTGAAAATCATCAATCATAAGTAAGTCAGTTGCACGAAACATTTCTTTGAAAGATAATATATTGTGATCTTTTAAAGCAATAACAAACAAATTCATAAACTTTTCAGCCGTCAAATATAAAAATCTGATTTTAGGATTAGTTTTTTTCAAAGACCAAGCAATAGAATGCATTAAATGAGTTTTGCCTAGACCAACACCACCATGTATAAATAGAGGATTAAAATTCGTTGCACCTTCAGCTATGCTTTTTGCGGCATTGAAAGCAAACATATTAGGTTTTCCAACAACAAAGTTTTCAAAAGTATAATTAGGATTAAGAGGTATATCAAAAGTACTTGAATTATCAGAAATTATTTTTTCTTCTAATTGTTGTAGATTTACTTTTGTTATAGAAGATTGATCGTTATTTTCTTGTTTTTGGGTAACAACTACAATTTGTACTGTTTCTATTTGTTCACAACACTGTTTAGCAGCTTTTAACAAAATAGTAGAAAAATTAATATCTATCCAATTTTTTATAAAAGTAGACGGAGAAGATATGTATAAAACAGAGCCATTTAATTCTTGAAGTTCAAGAGGAGATATCCAATTTGAATAAGAAAGGCCTGATATATCTGCCTTGAGAATATCTAAAAAATTTTCCCAAGAAAAATCTGTGCAATACATACGATACTCTAGTTTTGAAATTGTAACTATGTACAATTATAAACTATATCTATTAAACTAAAAAAGATAAAGTTTAATAGATCTTTATAGTGCTTTTACTTTTGAATATAATCTTGAAATTTTTCTATTTGCAGCGTTAGGATGTAAAGTTCCTTTTTGTGCAGTAGAAGATATCACAGATTGAGCTTTTTTGAAAGCTTCAATTGCTTCATCTTTTTGACCTGACTTGATAAAATCTTCGACTTTTCTAGAGAAAGTTCTTAATTTATTCATTCTGCTTTTATTTAATAATGTTTTTGTAGCAGTTTGACGAATTCTTTTTTCAGCACCTTTTGTATTTGCCATATAAAATTAAAACCTCAGAATTTATTATTTAACTTAGAACAATAACATACTAACATAGAACTTTAGCATTATCGAATGTTCAATTGACTATTTTACAGTAAAATATATGGTTTGCAAATAAAAACTTATTTTTGAGTGTTTTTACAATAAAAAGTAGCTCTATTTGAAATATTAGTTTTAATGATATTACATTCTACATTTTTTTTCTTACATTTAGGGCAGCTTTGATTCTCTTTTCCATAAATTTGAAAAAAACTTTGAAAGTTACCTTTGTTACCATCTGGCTTTCTATAATCTTTTAGGGTTGACCCTCCTTTTTCTATAGAAAACAGTAATATATTTTTTAAATTATCAATTAATATTTCAATTTCTTGAAGAGATAAGTCTTTTGATTGTTTTAAGGGATTTATTTCGGATTTGTATAATGCTTCATTTGCATAAATATTTCCACAACCAGAAATTATTTTTTGATTAAGTAAAATTTGTTTAATTGGAACAGAGGATTTATGTATTTTATTATAAAAATATTCTGCAGTTAAAGCATCACTTAAAGCATCATAGCCAATATTATTAAAAAAAGGTAAAATATTTATTTGATCGGTAGGGATGGAAACAAACAAACCGAAACGACGAGGATCGTTATACACTAAAGTGCTTTTTGATAAATTTAATATCACATGGTCATGTTTTATAGGAATGTAAGTTTTATCTTTTATAGATATAATTCCGCTCATACCTGCATGAATGATAATACTTATGTTATTATCTAAATTAATTATTATATATTTGGCTTTACGATATATATTTTTTATAATGGCATTTGTAGTATCTTCTATAAAATTTCTATCATTTGTAAATCTCAATTTATAAATTGACCTAAAAGTGGAGATTATTGTTTGGCCATTACATTTCTGGATGTAATTCACCATATTTTGGACTTCTGGTAGTTCTGGCATTTCAAAAAGTTGTTATGTTAGTTTGATATTGTATTATCAAGTTGACTAATTTATAGTTTATATATGCATAATAGCATTAATATTACTACGAGTTAACCATTATGGAAAAACAAGATAAATTTTTTACCGATTTTGGCTTCAAAAAAATACTATCAGAAAAAAAAGCATCTTTAGTGAAAGATGTGTTTGATTCAGTTGCAAGCAAGTATGACTTGATGAATGATCTTATGAGTTTAGGTATTCATAGATTATGGAAAAAAGAATTAATTACAATGCTTAATCCTAAACAAACTAAATTTTTATTAGATGTTGGTGGAGGAACTGCAGATATTGGTTTAGCATTTTTAAAAAATGGAGGTGAAAAAGCAACCGTATTAGATATAAATGAAAAAATGCTTGAATATGGTAAAGAAAAAGCATTAAATGAAGGTTATGTTTCTTCAATAGAGTTTATACATGCAAATGCAGAAAAATTACCATTAGATGATGATAGTTTTCCTTGTTATAGCACATCTTTTTGTATTCGAAATGTAACAGATATAAATCAAGCGTTAAAAGAAGCTTATAGAGTTTTACAACCAGGTGGCAAGTTTTATTGTTTAGAATTTTCAAAAGTTAATCAAGAAGTTTTAGCATATATTTATAAAAAATGGTCTTTTAACGTTATTCCCCAATTAGGTAAACATATAGCAAAAGATGAAGATTCTTATAAATATTTAGTTGAAAGTATTGAAAAATTTCCATCTCAAGAAATTTTTGCAGAAATGATAAGAGATGCAGGATTTAGAAATGTTGGTTACAAAAATTTAAGTTCTGGTATAGTGGCAATTCATTTTGGTAGTAAAATATGATATTTAGATGTTTTTATTTACTATTTTTATTTTGTAGATACAATTGTTTTTTTTTGTTAGGTCTATCAACTGGATTTATATGTGCTCCATTTAGAAAAATATATAAAAAAGATTCTATATCACAAGCCAAAAGATTAGTTTCTTTTTTACAAGCTGCAGGGCCAAGTTTTATAAAGTTAGGGCAAATATTATCAATAAGAGTTGATATTTTTAGTAATGAATATATAAAAGAGCTTTCTAATTTACAAGATAAAGTAAAACCTATATCTGAAAAGAAAATGAAAGCTTTTATATACAAATTACTTGGTAATAAATTAAATACAAAAATTAAAATATATTCTTATACTCCTATTGCCTGCGGCTCTGTATCACAAGTTTATAAAGGTGAAATAGTTAGTTGTGGTTCAAAAGTTGCAATTAAAGTTATTAAACCTAATATGGTAAATATTATAAAAAAAGATTTGAAAATTATAAATATAATTTTCAGCTTTTTTGAAAAATATACAGAAGCTGGACAAATAACAAAACCAACAAAACTTGTAAAAGTATTAAAACAAGTTACCTATTTTGAATTAGATTTAAGATATGAAGCTGCATCTTGTGATCAAATAAAAGATAATTCAAAAGAAGATGAATATATTCTTATACCTAAAATATATTGGGACTTTGTTAGTTTGAATGTTTTAGTTCAACAGTGGGTTGATGGAATATCGATATTAGACCTTGAAGAATTAAAACGAAACAATATTCAATTAGATATTCTTAGTAAAAATTTTGTAAGAGCATTTTTTATACAAGTATTTAAATATGGTTTTTTTCATGGAGATTTACATCCAGGTAATGTATATGTAACAAAAGACGGAAAACTTGTTTTTATAGATTTCGGCATAATGGGTAAATTGTCTCCTATTTTGAGAATGTATTTAAGAGACTTAACAATCGCATTTTTACATAAAAATTACTATAAAGCTGCCAAAATTCACTTTGATTTAGGTTGGGTGAAACCTCCAAATCAAGTTGCAGATTTTGCATTAGCCTGTAGATCTATAATGGAAATTAATATCAATTTAGAGCAACAAGAAGTTGATATAGGGGGTTTGTTGCAACAACTATTTAGAATTGCTAAAAATTTTGGTATGGAAGTTCAAGAAGATTTATTGATATTACAAAAAAGTATGATTTACTTAGAATCAACAAGTAGACATCTATCTCCAAACAATAACGTTTGGATAATGTCAAAAGAAGTATTGGAAAAATATATGAAAGATGTTAGAGAGAAACATCATATCAAACAACAAGCTAAATTGCAGGTTCATAAATCTGTTTTACAAATTAATGAGTATATAGATCATTTAATGTTAAAATTTCATTCATACTCAAATAAATCTCATGATAATTACTCAACCAAAATTCTTTTTTTATTACTTGGATTGTTTCTAGGCTTAGGACTATTTTTAGTTAGCGGAAATTAATTTTCACAATATAATAAATTTTTATAATAAATATAGGTATATAATGAACATACAAAACAAGCTTTCAACTCTTATTAAGATTTCTAAAACAAACCCAAATGCCATAATACCTTGCTATCAAACTTCTGGTAGTGCTGGTATGGATTTACACGCATGTTTAACAGGTTCAATCATATTAAAGCCCTCTCAACGAGTTTTGATTAAAACAGGTATATGTATCAATTTAGAAGAAGGATATGAAGCCCAAGTTAGATCAAGATCTGGTTTAGCCAATAAATTTGGAGTTTGTGTTTTAAATTCTCCAGGAACAATTGATAGTGATTATAGAGGGGAAATAGGGGTGATTTTGATTAATTTAGGAGAAGAAGATTTTATAATTAATGATAAAGATAGAATAGCGCAACTTATAATAGCTAAGTATTCTCAAATAGAGTGGTTAGAAGTTGATAAATTAAATACAACCACCAGAGGAGATGCTGGTTTTGGTTCTACAGGAGTTTAAGATTATTATCAATGCTTAAAATATTAATGTTTATATGGGAAGAAATAACTTCATATTTTTTTACAACTAAACTTTACGATGTTATTTTGAATGCTAAAAAGAAAAAGCTAGATAAAAAAGAGCCTCGAATATTAGAAAATTTTTATTATTTAGATAATAGCTACAAAGATGGACATATAATTCTAGAAGATACATTTTACCTTGCTAATTCTTATCATAAAATAAAATCTTTCAACAAAGATATAACTTCATTACCAGAATATGCTTTAGATGAATTTTCTAGATTTAAGTGGTTATATAATTTGAAATCATTACAAACGAAGGTAGCTAGCCAAAAGGCATTAAGTTTAATTTTATCTTTTTGCGATTGTGCTTGTAAATATTCTCATATACATTGGAAATTAGATATATTAGCCGATAGAATTTTTGCGTTGATAACAAATTATAGTTTTCTAATAAAATTTGCATCTGAAGAAGAAAAATCATTGATTTATAAATTTATCTATAAGCAAATAAAACATATAGAAATAGCATACAAATATAATTTTGATGCTAATAATTTAAAAATTTCTAAAGCATTATTTGCTTCATATTTATTTTGCGATAAGAATCAAAAAATACAGAGTATTGCTTCAGAAGCATTCAACAATGCAGTTGATATACAAATTTTAAGGGACGGGGGCGATGTATCTAGAAATCCTGAAAACTCTCTTTCTAATTTAGAAGACATTTTATCTATATATTATATTTTGAAGGATAATGGTTATCAAGATTTAAAACATTTCAGAGAGCTGATCGATAAAATAACTGTTTTCATACGTAGTATCAAAGTACCTGATGGTTTACCTATTTTTCAAGGTGGATCATCTGCTAGTTATGATAAAGTTACATATTTACTTAGTTTAAGCAAAGTTTCAACTGCAGTATCATCATTGTTGAGAGACTCAAAATATTTAGTTATAAAGCAGAATAATTTGCAAGCAGTTATAGATGCAGGTAAAAGTAGATATAAAGAAGGTTCAGCGGGAAGTATTGAATTATGGTATAAAAATAAAAAAATTTTTGGAAATCTAGATGCAAATTTAAAAAATAATGTGTTGAATATACCTTTAATAAACTATGGTTTGGTTGTACGAAAAAATAATAATAGTTTTGCTAGATTGATTACAGATGAGGATAAGTTTTTCAAATATGAAAGAAAAGAAGAGGATGCTTGGAACATATTGAAAATACAATATGGTGATTTAAATATTTTTGGTTTTATTTATCATTCTACACTATATTTTTCAAAAAAAAATATACCTTGTGTATTAGGTGAAGACCTATTGACTGTAAAAGATTTATCAAGTTTCAAAAAAAATTTCAAAGAAATATTTTTGAATATTCCACTTAGTTCAAAAATACAATATTATAAATATTCGAAAAACAAAAATGGTATCGGATTTAGCTTGGATGATTTAGGAAATAAAGATAAATTTATATTCATGAGTCAAGATACAAAATTATCTGTAAAAAATATATCTTACAATGAGCAAAAAACAAACAAGGTTATAAGTGGATATAATATTTTTTTAAAACTAGATGTAAATAAATCAATAATCAAAAATTCTTGGACTTTACAACAAATAGTCTGAAATTGAATAAAATTGAAATAAATAAGATGTATGTTAGAATACAATAAATTGTTGTATTTTTATATGCGAAATGTTGTTTAATACTTCTAAGGGATAGTACATGGAACACAGAATGGCAAGTAGAGCCTCAGAATATCAAGAAATAAGAAAATTAACAAAAAAAAATAGAGATATATTGCGTCCTAAAGAGGTTATTTTAACCTATCAAAATAAAACAGGCGCAATAGCATACAGTAGTATCGTATTTTTGATAATGGGTTGTCTACTGTTTTCTTTTTTAGATACTTTGTTCTTTTTATTAGGTCCAAGAGATTCTGAAGGTACGTTGTTAGGTTTTTCTTCACAAGGATTAGTGTATTTATTTGCTTTCTTCTTATTTGTTTTATTTTTTATGTTAAGATTTGTATATAACTATATACAAATGAAAAGATTTGTCATTTTAGTTACAAACCAAAGAGTCATTGTTAAAGAAGGTGGTAGTACTTTTTCATTTCCTTATTTAGATATAGTTAACGTTTCTGTAATTCCATCGTGGGTTGGTTTAGTTTTCGGATATGGTACTTTGAATATAACTAAGCAAAATGGTTTCTCATCATATTTTTACCGTGTTAAAAATGTAAATAGTACATCTAGTATTTTAAATAAGCTTATTACCTTATCTGTAAGTAAGGAATCTGAGAGAGAACTTAACGATGAAATGAACTCTAAATTATCAAAAATATAAATAGATTGTTAGTAAGATCAGAATGGAGCGGGCAAAGGGACTCGAACCCTCGACATCAACCTTGGCAAGGTTGCGCTCTACCACTGAGCTATACCCGCATTTCCTATTAACATTATATAAATAATTTATTATTTTTGCAACAAATAAATCAAAAAAATTATTTATTGATACTACAATTAAAAACAGATTTTATAATTTTGATTATACCTAAAAATGTTTTTTCATTTTTATCTAGCTCAGGATTGAATTCTGTTAACTCTATACCAATAAATTTAGGATTTTTAGCTATATCATGCAATATATCAATAACCCAAGAAAGTTTTAAACCTTTTTTAGTATAACACCCTGTTGCTGGCATTTCCGAGTTATTCATTGAATCTATATCTAATGAAATTCCAAAATGAGCAGTGTTTTTAGTTATATGAGAAATAGCTTCTTTAAAGATTTGATTAATATTTTTAGAATTTATATCTTTTGTATAAAAAATTTTAACTTTGAGCTTTTCTAATAAATCTAATTCAGCTGGTTCGTAACTATTAGTTCCAATAAAGCATAAGTTATTAGGTTTTAAATGATATTTTGTTAAACTATTTAGTTGTTTATCTCCAATACCAAGTAGGGAACTAATAGGCATACCATGAACAGCTTTAGAATCTGAAGTTTCAGGAGTATGACTATCTAAATGAGAATCTATCCAAAGCAAACCTAAGTCTCCTTTAGTCTGATTAAGTATACTAGCCCATATACCAGCTGCATTAGAATGATCACCAGTTAAAAATAAATATTTGTTTACATCAGAATAATCTTTAGTTATTTGTTCATTAACCTTTAGAAAGAAAGTATAAAGATCGTTTATAACATCTAATTTTGTTTTTATAGAATTGGAAAAGAATACATCAGAGAGTAAAATATCTGGTATATATTTTTCTATATTATAAAATAGTTTCCAAACTCCTAACTCAGAGCCAGAAATTTTAGCACCAATACCTGACGCTATACCATAAGATTTTATATTATTCATACAACCTACTATAGAACCAGGATAATAATGTCCTGGTTCTGTTATGATGATAGTTTATTTCGATAAAGCAACGGAATGCTTTGCAATCATTAGTTCCTCTTGTGTAGGGATAACAAAAACTTTTGCTTTTGAATTTTCACTTGAGATAATAATTTTAGAATCTTTATTCGCTTGTTTAGAAATTTCAATACCTAAATATTTAAGATTTTCACACACTTGCTCTCTTAAAGTGTTTGAATTTTCACCAACACCTGCAGTAAAAATAATTGCATCTACCCCATTCATCAAAGCAACTAATGAACCTACATGTTTTATTACACTTGTAACAAATACTTTCCAGGCAATTTTAGAAGATTCTTTTTCTGAAGTTTCTATACTGTAAAAATCACTACTTTCTTCACTTAAACCTAAAATACCACTTTTATAATATACTAAATCTTCTAAATCTTTAGTTGAATATCCTTTATGGTTCATTAAGAAAAGTAAGATTCCAGGGTCTATTTCACCAGTTCTACTTCCCATAACTAAACCATCTAATGGTGTGAAACCCATAGTAGTAGCAAAGCTTTTTCCTTCTTTTAATGCTGCTAAAGAAGCACCTGCTCCTAAATGACAAACAACAACTTTGCCTTTATGAAGTTCTGGATGATTTTCTTTCAAATAATAAGACATATATTCGTATGATAATCCATGAAAACCGTATCTCATTACTTGATCTTCATCAATTAATTTTTTAGGGATTGCATAATATTTAGTATATTCTGGATTAGTTGAATGAAAGGCTGTATCAAAACATGCAACTTGCGTCAAAGATGGAAATTTATTTTTCAAAACTTCCATAGGCCTTATATTATGAGGAAGATGAATTGGCGTCAAATGAATGATATTTTTCAAATTATCAATCACTTCTTGAGTTATTAAAGTAGGCGCTTTATATTTAACTCCTCCATGTACAACTCTATGCCCTGCTATAACTATGTTAATATTTTTAAATAATTGGTTTAGTACATCTAATAAATATATTAAGATATCATCTCTAGGCATTGAAGCATCAATTTGCTCTTCTTTGATAGAGACATCATTTTTATCTTTAATTTTAAGTTTAGTTTTATTAGTTCCTATACCTGTAATTTGGCCGGAAGTTATAACATCTAAGCTATCTTTGCTAAAAATTTTAAATTTTAAACTTGAAGAGCCAGCGTTTAAAACCATAATAGCATCTAAATTATTCATTTTTTATCCTTTGGAATGATTATTTTTGTAAAGAAACACAAGCTAAAGCAGCAGACAATAATCTTGCTTGTACATTATCTGCTCTACTTGTTAATATTATAGGAATTTTAGCTCCTAAAACAACACCTGCAACTTCTGATTTAGCTAAGTATACTAAAGTTTTGAAAGCTATATTTCCAGCTTCAATATTTGGCATTAATAATATATCTACATCTCCAGCAACTTTAGAATCCATACCTTTAATTATAGCAGCTTCTTTAGATATAGCATTATCTAGTGCTAATGGACCTTCTATGATTATTGAGCCAGTACTAGACTTATAAGTTTTAACTAATTCTACAGCATCTATTGTGCTTGGTATTTTAGGGTTGGGAGTTTCAGTTGCAGATAATATAGCAATTTTAGGCGTTGTTATTTTCAAACTGTGCGCTAAAGATACAGCATTATCTAATATTTTATGTTTTTGTTCTAAAGATGGAAAAATATTGATAGCACAATCTGTAATTAGTAGTGGTTTATGATAATTAGGGCAACCTAAAACAAAAACATGCGAAATTTGTTTTTCAGTTCTTAATTGATTGTCACGTTTAACCACAGCAGACATTAAATGATCAGTATGGATTTTTCCTTTCATTAAAATTTTAGCTTCGCCAGTTTGACAAAGTTTTACGGCATCAGCTAAAGTTTTTTCTTCAGAATCAGAATCTAATATTTCAAATTCAGAAATATCTATTTTCATTTTTTTTGCTAAACTAAGAATATCGTTCTTATTACCACATAAAATAGGTTTTATAAGATTCGCTTTTGCAGCTTCGTAAGCTCCACCTAAGCTTACTTCATCTATAGGATTGACAACAGCTGTAGGAGAGGGTTTTAAATTTTTTGCAATAGCAAGTATATTATCTAACATAGTTTTTATTTTCCTTTTTAACTAATAAAAGTTATTTATAAATCATTAACCTAATCAGATTATACACTATTAGTAATTTTTTAAAAACGTAGTAAAATAATTTCTTATTATTATTTTGAATAATATTTGCTATACTAGTATTAGTTATGATTCTATTGTCGTGAATATACTTAGGAAGAGTTTTTTAAAGAATGGATTTTGTTTTTGCAATTTTAATATCTGCTTTGTCACCGTTTGTATTTAATTATTACGGAGTGAAGCATACTCCCAACTTTGGGATTTTACTATCAGATAATACTTTTTTATCAAAATTTATGGTTTCGCCTATTGCTTTAAATCCAGAAAATGATTATAAAGTTCAAAAGGTTACTTACAATGGTAGTCATAAATTAGATTATGAAATTATGTTTGATGATAAAGTTAACTTAAATGCAAGCAATTTTTGGCTAGCAGTACATACATCTTGGTCGCCTTTACAACATCAATTATTAACAATCATCAAATCTCCTAATGTAACAAACCCAATAGCTAAGGCAATTTATATGAGTGAGGGTATAGGAAGCGGTTTAAAAATTGGTTATGATTTTAATTTTGGTTCAGAAAATACTTTATTTGCAATTTCTCCTTATGCAGGAATATCTTTTATGCAAATAGCTTACGAAGGATCTGGGTATTATTCTAGTTCTGCTTCTTATGATAGTGCATTGAAATATATAGTAGGTTTAGATATAAGAGCCGATTATAATTGGCATTTCATTTTGGAAGCATCAGGATATAAATTAAATTATCGTGGTATCACAGATAACAAACAAGATATGCAAGTTAATGTTTTAAAACTAAAAGCTGGTGTAGTTTATCATTTGAATAATTTATTAGAAGCCAATACAGTTAAGAAAGATAAAGTATATGATGAGATTGTATCAGCTATAGATCCTTATTTGCAGGAAAGACAAATTGAGCTTCAAAAGAAAGAAGATAATGCAAAAAAAGAGTTGAAAATACAGCAAGCGAAGTCTGAAGCAATAAAAAAACAGCAGGTTAAAGTTGTGTCTCCTGTACAAAAAAACTCAAAACAAACAACTACTCAAAAACCAAAAGTACAAACACCATCTGTTGTACAAAATAAGCAAGAGACAGTTATTGAGAAAAAACCTGAAGCAACTAATATAGAAAAAGAAGATAATGCTAATAAAAAATCAAAAGACGATTTTATAATTGATGATGATTTTTAAGCTCAACAAAAATTAGTATAATAATATTTCCTTATGGGCCAGCTATTTATATAAATAGCTGGCCCATAATTTAATATACAAAATTGATGAATTTATACTGTATAAAAGCTAATCAAATATGTAAATAAGAGGATTATATCTATAAATGCTCATTATTTTCTATAAATCTGATATGTTTACAAATGTTTGAGATATGCTCACCTATTCTTTCTAGGTACTTACATATTAATATTGAACCTTTTATGATAGAATGCAAATCATTATTATTATTAGCAACAAGTTTTTCTATAGATAAAGTAGAAATTTCATCAGAAAGTCTACTGATTTCTTGTTCTTGAAGAATAATCTTATCTGTTAGTGATATATTCCCTTCATTAAAGCTTATATGTAAATCGTATAACATAGATGTAATTACATGTATCATTTGTAAAAGCTTTGTTTCGACATCTATATTGATTTCTGATAAATCAGTAACTTGCTGGATAATATTTTTAGAATTTGCTAGTATTCTTTCTAAATTTTGAGAAATATGACTACTTGCAAAAACAAATCTTAAATCATATGCAACAGGGTTTCTTAAACTTAGTATGTTTAAAGATAATTTAATAGCAGCGGTATCGAAACAGCTAGCCTCATTTAACTTTTTAAGTAATTCTTCTATATTTATATCATTAGAAGATTTTTTATCTACAATCAAGTTATAAATTTCATTTAATATATTACGGCTGCTTTCGATCATTAATAATAAAATATCTTGTAATTTTGAAAGATCTTTATCGAAAGAGCGTACAATATGTTTGTTTTTACGCATTTTAGCCTATCCTTCCTGTTATATAATCTTCTGTTTGTTGATGCTTGGGATTATGAAATAAAGATTTTGTTTTACCAAATTCTATTAGCCTTCCTAAATGGAAGTATGCTGTGTTGTATGAAATACGAGCAGCTTGCTGCATAGAGTGGGTAACAATGATAATAGTATACTGTTTACTTAAAGTTTCTATTAAGCTTTCTATTCTAGCTGTTGCTATAGGATCTAAAGCAGAACAAGGTTCATCCATTAAAATGACTTCAGGTTGTATAGCTATGGTTCTTGCTATACATAGCCTTTGTTGTTGGCCCCCTGATAATTTTGTAGCACTATCATAAATACGATCTTTTATTTCGTCTATTAAGCCAGCTTGTTCTAAAGAATACATAACTTTTTCTTTTAATTCTTTTTTTGAAGAATATAAACCATGTATTTTTAACCCATAAGCAACGTTCTCAAAAATACTTTTAGGAAAAGGGTTTGGCTTTTGAAATACCATACCAACTTTCATTCTAAGCTCTACAGGATCTTTATCTTTATCCATGATATTCTCTCCATCTAACATAATTTTACCAGATAAAGAAAATACGTCTATAAAATCATTCATTCTATTAAAACATCTAAGAAAAGTAGACTTCCCACAGCCTGATGGTCCAATAAAAGCTGTAACTTGTTTTTCAGGTATATATAAATTTATATCGAATAAGGCTTGTTTTTTACCATAAAAAACATTTATATTTTCAGCAATTAATTTTTTATTTATGGTTTTGGAAGTAGTTTTCATTTTTTTACCTTATTTCTTAAATAAATAGCAATACTATTTAGTGCTATCAATAAAATTAATAGTACTATTATAGCACCAGATGCTTTTTCTAAAAAGCCTGCCTCTGGAGCAGTAGACCAAAGAAGTATTTGTACTGGAAAAGCTGTAGATTTATCAGTGATAGAAGAGGGTGTATCGCTTACAAATGCAATCATTCCTATCATTAATAAAGGTGCTGTTTCCCCTATTGCACGAGACATACTAATAATAATTCCAGTTATAATTCCAGAAAAAGTGTTAGGTAATAAATGGTGTATTATATACTGTAATCTACTTGCTCCTATACCATATACAGCTTCTTTTAATGCTTTAGAAGAATTTTGTATAGCTAATCTTGCAGACATTATGATAGTTGGTAAAGACATAAGGGTAAGAACTAATGCAGCTAAAAGGGGAGTTGCACGTGGGACATGTAAAATTTGTTGAAAAATCATAAAACCTAATAACCCAAAAATTATAGAAGGGACAGCTGCTAAATTATTAATATTTATTTCTATAAAATTGTATAATTTACCTTTTTTAGTAAATTCTTCTAAATAAATAGCTGCTCCAACACTAACTATAATAGAAAAGGCCATTGTTAAAAGAATTGTATATAATGACCCTACAAAAGCACCTTTTATTCCAGCTGTTTCTGTAAATCTAGAATCAGAATTTGTAAAAAATTCCCAATTGAATTTAGTTTTTATAAGATTATTCTTTACTAATTCATCTACAATTATTCTTACTTGTTTTGAAATAATATTTTGTTGTGATTTTGGATGTTTTAAATATACATCTACGCTAGAATTTAATAATACAGATCTGTTTTGGATTTTTATATTATTATTTCCTTGTTTCTCTAAATAATATTTTTCTGTGCTACTTATAATATCGTATGGATTTAAATTTTTTGTTTCAATATTAAATGATTTTAATAAGTTGAAAAAACTTTCATGTAACATGTTATCATATTCTAAAAAAGTATTATTTTTATTATTTTCTATATTAAATTCAAGAGTTATTTTATGAGTATAAAAACTATAATATCCTCTTTCCACAATAGAAAATAATAAACATGCTAAAATAATAAACGATAATACAATTGCAGATTTTGCTATAATTTGAAATAAGATTTCTTTCAAATGACGAAGCTTTAAGCGAGAATTAGACTGTTTCTTCATGTTAATCTATCTTAATTATATTTTTTATTATGTGAATTTACTATTCTCATAGCCATTAAATTTAACAACAATGTTATTACAAATAACGTTAAACCAAGTGCAAATGCAGATAACATTTGTGGTGAATCATAAGATTGATCTCCTTTCATGATAGTAACTATTTGTCCTGTTATTGTTGTTACAGGAGCTAAAGGATTAATACTTAATTTAGCAATTATGGATGCGGCCATAACAATAACCATACTTTCTCCTACAGCTCGTGAAACTGCTAAAAGAGTACCTGCAACTATTCCTGGTAAAGATCCAGGGATTAAGATTTTCAATATAACTTCGTGTTTCATTGAACCCATACCATATGCACCTTCTCTTACATGCTTTGGTATGTTATCTAAAACTTCTAAAATGGTGGAAGAAATGAAAGGTAGTATCATAACACTAATAACTATGCTAACGGGTAAAGCACTTTCTGTAGATACCTGTAAATCAAAAAAATCACCAATTTTTATAACTAATTGTGAAACAGTTGTAGCAGCAAAAAAACCATATACTATACTAGGTATTCCTGCAAGTGATTCTAAAATTGGTTGAATTATTTTACGTCTTTTTATTGTCATGTATTCTGACATATACACAGCAGATAAAATACCTAAAGGTAAGGCAAAACTTACAGATAAAAATGCAATCATAAATGTCCCAACTAATAAAGGTATAATACCAAAACTATGCTGAGGATCTAAATCTGCTGTTTCTGGCGTCCAATTTATACCAAATAAAAAATTGAAAATATTAATTTGAGTAAAGAACCGGAAAGATTCCAAGCATAGTGATATAACAATTCCAAAAGTTGTGAATATAGCAATAGTACTGCAAATAAGAATAAAAAGTTGTGCTAATTTTTCAACTTTTTTTTGATACTGTGTATTTATAGATATTTTTTTACTCATAAAAAACAAACTAATTACAGCAATAAGGCAACAGAATAAGAATATAGAAATGTTACTTATATTAGTATAGATATCATATTTTTGAGCTAGTTGAAATATTTCTTCTTCTGATAAATTTCCAATATTTAAATGTTCTTTAGTGTTTTTAAATGCAGATGGATCATGAGAAATACTTTTAATTTTCTCTATGGTTATCTCACGAATAAGATTATCTTTTATTTCAGGTAAAATCTGCTTGAATGTATAAACGTTGGCAAGATATGTACCAAAAATAAAAATAAAAAATGAGATAATCATAGAAATGATAGAAATATACATCCCGTAATTATTCATTCTGTGAAAGATTTGGACGGAATTTGTTTGTGTGTCTACACCTTGATTTTTTAATACTTTAAAAAATTTCTTTTTTGAGCTGTAGTTAATAAAGAAATATAGTGCAATAAAGCCACATAAAGAGAATATAATCATTTTTAAAAACTAATTAGAATTGTTATCATCGGATTTATCAAATTTTGCTATCTTATCACGTATTATTTTATATTTGTTAGAAGATAATGTGATTAAACCATTGTTTTTCAAATAACCATTTTTTCCTACACTATCTGTAGAATATATTTCATTCAAAAAGTGTGCTACATTTGGTAAAGTTTTTAAATGCGATGTTTTAATATATAAAAATAACGGTCTTACTAAAGGGTATGATATATCTTTTAGAGAATCTATAGTTGGTACTACGTTATCAATTTTTACAATATTCAAGCTGTCAGAATTTTGTGAATAAAAATTATAAGATAAAATACCAATGCTTGTATTTGTAAAAGAAATTTTCTTTATTAATAAGTTTAAGTCATCAGAAGCAATATTCCAAGCATCATCAGATCTAATAGATTTACACAATTGCTTTTTAGAATAATTATTTAGTTGTAAAGTGTTACTGTTGATCAGATCATCACACACAGAGTATATAGCTAATTCTATAAAAGAATCTCTGGTTCCATGAGAGCTAGATGGTCCTAATATTTTGATGGGAACACTAGGCAATGACGAAGAAATTTCATTCCATTTTTTATATGGGTTAAGAATTGGATTTCCTTGTACATCGGGTACATATTTAGCAACAGCTAAATATAGTTCTTTAGGAGTTAATGATATATTCATATTTTTTGAGGTTACAAGAACAATAGCATCATATCCTAATACAAACTCTATAGGAATTACATTGTTTTGCTTACAATTATTAAGTTCATCTTTAGTCATTATCCTAGACGACATTGCAATATCTGGATCATCTAAATTATTACCGGTACAAAAAAGTTTTATACCATTACCAGATCCATTAGATTCAACAACTGGCATTTTAAATTTAGGAAATTTATAACCAAAAATTTCAGAAGATATAGTTATAAAAGGATATAAAGTTGAAGAACCTACAACAACAACACGTTCTCTTGCTAATAAATAATTTGATGTGATTATTAGCATCAAACTAAAAATGAAGAATATTTTTTTACTTTTGATAATCATAGAGTTAATTTTTTTCATATAAAAAAGATAATTTAATAGCATAGGAATATTATAATTGATTAATTATAAATAACATTACTTGCTAGTAATTGAGTATTTATAGGGAAAGAATATCCTTTACAGAATTCATCTATTGACATTGATTTTTTACCTTGTCTTTGTATAATTTTTACTTCTAAGATACTATTTTTACAAGCTATATGCAAAGGATTATTGGAAATTATAGTACCATTTTTATAATTATGGTTTGCGTTGATAGAAGCTGCTTTTATTATTTTAAATATCGTGTTGTTATACATAAAATAGCTACCTGGAAAAATCTCATAAGCTCGTATTTGTCTGATAATCTCACTTGCTGTGGATTCAAAGTCTATAATACCATCTTTCTTTGATAAAAGTCTAGCTATGGTTGCTGAATCAGAATTTTGTTTGTTATATTTAATAATATTATTTCTGATATTCTCTATTGTAGGTATTATTATATCTGCAGCTAAATCTCCTAACTTTTCAAACAAAGTTGTGAACGTATCTTCCTCTGCAATATCAAGTTTATGAATTGCGCCAATATCTCCAGTATCTAAGCCTTGATCCATTTTCATAACTGTTATGCCAGTTTCTGAATCTCCATTTTTTAATGCCATTTGAATAGGAGAAGCTCCTCTATATTTAGGTAATATAGAAGCATGAAGATTAACACATCCAAACTTGGGTGATTTTAAAATAGCTTCAGGTAAAATCAAACCATATGAGGCAACAATACATAAATCATAATTGTGCTTCAAAAATTCTTCAACATTATTACCATTTTTAAATGTTTTAGGAGTTTCTACATTGATATTGTATTTTTTAGCCAAAAGATGAACATCAGAATAGTGTAATTCTTTTTTTCTTCCTTTAGGTTTAGGTAACCTAGTATATACTGTTTGGATATTATAATTATTTTCTAATAATTTATTAAGTGGTTTGCTAGCAAAGCTAGGAGTGCCCATAAAGCATATTTTCATATAGAATACTTACAATTATTTATTTTTTTGACGAGATTTATTGTATTTTTTGAGTAAAAAATTTTTTTTCAGATTAGATAAATGATCAATAAATAAAATTCCATTTAAATGGTCTATTTCATGTTGTAAACAATAACACAAAAGATTTTTTGCTTCAATAGTTTGAGGTTTATTATCTAAATCTAAATATTTTACAACAATACTTTCATATCTTTTTATAGTATCTTTCATATCAGGTATCGATAAGCATCCTTCTTCAGAATCTACCATAGTATCTGAATGAGATATTATTTCTGGATTGATCATAATCATTGGATTTTTTACATCATTTTCTTGTAAATCTATAACTATGATGCGTTGTAATATATTAACTTGATTAGCCGCAAGGCCGATACCTTTATTGAGATACATAGCTTCCAACATAGAAAAAGAAATATTTTTTATTTCTTGATTTATTTCTGCTACAGTAGATGCTTTTTTTCTTAATGTGTGGTTAGGCATTAAGACTATATCAAAATCAGACATTTTTAAATAATCTTCCTTAAATTAATTGCAGCAGACAGAGTAATATCATCTAAATACTCTATTTCACTACCTATAGGTATTCCCTGAGCTAGCATAGAAACAGTAATATTAGGGTTATTTATTTCACTTTTTATATAATTAGCAGTGATTTGTCCTTCAATTGTTGCAGATGTTGCTATAATGATTTCATAAATATTATCATTTTCAACTTTTTTAGTTAAAAACTCAAGATTTTTTTCTATTAAATCGCTATTTCTGCTTGCAGATAAAGTGCCTCCTAAAACATAATATAAGCCATTAAAAGCATTGCTTTTTTCAATTGCCCATAAAGATGATATATCTTCAACTACACACAAAAGAGATTTATTTCTTTTGTGTGAGTTACATATAGAACAAGGATCTGAAACATCAATATTATTACACAAAGAACATGTTTTTATATCATTTGCTAATCTAGAAAGATTTTCTATCAATGGTAATAATAAATGTTCTTTTTTATTCATCAAATCTAATAAAATCCTTTTAGCACTTCTTGGGCCAATACCAGAAAGTCTTGATAAAAGAATTATATTTTTTTCTATAACTGAACTATATTCCATGATGATAGATAGAAATAATTAGTTTCTAAAACATACCAGGTATTTTCATTCCTGGAGGAATGGGTAAACCGTCTGTTACCTCTTTCATCTTTTCTTCTGATATATCAGCAACTTTTCTTTTAGTATCGTTATACGATGCTATGATTAGATCTATTAAAACCGTTTTTTCATCTATTGAAATTAAAGAATCATCAATATCTATAGATTTAATTTGATAATCCCCAGTCATAGTCATTTTTACAAGACCACCACCGCTAGTACCAGTTATTTCTAATAGATTAATTTCTTGCTGAATTTCCCCCATCTTTTTTTGTAGGTTCTGAGCTTTTTGCATTAGTTGCATTATATTTTTCATTTCTAAATTTCCTATTAGATAAATTTCTACTTTTATTGGTGTAGCTTCTTTTACGTAATGTTTTATTTATTGCTAGTAAAACCATACTACAAATCAAACTACTTAAAGAAGTGTACAATAACACATAGGTTAAAGTTTCAGTAAGTACTGAAAAATTATTAAAAACAATCAGCATTGTAAATATTACTATACAAGAAAAAACTAAAATAGATATAAAGTCTTTGAAAAAAGAAGATACCAAACCATCTTTTATTTTTATTTTTTGGTGTAAATATATACATAATCTCAAGCTTAAAAGTAATGTAACAGAGCATATAACAATATATTTTATGCTATACAGTTCTAACAAAAACTTAATAAAAGGAATTTGTGAAACTATTTCTCTTAAATTCATGTGAATAATATAATATAAAAACATCATGAAAATAACACTTATATAAGTACTAATAGTTATTATGTAACAACTAGCAGTATAATTATTCTTGTAAAACACACACAAAGCTAGTAAAAAACACATAGCAATTACTAATGTCATTGTAAAAGGCATTACGTTTAGACTTAAGAACAAAAATGGTAATAATAAAAAATTAATTTGAATTAAAGAAAGTAAACTACTTCTTAGAAATAAATTCAATACTAACTCACCACTTTTAGGTTTGTTGTTATTATAGAACTTTTTTCTTTTAGGTTGTTTTTCGTTAGTTGTTAGATTTTTCAATATATATCCTATGTGTATTATTAATTTATATAAATTATATTTATATTTATTATAAGTATAAAACCAATTTCGAGTATATAACAATTTTAAAATTAATGAAAGTATATTTTTATAACATTTTTATATAAATATTCATCAATAAAATTCATAAACAATCATATTTTGTAATAAATGTTACAAAATGTTAACATTTTGAATATGTGCGCTTTTGTAGGTTAATTTAGGATATATGTGTTATAAAACATATATAAAAATATAATCACAAAGGCATTAATATATTGTATTTTTATATGTGATATTATAATTTGACTATAATTAAATATAAAAGTCAGTCTGTTGAAAAAAATATTAAAGGACTTAAATAAATGAAAGAAGTAATTTACTCTCCTATATCAGGTATTTCAATTCCCATTGAAAAAGTAGATGATCCTGTTTTTGCAGAAAAAATGCTTGGAGATGGTTTAGCAATCACACCTAATGGTTTAGGGAAACAAATAATATCAGCACCTTGTGACGGTTCTATAGAAACTTTGCAAGATACGAATCATGCCTTGGCATTGAAGTCTAAAAATGGGTACGAAGTATTAATTCATGTAGGAATCGATACTGTGTCGTTAAAAGGTAAGGGTTTTAAAGCTTTAACTAAAAAAGGAGCATCGGTAAAAAAGGGAGATGAATTATTAGAAGTTGATTTTGATGTTTTAGTAAAAGAAGCTCCTAGCATAGATGTCATTATTATATTTACTAATTTAACAGATGATATTAAGCTAAATACTCATTTGGGTGATATCGTATCTGGAGCCAATCTTTGCATATTGTCCAATGAAGATGATGTTAATAATAGCTTTAATAATGAAATTAATTCTGGATCTTCAGAATTAGAATCAGAGAAAATAACAGTATTAAATCCAACAGGAATACATGCAAGACCAGCCTCTGCTATTTTTCAAATAGCAAGTAAATACAAATCTGATATAAAAATAAAAAAAGATGGAAGAGTTGTAAATGCTAAAAGTATTGTAGCTATTTTAAGTTTGGGTATAAAATTTGAAGAACAAATTAGTATTACAGCAAGTGGCGAAGATGCGCAAGATGCTATAGATAGTATTGCTAAAGAAATAAAATCTGGACTTGGAGAAAAAGTGATTTCTCAAGTAAGTGATGAGCAAGAATCAGAAGAATTCATCACTTTGAAAGATGGTGATACTTTACAAGGAAGTGTAGCAAGTCCTGGTATTCATATTGGACAATCATTCACATTTAAAGATGAAGAATTATCTGTAACCAATATAAAGCCAACGCCAGAAGATTTAAACTTATTAAAAAATGCTTTAGATAAATTAAACAAAAAACTTTCAAAAGAAATTCAGCAGGCTAAAAAGGCTAACCATCCAACAAAAGCAGAAATTTTACAGGCACATTTAACTATGCTTTCCGACCCTGGTTTGATTGAGCCTGCCGAAGACTTAATAAAGGCAGGAAAAGCTGCAGCATATGCTTGGAAGCACTCAACTGAACAAGCAATTGAAGGTTTAAAAGGAACCGGCAATACGTTATTAATGGAAAGAGTTGCCGATCTTAAAGACTTGCAAAAAAGAATATTAAAAATATTATTGGGTTTAGATGATGTAGAGGATAATGTTAATTATCCTGATAATACAATAATCGTTGCTGAAGATTTAATTCCTTCTGACTTATCAAATTTTGATGATAATGTAAAAGGAGTGGTACTTACAAAAGGATCAACAACTTCTCATGTATCTTTGATGTTAAGAAATATGGGAATACCAACTTTAGTTGCTATAGGATCTGCAGGGAAACAAATCAAAGATAAAGTTCCGTTAGTGTTAGATGCAGATAAAGGTATTTTAGTTGTCAATCCTCCAGAAAGTCTATTATCTGATATTAAAATCAAGAAAGAACATTCGGATACTAAAAGAGCTAAAAATATTGCTAATACTAAAGCAGAAGCAATTACAGTAGATGGTGTGAAAATTAAAGTAAAAGGTAATGTAGGAAATCCTCTTGAAGCTAAAAGAATTGAAGAGCTAGGAGCTGAAGGAATTGGTCTTTTAAGAACAGAGTTTTTATTTTTTAATTCAACATCTGAACCTGAAATTCAAGAGCAAACTAGAATATATCAATTAGTAGTAGATGCAATTACAGGGGGGTCTGTAACAATAAGAACTTTAGATGTAGGAGGAGATAAGCCTTTATCATTCTTACACATCGCCAAAGAAGAAAATCCTATTGTTGGTATGCGTGGTGTTAGAAATTATTTTACAAACAAAGCACTGTTTGCAAGACAAATAAAAGCTATTTTACAAGTAAAACCTTTAGAAACTGTAAAAATTATGATTCCTATGGTTGCAAATGTACAAGAAATCATTGACACAAAAGCAATCATTGAAGAAGAAAAGAAAAAATTAGGAATATCTACAGAAATACAAATAGGTACTATGGTAGAAGTTCCTTCAGCAGCTTTAATAGCGGAACAAATTGCTCCTCATGTAGATTTCTTTTCCATTGGTACAAATGACCTTGCTCAATACACACTTGCAATGGATAGAGGAAACTCTATTTTAACTAAGTACTTAAAGAATTTACACCCTGCAGTATTAAAATTAATCAAAATGACGGTTGATGGTGGTAATCAATATAATATTCCAACAGCAGTCTGTGGGGCTATGGCATCTGAAATTGTTTCTGTTCCTATTTTAATAGGTTTAGGGGTAAAAGAATTATCTACTTCTATGAAATCTGTTCCAGACATACGAGCATTGATACGTGAATTGTCTTATGAACAATGTAAGGAAATAGCCAATAAAGCTTTGACAATGTCTACAGCGGAAGAAGTGCAACAATTAGTTGAAAAAGAGATTAATTTATAATATATAATTTTTAACAAGAGGGTTGGTTTAATGACAAAATATTTTTTAATGTTGGGGCGTTCTTTAATGTTACCAATAGCTGTTTTACCAATAGCTGGTATTTTATTGAGATTAGGCCAACCTGATATATTAGAATTATTTATTACAAATTCTATGTCACATGACACATTAGCTATTTTTAAAATGATATCAGAAATTTTATCAAAATCTGGAAGTGCAGTTTTTGATAATTTGCCTGTTATCTTTGCAATTGGTATTGCTATAGGTTTTGCTTGTGACCACCATGGAGCTGTAGCGCTAGCTTCCTTCATAGGGCACTCAATATTTATATCTGTAATACATTTGATAGATAATAATATTAATATGGGTGTTTTATCTGGAATATTGATAGGTTCTGTATCTGGTATGTTATATAACAAATACTACAAAATAAACTTACCAACATATTTAGCATTTTTTGGAGGTAGAAGGTTTATTTCAATTATATCTGGAATTACCGCTTTAATTTTAGCTTGTATCGTTGGTTATATATGGTTACCTATACAAAATGGTATAGCTCTTTTAGGTAATTGGATCATAAGTTCAGGTGATATAGGTTTATTTCTATATGGTTTTGCAAATAGAATGCTAGTGCCTTTAGGTTTGCATCATATACTTAATACTTTAGTTTGGTTCACCTTTGGAGATTATACAGTTATAGAAAATGGAATCTCGGTTGTTAAACATGGTGATTTATGGAGATTTTTTGCTCAAGATCCTAAAGCAGGATATTTTATGGCAGGTTCTTTTCCTCCTTTAATGTTTGGTTTACCAGGAGCTGCTATGGCAATGATACTTTGTGTAAAAAAAGAAAGAAGAAATCTTGTTATAGGTGTATTAGCTTCTTCAGCTTTAACAGCATTTTTGACTGGAATTACAGAACCAATAGAGTTTAGTTTTTTATTTTTAGCTTTTCCTTTGTATGTAGTACATGCACTTTTAGTTGGTATATCTTTTGTGATAATGCATATGTTTGAAGTAAGACTAGGTTTTACCTTTTCTGCAGGTTTATTTGATTATTTATTGAGTTATGGTTTAGGACAAAATGGTTGGAAATTACTTATAATAGGTCCTATATATTTTGCTGTATATTTTATGATTTTTTATATTATAATCAAAAAATTCAATATTCTTACTCCAGGTAGAGATGAAAATGAAGAATTTTTAATTAATGATGTTAATGTTGATGGAACAATAAACAAAACTGAAATTACGTCAAAAGATAAATCTCAAAAAGATGTAAAAAATTCAGATATCAATAACAAAGAGGTTGGAACTTTATTTATAGAATCTTTAGGAGGTAAAGATAATATAATGGAAATATCAAATTGTGCTACCCGCTTAAGATTAAAAATCAAAAATATAGAAATAATAGATAAAGCAAATCTTAAAAAATTAGGTGCAAAAGGTGTGATTAGTAAAAGATCTGGAGAAACTCAAGTTATAATAGGCCCTGAAGTTGAATCAGTAGCAGAGCAAATAAAAGAATCAATGAAAAAGATGTAGTGAACTAATAAAAATATATTTAATATTAAATATGTAGGATAATAATGAGATTAATTATTACAGACAAAGTTGGTACTTGGGCTGCTAATTATATAAAAGAAACTATTAATAAAAAGAAAAAGCAATTTGTATTGGGTTTGCCAACAGGAGGATCTGTTGTCGAAATGTATAATAATTTAATCAAACATCACAATAATGGTTGTTTGAGTTTTAAAAATGTAACCACATTTAATATGGATGAATATGTTGGTTTATCTAAAGAAAATCCACAATCATATTGGTCTTTCATGCATAAACATTTGTTTTGCCACATAGATATAAAAAAAGAAAACATCAATATACCTAATGGTATGGCAGAAGATACTCAAAAAGAAGGTATGCTATATGAAGAAAAAATAAAAGCAAGTGGTGGTATAGATTTATTTGTAGGTGGAGTAGGTGAAAATGGTCATATTGCATTTAATGAACCTTTTTCTTCTTTAGGATCATTTACTAGAGAAAAATCTTTAAACAAAACAACTTTATCTGCTAATGCAAGGTTTTTTAATGATAATATAGATTTGGTTCCTAAAAGTGCAATAACTGTAGGAATTAAAACTCTTCTTGAAAGTAAGGAAGTTATGATACTTGTAACTGGTGCTAAAAAAGCACAAACAGTAAAACAATGTATTGAAGGTAGTGTTTCACATGCTTGTCCTATATCTATTCTACAGATGCATAATAAAGCTGTTTTAGTTGCAGATGAAGAGGCTGTTTCAGAATTAAAAGTAAGTACATATAGATATTTTAAAGATTTAGAAGATGAATTTTCTTATATAGAAAATTTATAATATTTTTATCATCAAAGTAAAGAATCATGAAATATATTCGGTTGTTATCAAAAAACTTAACTACATATGCTTTAATAAATATTAAATTTTTTCAAAACTATTCTCTTCAGACAAATCAGGCAATTATTATCAAAAATACTAAAATTGATAGTATTGTAAATATTCAGGATATACCAGAATCTATAGAAAAATTAGATATGAAAGGCTTATATATATCTTCAGGATTTATAGACTTACAATTAAATGGTTGTGGAGGTGTTTTATTTAATGATGATATATCAGAAAAAACTTTAGCAATAATGAATGAAACAAATTTATTGTATGGTTGTACTTCTTTTTTACCAACATTAATTACTACAAATGAAATAGAAATAAAAAAAGCTATTGATGTTGTAAATAGATATTATATCAAACACCCAAATATTGTACTTGGAATACATATAGAAGGTCCCTATATAAGCAAAGTTAAAAAAGGTATTCACAATCCTTTATACATAAAATCACTTACGGCTGAAATGTGTGATTTTTTATGTTCTTGGGTAAAAAAAGTACCTATAAAACTTACCTTGGCTCCGGAAGAAAATAATATAGAGTACATTAAAAAGTTAAGTAATGCAGGTATAAAAATTTCTATAGGTCATACTAATGCAACCTACAATGAAGCTCAGCAAGCAATAGATGCTGGTGCCTGTTTTGCTACGCATTTATTCAATGCAATGTCTGCATTTGAAGGTAGAGAGCCATCTGTGGTTGGAGCTATTTTGAATAATCCTGTGTATGCAGGTATAATTGTAGATGGTTACCATGTTGACTATAAAAGTATAGAAATTTCTAAAAAAATCAAAAAAGACAAGTTGTTTATAGTAACAGATGCTGTAACTCCTTTGGGTACTAATTTAACATCATTTACATTTGCAGACCAAGAAATATTTGTCAAAAATGGTAAGTGTGTTAGCTCAGAGGGGACATTGGCAGGTGCATGTATTGATATGATGTCTAGTGTTAAAAATTTAGTTGAACATGTAGGTATTTCATTAGAAGAATCACTAAAAATGGCATCTTTATATCCAGCTGTTGCTTTTGGAGTTTCTGATAGATTAGGGAAAATTCAATCTAATTATTATGCTAATTTAGCTATTTTTGATAAAAACTATCAAGTCAAATATAGTATCTCAAATGGTTCTTTATATGAAATTAAATCATAATATTTATTGTTATAAAGTATATATTTAATATCTTTTAAAGCATTTCTAATAAGGTTATAATTTATCTATATATTAATAAGATAAATTATGGTTGAAATAATTGATATTACATCACAAACACTAGTTGTAAATTTACCTTGTATATATCAATATGATTGGCAATACTTTTTGAATTTTCAATCAAAAAGGCTACTTAACAATATAGAATTTATCAATGGTAATACTTATTATCGCACTATAGAATTTAAAAAAATAAAAGGTTTTTTTGATATTACACCTTCTAAAAAAGGATTCATATTAAATATTTCAGAATCTTTTACTTCGGTATTACCTTCTTTATTAAAAAAATTAAAGATAATTTTTGATATAGAAACAAATATAAATATCATAGAAAATAAATTAAAAATCTTGTATCCACAATTGAAAATACAGAAAGGGTTACATATACCAGGAGTATTTTCTCCTTATGAAGCTGGCATTAGAGCAATTTGTAGTCAGCAAGTTTCTATTTCAGCTGCAACCAAGCTTATTAATCAATTTGTTGCTCTTGTTTCTAAAAAGAGTATTGATGATTTATCTTATTTTCCATCTTGTGAAGATATCACTGAAAGTGATATTGAAGAGATGAAGACAATGCAATCAAAAAAACATACTTTATATTTGTTTTCTCAATGGTGTTGCAAAAACGATATCATATCTAATATTGATAACTTAATTAAACTAAAAGGTATTGGTAAATGGACTATAGATTACATAAAATTAAGCTCTTTAAATGATAAAGATATTTGGATGGGAACAGACTTGGGAATAAAAAAAGTTTTAGAGAAGTATTCTGTATATGATATAGAAAAAGCATCTCCTTTTAAAAGTTATTTAACAATTCATACATGGAATCACTTATGATTTATAAAGACCAGTTAGTTTGTCCTAAATCATTTCCTTGGAAATTTGCAAATATTTTAGCATCTACAACTGATATTTTACAAGTTAGTTTTTCTAATGAAAAAAGTGAAAATAATCCTAATAAAATAACAGAAATATGTGTTAGTCAACTTAGGTTATATTTTTTTGAAAAATTAACTGAATTTAAGCTACCCATCAAATCAACCGGGTCATCTTTTCTATTTCTGTGTATGAAAGATTAAATAATATTCCTTATGGTCGATGCTGTTCTTATAAGGATATAGCAATATTATTAGGTTCAAAAAATAAAGCTAGGGCAGTTGGTCATGCGTGCTCTGTTAATCTTATATCTATTATTATTCCATGTCATAGAATAATAAGTAGCTCAGGGGAATTAACAGGTTATAATTGCGGCTTAGAAGCAAAAAAATGGTTAATTAATCACGAAAAAATAGATGCTACTAAAAAATGAGTATTATAACAACACAAAGATCTGTTTAATAAATAATAAGCATTAAAAAGAGTAACTTCTTTTTCATAATATTTGAATAAATTTATTATATAATTGCCTTAAGTTATTATAATTAATGGAGCGTTATATTTTGAAATCAGAGTATTTATTTGTTTTCGATATAGAAACTATTATAGATCACGATGTTGTAAATAATTTACTTGAAAACGATAACATAAGTTCTATATCTCAAGCTAGAGAAGCACTTATAAAATATCATTTAGAAATAACAGATGGAAAAAATGCTTTTCCCAGACAACTGTTTCATAAAATTGTAACGATATCTTATATACTTGTTAAAGTTGAATACTTAAGTGGTTCGAATGAAGAGTTTTATACTTTGAAATATTGTAAAAGTGCAGGGACAGAAAATTCATCTGAATACGATTTAGTTAAAGGTTTTTTTGATACTGTAGATAAATATAAGCCTAAAATTGTTACATTCAATGGAAAAACTTTTGATATACCAGTATTAAAATACAGAGCTATGAAATATGGTATAGCAGGCTGTTTTTTTCATCAGTCAGAAACAAAGTGGGAAGGTTATAATAAAAGATATGCACTTAATTGGCATTGTGATTTGATTGATGCACTTTCAGATTTTGGTTTATCTGCAAGAATAAAGCTTAATGAGGTTTGTGCTATTTTAGGTTTTCCAGGTAAAGTTGGCGTTTCTGGTGCAAATGTACAAGATATGTATGATCAAGGGAAGTTAAAAGCAATTAGAGATTATTGTGAAACAGATGTATTAAATACATATCTAGTTTATTTAAGATATATGCACCATATTTGTGTGATTTCTACAGATACTTATAATACAGCAATAAAACAAATATTATCTTTATTAGAGGGTTCAAAAGAAGCATCTATGATAGAATTTTTAGAACAATGGAAATTATCTAATAATGATAATTTTTTCTTATAAATATATTATTATTTGCAATTAAGTTTAGATTGATCAAATTTTAAAGCCTTAAACAATAATTATTGTGGTTTTTTACCTTTGAAAATTGCTTTAGGAAAGATTTTTGTAACTTCATCTTTAATAAATTCTATATCGTGTTCTTTGTTATCCATCAATTGTTCAGTTTGAATATTAGAAGAGAACTCAGAAGTTGTAGGTGTATGTTTTTCATTTGTAATAGAAGGGTAACTTTCAATTATCTTTTGATCAACTTCAGATACATTATTTGTTTGCCAGGGAGTATCTTCAGGAAGTTTAGCTTCTTGATTAAATGAAGACAAATGAGCTGATGTTTTTTCTTTACTTATAATTTGTTTATTGGTCATTATTTGATTAATTAACAAATCAGTGTTGTTTAGGTTATTTGCTAAAATAAGTTTAGCTGTCAGCATATTAGCTATTTGTAATGTATTGTTATTGGTTTTTATTTCTAAGTTGCCTTTTAATAAAATTTGCCATATATGTAACAACGTAGATATTTCAATTTTATTTGCTAAATTTTGAATTTGTTCTAACTCAAAGTCATTTATATCAATAATGTCAGTAGAATTTGTGATTTTATATACAGTTATATCATGGCAAGTATTTTGTAAATCTTCAAAAAAAATGTCTAAAGATAATCCTTGCTTATATATATTAGTAATGAAATGTAGTGCTTTATTATCTGAATTGATAATAAGATTAAAAAATTCATATTGTTCTGTTTTACCTTTATTCCCTATCATTTCATTTATTGCATTTTCAGTAAGAGACTTGTTAGAATATACAATAGCTTGGTCAAGTAAAGATAAAGCATCTCTTACAGATCCGGCAGCTGATTTTGAAATTATATTTAAAACAATTGGCTCATATTCAATATTTTCTTTATCACAAATATTTGCTAAGTGTTTTACTAAAGTATCTACAGATATTCTTTTTAGATCAAATTTTTGACATCTAGATAGTATAGTAATAGGTACTTTTCTTAGTTCTGTAGTTGCAAAAATGAATTTTAAGTGAGATGCAGGTTCTTCTAAAGTTTTCAAAAGTGCATTAAATGCACTTTTAGAAAGCATATGTACTTCATCTATTATAAATATTTTATACCTAGATGCTACAGGCTTGTATTTGGCATTTTCGATGACATCTCTAATATCATCTACAGATGTTTTTGATGCAGCATCCATTTCTATAACATCTAAATTTCTATCTTCTGTTATAGAAATACATTGTTCGCAAACCCCACAAGGATTCAGTGTTATGTTACCTTTACCATCTTCACCTATACAATTTAAAGCTTTAGCAATAATTCTAGCAGTTGTAGTTTTACCAACCCCTCTTGTACCTGTAAACATAAATGCATCGGCTACTCGATTTAGTAAAAAGGCATTTTCTAGAGTTTGGACTAAGGCTTCTTGCCCTATTAAGTCTTTTATTTTAGAAGGTCTGTATTTTCTTGCTAGACTAATATAAGAAGCTGATGTCATATGAATGAATTTAGGATATTAAGATATAGTTTTATATAAATAAGCGTAAGTCTGACATATATTAGAATGAGTTGGCTGCTTTCTTTCGAACCTGACCAAGTGTTCATTTAATATATTCAAACTTACAGGGCAATTATAACATATAGTAATTCAAATACAAATAGTTATAAGTTATAAAGTTAATATAGTTATGATATAATGTTGTTGATATTTATAATAGGTTCTTAATATGAAAAATCCAATTATTGTTATACCAGCAAGAAAAGCTTCAACAAGATTACCAAATAAGCCTTTAAGGCATATAAACGGTATACCAATGATTATTCATGTGTTAAAAAAAGCTCAAGAAGCAGATGTAGCAGATGTGTTAGTAGCAGTAGATAGTAAAGATATTTATGAATGTATAAAAGATTATAAAGGTAACGCTATATTAACAGATCGTAACTTACCTTCTGGTACAGATAGAATCAAACAAGCGCTAGACATTTATGATAAATGTAATAATTATGATTTAGTCATCAATGTACAAGGAGATTTACCAACAATAACTAAATCTTCTATAGTAGCTGTATTAAGTTTACTTACTAATGCTGAATATAAGTTTGATATTACTACATTAGTTAATGAAATATCACTAACAGATGAATGTGTAAACATAAATAATGTAAAAGCAGTAATAAGTTGGCATACAAAAGATATTGGTAAAGCTTTATATTTTAGTAGATACCCTATACCATATGGTTCTTCAATTAAATACCATCATATAGGTATTTATGGTTATCATAGAAATATTTTGAATAAATTTGTCAATTTACCAGTCAGTGCTTTGGAAAATCATGAAAAATTAGAACAATTGAGAGCGTTAGAAAATGATATAAAAATAGGAGTTACTCTTGTTAATGAAGATCATGTTGGAGTAGACACAGAAGAAGACTTAATAAAAGTAAGTAAATTCTTACTATGATATTTGGTCTATACTAGGTAATTTTGTAGTATCTTCAGTGTTAGCTTGAGGCTTTTTCTCTTTTTCTTCAATTTCTATATCTATTTTATTTTGCTCTTTTTCGATGAAATTTCTTTTTCTTTTTATTGAAAGATCTTTTTGTTTTTTCTTTCTTTCTTCTATATATTCTTTATATTTTTGCTCATTGTTTTTTTTAACTTTATCTTTTGCTTTTTGAAATTCCGTTGTTGCAGGAGTATCCCAAATTAATATGTTGAAAAAATCAGGATAATTATTAATATATGAATTAAATGCTTTTTTTGATTTATCATAATTTTGGCAATCCATTTTTATAGTTCTTTCTAAAGATGCATTTGAGTATTTTTCTTTATTTATTAAAGTTAACTTTGAAGTATTACCAATTTTATTATAAATTAACCTTATAGTATTACCATTTCTTGTTATAGAATAATTTTTATTAGATGTATATTTGTCTGTACTTGTAAAAATGAAGGCTAAATTTTCTACATTGATAGAATTTTTCGATATTTTTAAATCATATGAATTATTAAATAATTGTGCTATGTTTGCATTGAAATTATATTTTGAATTTTTTATAATTTCTTTATAATAAGTTTTTGTATTTGATTGCTTAGATGCCTCTAAATATTTATTTTCTTCGATTATAACTTTTTTAGAATACAATGTTTCTTGTATGATAATATAGTTGATGGTGCATAAAGTTTGAGCAGTTGCAATTGAAGGAGCTAATATAGTTAAAAGTACTAATATGTAAGTGGGATATCGGTTCATGACTGCCTAAGTAATAATTTTAAGCAATTATATATTATAAAATGTAAAAATATAACAAAATAAATATTCCTAACAATATTCTATATATCATGAAAGTTTTATAGCTATATTTAGCAATAAAACTTAAAAGAATTTTTATAACTAAAACTCCTACAATACAAGATAATATAATTCCCAATAAAAAATCAAAGTACGGGAAATTAGGATTTTTTATTTGAGGGGCTATATGAACTAAAGCACCTCCTAAAATTATAGGAATTGATATAAGCATAGAATATTTTACTGATGATATTTTATCTATTTTTAAGAATCTTGAAGCAGTCATACAAATTCCTAACCTACTAACGCCTGGAATGATAGCTATACTTTGAGCTAAACCTATCAAAAAAGCCTGTTTTTTATTAATTTTGTCAAAAGTTATTTGTGATTGAGAAAATTTGTCAGATAAATATAAAATTGTTCCAAATATTATTGAATTAATCGCAAAAATAAATAATGCATAAGATGAATTTTCTAAATCATACTTTAAAAAAAGTATTCCCAAAATAGCAGCAGGAATTGTAGATATTATTATATGAGGGATTAAATATAAATTTTTATTTTGCAAAGTTATAAAGAGTATTAATGTTTTTGATAGTTTATATATGTCTTTATAAAAATAAATCAATAAAGATAAAACAGTACCAATATGTAATGATAAATTAAATAAAACATTGTTTTTTATATGTAAAAAAGTAGATGCAATCAATAAATGACCTGAAGATGATATAGGTAAAAATTCAGTTATTCCTTGAATTAGTGATAATATCAAAATATCTTGAAAAAACATCAAACCTCTTTATAGTTTTTATTAAATAATTTCTTGTATTAATTCTTTAGTTTTGGTATTAATAGATGTTTGAAGAATATTCATAAATTTGTTTTCTTCTTCCTCTTCATAAATAGGAGGTAAAAATTCAATAATAATTTTTTTCACTTTGAAATTAGTTTTGATAAATAAAGATTTTCTAGGGTAAAAACATCCAGTATTTAAAGCTACAGGAATAATCGGTACTTTTGTCAGACGATGCATTCTATATATGCTTCTTTTGAATTTTACTTCTTTGCCAACAGCAATTCTTTCACCTTCAGGGAATAGACAAATTGAATATCCTTGATCTATATAATATTTTGTTTCATCTAATAATTTTTTCACTGCAGAAATCGATGTTAATCTATCTACAGAAATGCCACCAAATTTTTTAGATAAAGTTTTCCATAAAGGTACTTTGTGTATTTCTTTTTTATATGCATAAACAGTTTTTAATTTAAATTGATTAAAGAAAAAGGCACTTTCAAAAAAACTTTGATGTTTGCTTGCAAAAATACAGGTACCTTCAGGTATATTCTCTAAACCTCGGTATTCTATTTTTAGTCCCATTATAAACATCATCATAGATCTAAAAATTTTGAAAAAGAAAGTAAAAAACCATATTAAAGTTAATCTATTACAAAATAAACTTATTATATATGTAAAAATTGTAATAAAAGTAACAAAAGATAGGCTGATTACTATATTGATTATATTTCTTATAAAATTCATATTAAACACAGAAGTTAAAAATTATTATTGATAATTTTGTAAACATAAATTCTAGTTAGACATGCTGAAAAAAATGGTATAACAATTATAGATGTTATAAAAAGCCATAAATATGTCATAAAAGGAATAGTAGTAACATTCAAACTGAAAATGCAAAACCCAATGGTTATTGAATTCAGTATAGCACAAAATATACTAGCTTTGATAGTTTTTGTAAAGACCCATTGTGAAAATTCAAATGCAATCACTCTAAAGGGTGTACCTAAAGAAATTAAAATTTTAAATGTTTCTTTATTAGAAAATAATACAGCAGATACAATCAAAAATAGAATTAATGCCAGTACAAAAAGAGCTATTATTGGAATTATGATTACTATATACTGTGCAGCTTTTATAGGATTTGCTATTCTTGTTATTAGTTCTTTTTCTGTATCTATAAATATATTCGTTACTTTTTTTTCTAATGTGATTCTTAACTCGTCTATAATAGTGTCTGAGAAGCTTTCAACTTTAGCTATTACAATTCTTGGTATGTTTACATTCTCTATATCATCTAATTTCTTCCCTGTAAAATTGTAAATCATTTGTTTTAGTTTTTCTAAGCTCAAAATTTCATAAGAAATAACATTATTTTCTTCATCTAATATTTTTTTTACTAAACTTATTTTATTTTCTATTTTCTGTTCAGTATTTTCTGGATAAATTTCGATAATTATAGATTTTTCATTAGCAAAATTCAAAGGGTTTACAGTTTGTTGTAAAATATTTGTTGCTATAAGGGATATAAAAGATAACCACAATAAGCATACAAATGAGACAGTTATAAATTTATTCCAGAATTTAAGTTTATGAAAATTTATTAAATTATTAGAGCCAGAAATTTTATTTATTGTAATATTTATTATTTCAATATTTTTAACATACCTAATAAAAGAAATAGGCATTGTGAATAATTTCATCATTAGCTATTTATCTTTCTATTTTTTTTATTTTATGTTCGTGTATTAATAGTACTGGATACTTAGTATTTTTTTCAACTAAATCTAAGTTATGAGTTGCAAAAATTACAGTTACATCTTGGTTATTCATATATTCTAACATAGCAAAAATTTGTTCACCCATCACAGGATCTACAGATCCTGTAGGCTCGTCGGCAAGTATTATTTCAGGATTATGAATAACAGCTCGTGCTATTGCAACTCTTTGCTGTTGTCCACCAGATAAGGTGTAGGGCATATTATTTGCAAAATCTTTAAGGCCAATCCAATTTAACATTTCATTAGTTTTTTCATTTATTTCTTTGTCAGAAAATTTTAAAATTTTAAGAGGCATCGCTATATTCTCATAAACACTAATATGATTTATAAGTCTATAATCTTGAAAAATACTTCCGATTTTTTGCCTTATTTTTGTCACTATATTACTTGTCAAATGATTTACGTCATAACCCAAAATATTAAGATATCCTCTTGTAGGAGATAAAGATGTATTTACAAGATTCAAAAAAGTACTTTTCCCCGAACCACTTTCTCCAACTAAAAATAAAAAATCTTTTTTATTAATTGTCAAAGTTAAATCTTTTATTATTTCATGCTCTAAAGATTGATAACGTAATCCTACATTTTCAAAGATAACTAAAGGCTCATAAATGGACATAGTTTGGGTTCTGTATTAAAATTGTTAAACTTATTGTAAAATAACATGTATTAGATAAATACTAATGTATTTTATGTTGCATTTATATATAATTATATATGAATGTTCAAATAACCAAGGTGTAATATTGTCAACAATACAAAAATGTCCTAAATGTGGATATGCACATAAAGAATATTCGAAAAATGCAGATGGTGGAGTTTTGATTTGTTTGCGTTGTAATTATAGCTGGAAATCAAAACAAACTCAGGATTCTAATTTGCTTGGTAATTATAAATATACAAAAAAAATTGATACTCAAGCATTATTTAACGTAAAAAAAGGAGCGGTAAATAAAGTTCCATCTAATATGCTTATAGCTAGGTTGAAAGAAAAAAAATTTGATAATAATGAACGTATTATAAATATTAAAGAAGATAATTTCAAAATTTCAGAAAATATAAAACAGCACACCAAAAATGTTGTAGTTGATAAAGATAAACCTAAATTCAAAAATATTTTTTTTCCTAACTCCCAAAATAAAGTTGAAACACAAGCTATAAATCCTGATAGAGAAAAATTGCAAATCAGCAAAGAAAAGCAAAAATTAGAATTCAACCAGGAAAAAGCCGAATATTTAAAAAATAAACAACCTGATAAAATTACACAAACAAATAATTTTACAAGACAAATTAATGAAGTTAAAACCCCAACATCGAAGCCTTTGCAAGAACTTTCTGCAAAAATAAATATGAAAGATACACCATCTTATGATCATAGTTATATTGCAAATCACAATAATATTTCTAATAAGCCTGATTTAGATCAAGAAAATATAAATAGAGACTATAACTTAAAAAAAGATTTAGATATTAATTACTCTACAAAAAGAGTTGATAATAAAAAAGTCGTAGTCCCTAATCATAATAAAACTCAAAATATTAATTCTCACTTGAAAGTAAATCATGATCTAAGAGATCATGATAATAAGAATGTTACTAATGTAGAAACTTATTTGTCAGAAAGTCACTCAAATCCATCAACAAAAAACCAAGAAATTATACAAAAGCCAAGTTACCAAAATAAAAATAGTGATATATCTACAAAAATTGATTTATCTAAAGGTTACGATAAGTCTCAATTTGTAAATAAACAAAATTTAGTAAATGAACTAATAAACAAAGCTTTAGATAATAAACAAATATTATCTAATATAAATAAGCCCAAAGATAAGCAAAACTCACAAAATGATATAGAAAAGTTATCTAATATTAGTAAACTTAACGTGCAAAAAACTTTTACAAATGAAAAGATTGAGAATATTTCCGATATAACAAAAGAAAGAAAAACTAATTCCAATAATCAATCTTCTGTTGCAAATATATACGTAAAATCAAAATATCCAAATATCAATAAACAAAATTATTCTGAACTTATAGAATCTGTAAAAAATGATTCAAAAACACAAGTTTTTTCTAAAGAAGAATTAGAAAATAAGAAAAAAAATCTAAAGCCATTTGAAATCACAAGTGCTTCTAAAATTGATGATTTAAAAAGGAAATTTTCAACTGCTGTTTCGGAGCAAGAAACTTTTGTATCTCATTTGAAAAATTTTGAAAATAACACAAGTAAAATAACTAAGAATAGTGAGAGTATTCAAAGATTATATTTAAAAAATATAGATAAAAAAGAACATACATCTAAATATACTAAAGCTTATAAAGTAAATGAAGATATAAATAATCTACATCATAAACTAAGAAACATAGAAGAAACCAATAATAATGTAAATCATCAAAAAATTGCCAATGCAACTAGTTATTATGAAGATGATCATAATAAATCAAAATCACATAATTATATAAATGAAAATCATGAAGTAAGTTCAATAAGAACATCAAATAACGCAAAACAAGAAGATAATAAGCATTCGAATTTTCCTACAAAACAGTTTAAGAATAAAGTTATTGCAAAAAAAAATAATATGTTTAATTATTTTAATTTTATAAATCAAAATAATGAGTATAACTCAAACAGAAAATCTATAAGCCAAAATCTTAATTTGTTTTTTTCAAATATTTGGCAAAATCTTTTGTATCAGGTAAAAACATATTTCAAAAGAGTAAAAGTTGAACCTACATTTGAAAAGAAAAATAATTCTAGTTTGTTTTTAGGAGTTATACAGTTTCCTAAAGGGTTTTTTACATATTTATTAAAAGATAAAAAACAAATAAGACGATTGTCTGTTTATACAGGATTATTAGTATTAGTGATTTTAGGATTTGCCTTTGAGGCTAAAAGAACTAATAGTCAGTCTAAAGAAAAAATAGAGCAAATTGTTTTAGATAATGTAAATAATACAAACTTTTCAAAGGAACAATTAAAAAATGGTAAATATATAACACCAAATTCTATCGATGGCAATTTACCTCTTTTACTAGATGATAAAAGAAATGCAGATCATGAGGCTAGCCAAAAAGCGGATATAAAAATAACCGAAGATAAAGAAGCGTTTGCTTTATCTAGAGACAAAGTCTTAACTCCAGAGGTTATCAAAGAAGAATTATCTAGTGTAGCAAAACTAGATAAATACAAAGCTAATCAAAAAGCCAATATCGATGATACTAATGGTGGATTATCTACAATTTTGACTACTTATAAATTAAATTGGAAACATTTTAAGAATAATATTTTTAATAATATAAAATTATCAGATACATATAATAGTTGGGATACTAAATCTGGAACGTCTATTTTACAAACTCAAGTTATGATATCAAATTCATCAAGTAAAGTGAGCTATTTGATAAGAAGTTTAAATATTACTTTTTTAGATATAAAAGGATTAATAGTTGGTTCTAGAGTAATTTTGATCAATAGAATCATTTCTCCTCAAGAGCAAACTAACTTATTACTAAAAATCCCAGATACTCCTGCTGGTACTTTGACAAGTAGGGTATTTATAAATGAACAAATTGAACATTAGTTAAATTGTTCTATTCTTCAAAAGACGGATAAGAGTGAGGATATTTATCTTTATAAATATTTTCTGGTGCAATTCTGTACCCACAAGCACTTAGCATTATAATGCTAAGAAATAAAATTAAATATTTTTTAATACTATACATTGGTTAAATAATAAGGTTAAATACAACAAGTTAAAATAAATATAAAATACTTACATATTATATATGATCTTGGAGATTACATGGAAAAAATAATAGAAAAATTAGCAACTTCTGCATCTGTCGATTTAAAAAGTTTATTTTCATTATTTACAGAAAAAATTCCAAACCATAATATAAATATTTCCGAGTTTGAAAATAAAATAAATCAATATAGAAAAAATATTCAATCAAAATTTAATAATAATGCAGAAGCTCTTTCTTTACTTAGAAATGTAATGGTAGATAATAATATAGATTGTTTATTTTTTTCTTCATCCGACGAATATATAAATGAATATGTAGCAGAATATGCTCAACGTATAAGATATTTGACTAATTTTACAGGCTCTTTAGCTATTTGTATTATAACTTTAGAAAAAGCAGTTATCTTTGTTGATGGCAGATACACCCTACAAGCCAAAAATGAAGTTGATAGTACTAAATTTGATATTTGTTATTATAGTTTACAAGACATTAAATCTTGGATTGAAGAAAATGTAAAAACAGCAAGTATGTTAGGAATAACAAGCACTACAACCGATATTTTTCAAAACTCGACTATAGAAAAATTATTTGATGGAGTGACTAACGACTTTATTTATACAAATCATCATTTAATAGATAGTATATGGGATGACCAGCCTGAGATTCCATTATCACAAGTTGAGATTCATGATATAAAATATTCAGGCCAATGTGCAAAAGAAAAAATAGCTAACATTGCCGATTGTCTTAAAAGAAATAACTTAAAAGCAATGTTAATAACAGCAACAGATGAAATAGCTTGGCTTTTGAATATTAGAGGGTCAGATATTAAATGTAATCCTGTTGTACTGTCATATTGCCTAATCCAAGATGATAAACAGGTAATTTTGTTTATTGATGAATTTAAAATAAATAATGAGATAAGAAAATATTTAGAACAATTTACTAAAATTGTTGCTATTAAACAGATAGAACAATATTTAAGTACCATCGATATAAAAGGAAAAATTACATTATCACAATCATCTCCAGTATATTTTTTACATATGCTACAACAATTTACATTTCAAGTAGAAATTAAACCATCGTGTATAAAATTAGAGAAAAGTAAAAAAAATAATATAGAATTAGCAGGAACAAGTAATGCACATATTGAAGATGCTATTGCTAACATAAAGTTTTACTATGAAGTGTACCACAATATAAATAAGTCAAATTTTACAGAGCTTTCTTTAGCATCATTATTGCAGAAATATAGAGCCCAAAGTGAGTTTTATAAAGGTGATAGTTTTGATGCTATTGTAGGTATAAATTCAAATGGCGCTATAGTTCATTATAAAGCTAATGAAAAAACTTCAAAAAATCTTACGAAGAATGATTATTTATTGTTAGATTCTGGAGGTCAGTATATAAATGGTACAACTGATTTAACTAGAACAATGAGTTTTTCTAAGCCATCTTTAGATTTCAAAGAAAAATTTACTATGGTATTAAAAGGTCACATTGCTTTAGCTAAAATGAAATTTCCAATTGGTACAAAAGGTTCAGCTTTAGACACTATTGCAAGACAATATTTATGGAATATAGGCTTAGATTATATGCATGGCACAGGACATGGAGTAGGGGTATACGGTTGTGTACATGAAGGGCCAATATCTATAAGCTCGGCATGTGATCAAAAATTTGAAGAAGGAATGATTGTATCTAATGAACCAGGTTACTATAAGGAAAGTGAATATGGTATTCGTTTAGAAAATTTATATGTTGTTAAACAAAGCAGAGTAAATGGCTTTCTTGAATTTGAAAATTTAACTTTTGTGCCTTTTGATGTACAATCTATTGATTTTGATTTACTAACTAAAGAAGAATATAATTGGCTATATGATTATCATAATAATATTTTTAATAAAATATCTTCATATTTATCACAAGAAGAAAGTAAATGGTTAAAACAGTACTTTAAAATTATTTAACACAGCTTACCATTGATTATACAATAGTCTATATTAGGGTAATTTGATATTATATGTACAAAAAAGGTTGTTGTTAATATAAAAGTAGTTATGATAATAAGTATTATTGCAATGCAACTAGCAATAAACCACTTTTTATGATTAGTTACCAATGTTTTATTATTTATATCTTTTAGGTCATTGGCCATAATTCTAATTAAATCTATCACAGTCCATATTATAGAAACAAAACTAAAAACTCCTATAATAGTAAAAACTAACATCATTATACCTGATGTGATTTTGCCTATATATAATCTATGAACTCCAAATAGTCCTAAAAATGCACATAAAAACAAGGCAATCAAAGAACTTTTATTAGATATTTGATTTATATTTTGTACATTACCACAATTTGAACAAAAATTATCTTCTTTTGATATTTTTGTTCCACAATTTGAACAAAAAATAGAATTTGTAGACATATTTTAAAATCCGATCTATTAATAAGGCAAGCCTTTTGGTTTTATTATAAACAATAGAAACAATTGAACATCCATACTATACATATTAACACAAATATATCTAATATTTAAAACTAAATACCGAAAGTAGACCAGCACATATGTAGCAATTTATATGATAGCTCTATGAAAAATTTTATAATTATTTGTATAAAAATGTTGTTTTTTTATTTATCTGACTAAATTCATAATAAAAGTCATCATAAACTTAACCAAATGGTTAAAGGAAATAACATGAAAAATCCTAAAATTGCTATAGTAACAAAGACTGTTTTATTTTTTATTAGTAATTTATTATTATTACACTTTTAAATTACAGAATAAAAGGCGCAATAGGTCTATAAAAGCCCAAATAACAGTTATGAAACTCAAAATAAAAGTAATCGAAGATATTAGCATTATAAAACCAGAAATTGCTAAATCTATGGATGCCTAACCAACCTAGAAATGCACACAATAGTAAAGCAGTTACAGCGCTTTTTGGCATTTGTTGATTAAGATTATTATTATTTTTTGTAACCATTTTTATATTACATATTGAAATTAAAATTTTAAATATAATCCTTTTGCATCTTTGAATCTTTGTCTCAGTATTACAATGAATTCCCAAATTATCCAAATAATGGCTAATATCTCAAATTGAAAAAATAATTTGTATGCAGCTTTAATGCGTATGTTAACAATAATGGGATCATGTAAATTAACATCATAAGCTGAAAGATAACAAATTAAAAAGATAGAAAAAGAAATAAGTAAAATAATAAGTTTTGCTATGCCATTACCTTTTTGGCCCACATAAAAATTATGTAAGCCTAAAAAGCCAAAAAATATACACAAAAAAAGTGTTAAATAATTATTTTTTTTACTTATTTCTACTTTCATTTTATTATTCTATAGTTTCAAGAGCAATATTTATCATATCTTTCAAAGTAGTTTGTCTTTCTTGAGAAGTTAAAGACTCACCTGTTCTTATATGATCTGAAATTGTTAATATAGCAAGAGCATTAGCATTATATTCAGCAGCAACTCCATATAAACCTGCAGCTTCCATTTCAACACATGCAATATTCATATTTTCAATGATATCAAATACTTTCATATCTGGTACGTAAAATAAGTCTGCAGAAAAACAATTACCAACTTTTACATTTATATTTAATTTTTTAGATGCTTGGTGAGCTTTTGATAATAAATCAAAATTTGCAGTTGCTGAAAAATCGAAACCATTTAAACGTTGTCTATTGACGTTTGAATCTGTAGATGCACCTATTGCTAAAATTATATCATTGATTTTACTTCCTTTTAAACCACCTGCAGTACCTACACGAATAATATTTTTAACCCCATATTCTGTAATTAACTCTTTTGCATAAATAGAACATGAAGGTATTCCCATTCCTGAGGCAATTACAGAAACTTTTTTACCTTTGTAGGTTCCGGTATAACCTAAAACATTTCTTACGCTTGTTACTTCTTTTGCATTGTCTAAAAAATTTTCTGCTATAAATTTTGCTCTTAAAGGATCTCCTGGAAATAGTACTGTTTTTGCAAAATCACCTTTTTGTGCTGAAATATGTGGAGTTGGCATATTATATCCTTTCTTTATTAGTGTATAAATTGTCTTTTATAAAAAAGATTTCCCAAACTTTAAAGCAGGTAGTTGCATATAATCGGCTATGCTTTGCCCTACATCTGCGAAAGTTTCTCGTATTCCAATATTTTTTGTTTTCAGTAATTTACTATAAAATAAAATAGGTATGTGTTCACGTGTATGGTCATTACCTTTAAATGATGGGTCATTACCATGGTCTGCTGTTATAACCAGTAAATCATCTTCATGTAATAAACTTAATATTTCAGGTAATCTTTGATCTAGGTATTCTAATGCCTCTTTATAGCCTTTAATATCTCGTCTGTGACCGTATTCTGAATCAAGATCGACAAAGTTTGTAAAGATTATAGTGTATTGACCAGAAGATTCTTTTATAGCTTTTAAAGTATCATTGAAAAGATTTTCTAATGAGGCCGACTTTATTTTTTTTGTTATACCTTGTTCTGCAAAAATATCAGAAACCTTTCCAATTGCAATAACTTCCCCATTATTATTTTTCATAACATCTAACAATGTTTCATAATTAGGTTTTATGGAATAATCAACTCTATTTGTAGTTCTTTTAAATGTCGATTTATTGTTACCAACAAAAGGTCGTGCTATTACTCTTCCTATATTGTATTGATACAATTCTTCTCTAGCTATTTTACATAAGGTATATAAATTTTCTAAACCAAAGGTTTCTTCTGAAGCTGCTATTTGAAATACACTATCAGCAGAAGTATAAAAAATAGGTGAATTAGTTTTTAAATGTAATTCACCATAATTATTTATTATTTCTGTTCCGCTACCTATACAGTTTCCTATAGAGTTTTGTATATTAGATTTTGTATATATTTTTTGTAATAATTCTTCAGGAAAAGGATTAGTTGGGTTTCTAAAATACCCCCATTCAAAATCAACTGGAGACCCCATTAATTCCCAGTGTCCAGAAGGAGTATCTTTCCCTTTACTAGTTTCAACTCCAACCCCCCACAATCCTTTAATGGTAGTTGGTTTTTTTAAATTATGAGTTGACCCACATGATGATTCTAAAGAGTTTATTAAACCAAGCTCAGATAAATTAGTAAGTTTGATTTCAGGATAGTTATCAGCTATATGCCCCAAAGTATTAGAACCTACATCACCGTAAGCTTTAGCATCTGATGCTTCACCAATTCCAAAAGAATCGAATAATAATATAATTGTACGTTTCATAAAAATTATTTGTGCTATTGGATATATTTAAAGTTTACACTAAAAAGGCAGAAGAACCAACGAATATTAATTCATCATCTGTTAAATTATATTTTATTTTAAGATCTTCAAGATCAAAATTTGACTCTATTAAATACCAGTTATCTTTAGTATCAATAGTGTATTCAATTATTTTTTTAGAAACGTAGTATTTATTTTCTAAAATATCTTTGTTATTAAGACTTAGGCAAACACCTTGAATATTAAATAATGTGTTAAAACTTCTTATATTAGGTAGTACAAGGTTTATTTTTATATGTTTCAAAGAATTATTTTTAAGTTGAAACCACCACTTTGTTTTATGATTAAAATCTGGAAGAATTATTGCATCTAACTTTTTATTTGATAATTCTTCAAATAAAGAGTTTATATCTTTATTCAAGCAAAAATCAGTTGCTGAACCAAAATGATCCTTTGAAATTTCCCAAAGCCCAAAAGTTGTTATATCTGTAGCATTCTTAGTGCCATAAATTCCGATTTTTAATCCACATTCTATATTTAAAGTAGCAGAAATTATTTCACGCCATATTTTTTGCATATAAGATTTGTTATAGTAACCAAATTTTGAATGTTGAATTTTATTTGTTATCTCAGCTTCTCTTTTAAACGCTATTTTATAAGGCCAATTTTGTTTTATAGTTTTGACTTTAGGAATTAAAAGACTTCTTCTTTGTAATAATTTTTTTAACAAAGAATCTATAGAGTTGATTTTTTTTCTAATAAAAGCTAGATTATGTATAGTGTTCTTCATATTTTAGTGTGGAATGTGGTTTTTCTTTATTCTATCATAGAAGGATTATCAATGCTTATTATGAATGAGGAAGAAACACAATTTTTAATGTGTTAATCACAAAATTACTATAAAATTCTTCTTTTTGATTATAGCTTAAGGTTTTTTACAATGCAATGGATGTTTACGAAAGTATTAAAGGATAATTATGTTTGGTGTTTATACAACAACAATAGAGAAGCAATAGTTATAGACTGTGGAGATTATGATAAGATTTCTGAATTTGTAACTCAGCAACAGCTAGTTGTAAAATATATTTTGATAACGCATGCGCATGCAGATCATATTTCTGGTATAGATGAATTAAGAGAATTAACAAAAGCTAAAGTAATTGGTAATAAAAATTTTTTAGATAGATTGCCAAAAGTAGATATTGAAGTTACAGATGGAGATACTCTAAATATTTTAAATACTGATATAGAAGTTATAGCAACACCAGGTCATTGTGCAGATCATTTATCATTTTATTTTCCTAATGAAGGTTTTTTATTTTGCGGAGATTTTATTTTTTCTTTAGGATGCGGGCGTATTTTTGAAGGTACTCCAAATGATATGCTATCTTCTTTATCAAAAATAAAAAAACTTCCTTCAGAAATATTACTATTCCCTTCTCATGAGTATACAAAATCTAATTTGGCCTTTACTAAATCTCTTAATTTCTTTGATCTAGGAGAAAGAGAACATTTTATTATGACAAATGAAATCACTCTACCAACAACATTAAAGTTTGAATTTCAGTGTAATCCTTTTTTGAATATTAATAATTTAGCATTTAAAGAAGCAATTATGCATAACCAAACAGTAGATGAAGTTACGTTTTTTATGCATCTTAGAGAGCTTAAAAATCAAATTACAAAGTTAACGGGTGGGTAATATACTATTCAGATAAGCGATAATCGCATTACAACTATCTTCCCAAGGGTCTTGTATTTTCATGGCTTTGGTTATTAAAATACCATCATTCTTAAGAATTTCAGTTTCTAAAATTTCTGCTGCATATGCAAAATGAGGGTAATAATCATCACCTAATGCTAAAATAGCAAATTTTTTATTTTCGATAGATTTTTTATCTAAATTTCTATAAAAGAAAAGTTCAAAATCATCTTGCAATACAGCAGGTTCTACTCCCCAAGTAGATGTGCAAATTATAATTACAGAATATGTGTCATTTATAGAATATATGTCTGAAATGTCTGCAACATTTATAAGAGAAACATTTAAACATTTTTGTAATAAATGTTTTTTGCAAAAGGTTGAAACTTTTTCTGAATTACCTGTTGTTGTTCCGTATAATATTAAAATATTGTTATTTTTCATATATAAATAATACTCTATTTATTATAATAGAGAAATGAATATGCTCAATTAAGATTGGAAAAATGTATTAACTAATATTGTAAATTATCAAGTTTCTTAAATTATTTAGCCTAGTTATTAAGATTTAATACACAATAAAGTAATTATATAATTATTGTGTTATCTTACATACTGTATTAGACTTTTTAAATTATATATTTATATCAACGACCTTATAAGTATGCTTTAATTTAGATAACTTAAGTTTATAATGTATTACACATTACATATTAATGAATAAATAAAATATATAAATAAATGCAAAAAAAAGATAAGACAAGGTTGTCTAAAGTAAATAAAATCACAGAAGAAACAACTAATAAATTTTTTTCCATAGAAAAAGAAGAAATTAATTTTAGTTTTGATAAACCTTTCAATAATCCAACTTTAGATATTCTGATAAATAAAAAGTTAAAGATAGATGGTTTAGAATTATTATCTCAAATTCCAAATAATACTATAAAGGCGAGTTTTTTTGATCCTCAATATAGAGGTATACTTGATAAAATGAATTATGGTAATGAAGGAAAATGCAGAGAGCAAAGACGAACCGTCTTACAGCAAATGACAGAACCCACTATATTGAACTTTATATGTGAGATTGATAGAGTGTTAATGCCATCTGCACATTTATTTTTATGGATTGATAAATTTCATTTATGCCAAGGAGTACAAGACTGGTTTATAAAAACATCTTTATCTACGGTAGATTTAATTGTGTGGGAAAAACCTAATATAGGTATGGGATATAGAACTAGAAATAAGTGCGAATTTTTATTAGTATTACAAAAAAAACCTATAAAGGTAAAAAATATTTGGACAGTACACAATATTCCAAACGTAATTGAAGAAAGAATAAGTACTAAAGAGCATCCACATGCTAAGCCTATAAGTTTACAAACTCGCTTGATTGAGGCAGTATCAAAAGAAAAAGATATCATTTTAGATCCAGCTATGGGTAGTGGATCTGTTTTAAAAGCTTGTATAGATAGTAATCGTAATTTTATTGGAGGCGATATAAATAACTAATATTATGTTTTTTATATTGTATAAATAATCTTTAGTTGTTATTTTTCAATGTTTCTAAAATATTTTTAAGTTCATTTGGTAAAAAAGGTCTACCTGTATTTTGATTTACACAAACTATTTCAAAATTAGCATCTGCACATAATAAATTATCTTTAGTACTTATTATTTGTTGATAACAACCTAATTTTATATTACTTAAAAATTTAGCATCTGCAGTTACTTTTATTTTGTCATGTACATATAAAGAACGTTTGAAATTTATATTATATGATCTCAATACATATAAATGCCCTTTTTTTGCGGCTTCTATTATATCTATATTGAAAACTTCTTTCATGTAATCATGTCTTACCTTTTCCATATAATGAGGGTAATACAAGCTATCTAAAATATTTTGGAAGTCAATATGATTAGATTGTACTTGCATTATTTGTGAATACATTATTTTTCTCAGATATGTTAATTATATTTTTATATTATAATCTATTTTTTTATAAGTGGTAATATTGGTTTTTAAGTTCTATATATGATAATTTTATTTAATTAATAATGGAATAGAATGCTTTAAGGCAAAATACTAATCCTAATATTATAAGTATTAGTCCTGTATACATGTCTATTTTCTTTTTAATTTTCTCATTTTGGGTTAACGAATATAACTTTTCAATTGATAGAACTAATATAGTCCACCAAATAAGACCTAAAATAGTAGCTATAGAAGATAATATTATTACTTGAAGAACAAAACTAGAATTTTGATCAATAAACTGAGGTAAAATACTTATAAAAAACAGAGCTGCTTTGGGATTTAAAATATTTGCAAGTAATCCACTTAAAAAAACATTTCTAGATTTTTTATTACTGTTAGATGATTTGGCTTTTGTTTCTGTTGTTTTAAATGCAGAAAGTCCTAACCAGGTAATATACAATCCCCCAATAATTTGTACTATATCTAATGTATTTTTAGATAAATAATATAAAAATGTAGTACTAAAAAAGCCAAGTGCCATATGAAAAAATAAACCAAACTGTACACCTAAAGCAGCTAAAAATCCATTTTTTCTACTTACAAATGTATTTCTTGAGATAATAACCCAATCTGGACCTGGAGACACATAGGCTAAAGAGCATAAAAAACTAAATAGCAAATAAGAAGATAACATAACTCTACCAATCTTAATATAATATTTTATTATCTTTTATTAATATTAATCCTTCTAGAAGGAGTTGTTTTGTTTCTAGGAATAATAATTTTTAATACTCCATTTTTCATTTCAGCTTCAATTTTATTTTCTTCAATATCATGAGGTAAAGTGAATGATTTTTCCATATAACAAACAGAGCTTATATAACCATCTTTATTTTCTTTGTTATCTTTTTTTCCTGCTATTAAATGTAAAGTATTATTGATTATTTCCAATTTAATATCGTTTGAATCCATACCAGGCAAATTTGCGTTTAAAATATATTCATTAGGTCTTTCTTTTATATCAATATTTGGCATTCTTTTATCAAAAAAAGAGTCTAAATTTGAAACTCCACCAAAACTACTTATTATTTCATTGAACATATTATCTATTTTCTGGTGTAAATAGCTAATTGGATTTTGATTTGAATTTTCATAATGTGATAAATTATTAGAATTATTTTCTCTATTATTTGATAAATTATTATTTCTAGATCTTCTTAGCATTTATTTCTCCTTGTTATTTGTTATTATTATATTAGATAATATTTAACTAATACATTGTCAAGACAGTATGTAGATTTTTATTATCTTTATATTGATAATGAAAGTGAGACTATTTATTAGATATTCTTGTATAAATATTATTAATAATTACAGCAATTATAGTAATTATCATTCCTATGATTGTGATACTATCTGCATTATAGCCATTAAATAAACTAATGATCAAAGCAGTAATTGGCACTAAGTTAATAAACAAAACCCCATTTGCAGCACCAAGGTTTTTAATACCAAAATTCCAAGCTACCATAGATAATGTTCCACCTATGCAAATAATATACAACAAAGAATAAGGGATAATAAGAATATGCTCCAAAGTTGGTAATTTACTAATATGGCTTACGTCTGCAGCTATAGATACTAAAATAGAGCTCATAGTTCCCCAGAAACAAGCAAGAGTAGTATATTTCAAGGCTGAAAACTCAGGAAAAGAGTTACCACCTATTGTATATATTATTAACGATATAACCCCGGCAAACATTACCAATGAAGCAAATAAGTTAGAAGAATGGAACGCATCTAAATGTCCTTTAGTTATAACTAAAACAACACCAATAAAAGATAAAACAATGGTTATAAGTGTTACATTAGAAGGCCTTTTTTTATTAACAACCCATAAAATTAATACTGTTATTAGAGGCATTAAAGCTGTAAAAATAGCACCTTGCTGAGGTTCGATATAGTCTAATGCAGCGTATGATAATAATGGTGAACCTAAAAAACCTGCCGTACCAAATAACCATAGTTTGAGGAAATTCTTTCCAGGTAATAATGATTTTAAACCCTCTTTATAAACTAAAATAGTTACAAGAATAATAGATATACCAACAGATCTAATCAAAGTTATATGTACCGCATCTACATATATAAGAGAGTGTTTTACAACAGGAAACATAACTCCCCAAGATATTACAGTTAATATCATTAATATTATGCTTATATACGCGTTATTATTTTTTGTTTTTACATTTGCAGAATTATTCATTATTTTTCCTGATAATTGTTTAATGTTAGATAATATGAAATATTTAATTACTTTTGTTATTTGCAAATCTGATATAAATATTGTTTGTAATTACAGCTATAATAGTTATCATCATTCCTAAAATAGTAATATACTCTGCTTTATTTCCATATAGTAAAGAAATGCATAAAGTAGTTATAGGTACTAAATTAATAAATAAAATACCGTTTATTGCTCCAAGAGACTTTATACCAATGTTCCAAGAGAACATTGCAAATACTCCTGCAATAAGAATAATATATAATAAAGAATAAGGTATCGACAAAATAGTATTAATACTTGGAATGTGAGTGTATTGTAATAAATCAAATAATAAAGAGATAAAAACAGAAAAAATACTCCCCCATATACATGCTAAAGAAGTATATTTTATAGTTGAGTATGAAGATATATAGCTTGCACCTATTGTATATATAACCCATGAAATCACACTTAATAAAATCATGATAGAAGATTTTAGGTTATCAAAATGAAAATTACTGAGATCTCCTTTTGTTATTACCAAAAAAACTCCAACAAAAGATAGTAAAATAGTTGTAAGAGTCATTTTCGAGGGTTTATTTTTTTTCAAAACCCATAATAATAATACAGTTAAAAAAGGCATTAAAGCAGTAAAAATTGCTCCTTGTTCAGGGTTAACATGTTTTAAGCCTGTATACATTAATATAGGAAAAGCTGCAAATCCTAAACAACCAAAAAAGAATATTTTTAAGAAAGATTTGTCAGGTATAACAGATTTAAAACCCTCTTGTGAGATTAAAATAATCAAAAACACAATAGACATACCTATACCTCTTAATGAAGTCATATTTACAGGGTCAATGTACGTAAGAGCATTTTTTATAACAGGAAACATTATTCCCCATGAGATCACAGTTAGTGTTAACAAGATTATGCTGACAAGCTTATTATCATTTATTAAGTCAGAATTATTATTCATTTAGTACCTTCTTTCAATATATAAATTAAATTTATTATACTATGAACAATTAGTTAGCAATATATAAAATATTATCAAATTGTTATTGAATTCTCTCAATATTGTAATGGTAATATGACTAAGACTTGTTTTGAATGTCTTTAATAGCCCACTTTTCAGTTATAAGGTTTCCTAAAGAGCCAGTTTCAAAATTGTTAGATTTATCTGTTGTACCAATTTTATTATCCATAATGATTTTGATTATCTCGTTGATATGTTCCACAGGAAAAATATGAAATAGATTTTCATTTATGGCGTCTCTTATTTCTTTACTTAACATTAAATTTTGGACATTAGTTTTAGGAATAATAACACCTTGTGTACCATCTAAGCCTATTTGTTTACATATATTAAAATATCCTTCAATTTTAGCATTCAATTGCCCAACCGGTTGAATATTACCTTTTTGATCCATAGATGCTGTAATTGAAATACCTTGTTTTATAGGTAAGTTACTTAATGCAGATAGCGTAGCTATTGTTTCAGCACAAGATGCACTATCTCCATTTATTTTTCCATATGATTGTTCAAAAGCGATAGATGCAGTAAAGCCTAATTGCTTATATTTCCCAAATACAGAATTTATATATCCTTCTAAAATCATTACAGCTTTTGAGTGAATTTTTCCAGATAAACTCACTTCGATATCTACATGAATTATTTCACTTTTATTGTTTTTAGAAACAACAGATGTAACTCTTTGTGGATGTCCAAATGTAAAGCCATTAAAAGAGCTAGTATAAATTACATTTATTTGTCCAACTTTAGTACCCTGTGTATCTAAAAGGAGTGATTTATTACTTATATTTATCTCATCTATAAGACTGAATTGATTTGAACGTATTTTTTGACTATTAAAAGCATCTTGAATATGAATTTCGGTGATAAATTGTTCATCATTTTTTTCTGCTAATAACGAAGCTTCTTGTATTATAGCAAATACTTTAGAAAACTCTGTAGTTATGAAGTTTTGCTTTTCTGCAAATATTGACGCTATTTCTAAAACTTTCAATAATCCATTTTTTGTTAAATGTTTACAATTTGTCTCTTTGACTCTTTTTGCTATCAAAATTGCAGCATTTAAAACATTTTCACTATTTATAGAAATAGCAGGATCAAACTCAGAAACTATTTTAAATAAATAAGAAAAAGTTTTATCTTGGTTTTTTAAGTTACTGTATGTTGTACGATCACCAATAAGAATAATTTTTATATCAAGACATATAGGTTGTGGTTGGAATACTTTATTGATTTCTTGGGTTGGTTCATTTTTATATGAAAAAGGTAACTTTTTTGTCAAAAGAATATGCTTTAAACTTTCCCAAAGAGGCTTGTTTGTTATTATTTGTTCAGCACTTAAAACTAAAAGTCCTCCATTTGCTTTATGTAGTAATCCTGGAGTTATTTTGTATATATCTATTTTGTTTGTTTTAGAATTTTTGCTATATTCTAATGTGCTAAATAAAGGTTCATTTTCATAACCTATTATTATAGGGTTTTCTGCATCAATATTTTTAGGATTATGACTATTTATAATTAAAACTTGTAAAATATTACCCAAAAATAAATCTACATCTTCTGTTTTATAATTATTAATATATAAGTTGAATTTGTAAATTACACAATTTTTTATATTATTCAAATATTCTAAAATATTTGGCTGATTTTTCCATTTGCTTTTTAACGGATTTATTAATCTTCTGATATTTTTAGAAAGTAATTTTAAAGTAAATTTTTCTATGTTTTTTTGTTTTTTTATATCTGATTTTTGTAACAGCTTGTTTAATTTATTAGTTATTATATTAGCTTTTTCTTGTAAATAGTCTTGTTTTTCTTGATCTAATTTTTTAAATTCAGTGACATTTAGTGGATTGTTTGCTTTATCTTTAGGACTTACAGCAAAAGAATTTTGTTTATTTTCATCTTGACTAATAACAAGATCATAAGTGTATGCTTCTTCTTTTAAATTATTTAATAAAATGTTTTTGTTTTCTGCAATTTGAATTTCAATTTTATTTATTTCGTTGATATAGCTTTCACTTTTTAGTAGCTTGATGATTTGATTTTCTAAATTTAATTTCAAATTATCTATATCTTTTTTAAACTCAAACGCAGTATTGATTGGTAAGGTAAGTGGTATATATTTATTAGGCTCATTTGTGTCATAAACATAAACCCAATCCCACAAAGCTTTAAAAGTATTTTGTTGTGTAATTACTTGTTTAAGCATGCTAATCATCTCAAAGCTATTTTCGCTTATTGTAAAAATATGATGGTTATTATCATCAAATTCTAAACCAGTTAAAATAGCTTTTACTGCTTTATAATTCTTTAAGGTTAGCTCTTTATCTAAAACATCCAAAGTAGTTTTGATATTTATAATATCTTTAGGAATTTGTTTGTATGCCTCAGTAGACTCAAGCTTTATATCGTTCATCTTTTTTACCAATCTTTAAAAACCCTATAATGATTTTATACTACTAAAATTGGAGTTATACAATGGACTTATGCCTGTAATATAATATGCATGTAATATAATGCTAAGATTATAAGTATATATATATAAATGACAATTTACTGTTATAATACGGTCAATTATCGTAAATATTTTTGATAATTTATCTCAATTAATAATCATAGTGGATGGTAAAAAATGGTAGAAATTACACTATTAGATGGAAAGAGATTGAACTTTGAAAGTCCAATTTCAGGTTATGAAGTCGCAAAAAAAATAAGCAATTCATTAGCAAAAGATGCTTACAGCATGTTTGTTGATGACGAATTAACAGACTTAAGCAGAATTATAGAAACCTCATCTAAAGTGCAATTTATAACCCTTAAAAACAAAGATATCATTCTACCAATGATTCGTCATAGTTTAGCGCATGTGCTAGCTGAAGCAATATTAGAATTATATCCAAATACTAAATTAGCAGTTGGCCCTGCTGTAGAAAATGGTTTTTTCTATGATGTTATGCCAAAAGCTCCTTTTAAAGAAGAAGATTTGCAAAAAATAGAAAAAAGAATGCATGAAATCATTGATAGAAAAGAAGAAATATCAAGAAGTGTAGTGAAAACAAAAGAAGCGTTAGAAAGATATAAACAAGAAGAGGAAATTTTTAAAGTATCTATTTTAGAAAATATAACAGATGATACTGTAACATTTTATAAACAAGGTAACTTTAATGATTTATGTAGAGGTCCTCATGTTCCTAACACAGGAATGTTACCAAAATCTTTTAAGTTACATAGGTTATCTTCTAACTATTGGAAGGGCGATAAAAATCAACCTTCATTACAAAGGATTTCTGCTTTAGCTTTTTTGTCTCAGAGTGATTTAGAAAGTTACTTAGCATTGCAAAAAGAGTTAGAAAAGAATGATCATCGTAAGTTAGGAAAAGATTTAGATTTATTTCACTTACAAGAAGAAGCTGCAGGCTCTGTTTTTTGGCATGAAAAAGGTTGGAAACTTTATAGAAACATTGAAGCTTATATAAGAAACAAATTAGAGCAACATGACTATAAAGAAGTAAAAACTCCTCAGTTAATAAATAGATCATTGTGGGAACAATCAGGGCATTGGGAAAAATATCCAGAGCATATGTTTATTGTTGAAAATGCGAAAGATGAGAATAAACAACCATTAGCGTTGAAACCAATGAATTGTCCCGCGCATATCCAAATTTTTAAGCAAGGTATGAAATCTTATAAAGATTTACCTTTGAAAATGGCAGAATTTGGTTGTTGTCATAGGAATGAACCATCAGGATCTTTGCATGGAATTATGAGAGTTAGAGCATTCACCCAAGATGATGCTCATATTTTTTGTACCCAAGATCAAATAGTATCAGAAACAAAAGCTTTTTGTTCGTTATTAAAGGAAGTATATAAAGATATATTAGGTATTTCTGATGTATTAGTTAAATTTTCTGATCGTCCTGATCAAAGAGCCGGCGATGATGATGTGTGGGATATAGCAGAAAAAGCTTTGTATAATGCTTCAAAAGAAGCTGGTTTAGATCCTGTTTTGAATAAAGGTGAGGGAGCATTTTATGGTCCTAAATTAGAGTTCACAATTAAAGATACTTTAGGTCGTGATTGGCAATTAGGTACTTTACAGGTTGACTTTATTTTACCTAAACGTTTAGGAGCAACTTATATAGGTGAAGATGGTGAAAAACATATACCTGTAATGTTACATAGAGCTATTTTAGGCTCATTTGAACGCTTTATGGGAATAATGATTGAACATTATAAAGGAAGATTTCCTTTATGGTTATCACCATTGCATATTGTGTTAGCTACTGTTTCTAATAAAGTAGATGATTATGCCCAAAAAGTTTATCAAAAATTTATAGAGGCCGGTATTTCTGTAGAATTAGATAATAGAGCAGAAAAAATATCTTATAAAATAAGAGAGCATGTTGCAAATAAAGTACCTTTAATTGCACTAATTGGTGAAAAAGAAGCTTCAGAAGATTTATTGACTATAAGACTACCACAAGATTTAGGTCAGTTAGTTTGTAAAACAGATGAAGTAATACAACATATTTTAACCCATATCGAACGTAAAGAATTATCACTTGATAATTTTGGAAAAAAATAGTTAATATAAATTATTGTTAATTTTGTATATAATAGTATTTATACTATTATATACAAAATTATAAGTATCACATAAATGGAGTGTTTTATTGCGAAGTACATATAACAAAGATGAAGAAGGCAATACTTCTGAAACAAATAATACTAAAAATTCTAATAAAGTATCGAACAAAGATACAGTAAGAATAAATTCTAATATCAAAGCTAGCAGTGTACGTTTGATTACAGAAGGTGGAGCAGGTGAGGTTATGACCTTACAGCAAGCTTTAGCAAAAGCAGCAGAACAAGGCTTAGATTTAGTAGAGGTTAGCTATAATCAAGAAACTACAGTTTGTAAGATCATGGACTATGGTAAATATAGATTTGATCAGCAAAAACGAAAAAAAGATGCTAATAAAAAACAAAAACAAGCTGGTAAAAAACATAAATTAAAAGAACTTTACATACACTTAGCTATAGCTGAACATGACTATCAGGTAAGATTAAGACAATTAATTAATTTTATTGAACATGGTATGAGAGTAAAAATTGCGGTAAAATTACGTGGTAGGGAAATGGCTTATGCTAAAAAAGCTCTTTCTTTATTAGAAAGATTCCATACAGATATAGGACCAGATAATGTTAAGTTAGATGTAAGCCCTAAAATGGAAGGTGATAATGCAGTTATTATTTTTGCTCCTGTTCTGTTAAAATAAATAATAAAAATTTATTGTAGTAGGGCAAATGTTACTTTACAAAAAGTAATTTTAGCATTATTATTGTAAAGTTAGTAGGGTTTTGTATAAGTCAAGATACAATTAAGGCAGGGCATGCCATAATAGTTCTAATCTTAGCCCCACATTAACCAAAAAGTGATTAATATTAATATTAGGAGATGAAATGCCCAAATTGAAGACTAAATCTAGTGCAAAAAAAAGATTTAAAGTTACTGCTTCTGGATTAATCAGAGCAAGCTATGGATGTAAACAACATTTTCTTAGAAGAAGAACAAAAACTATGAAAAGAAGTAACAGAGGTACTTTTGTTCTATGCCATGCAGACCAAGGTCTTGTAAAAAAATATTTCGGTATATAAGAGAAGAAGGAGTAACTAAAATATGTCAAGAGTAAAAAGAGGTACTACAACCCATGCTAAGCATAAAAAAGTAATCAAACTAGCTAAGGGTTATAGAGGAAGAAATAAAAATGTTTTCAGAATAGCATTAGAAAAAGTTGAAAAAGCTTTACAATATGCTTATAGAGACAGACGTAATAAAAAAAGAGATTTCCGTGCTTTATGGATACAAAGAATCAATGCTGCTGTTAGGTTGCAAGGGTTAAGTTATTCTAAATTCATCGATGGTTTAAAAAAAGCTAACATTGATATAAACAGAAAAATATTAGCTGACTTAGCTGTGAATAACATAGAAGCGTTTAATGCAATAGTAGAACAATCTAAACAAGCAAAATAGTTTTACATTATTAGTTTGTTGGTTGTTCTGTATAAGGGTAAGTAGTTAATCTATTTATCCTTTTTTTGTATTTTACAAAAATACAATGAAAAAGTCATAACATGAGGTATTAAGATGGAAAATTTAGAAAACGCTCTAAAAGATATAGAAAATGCAGAAAATTTGTTAATTTTAGAAAAAATACATAAATCCTTATTTTCTAAAACAGGTTTTTTTGTCTTTTCTATGAAATATCTTAATGGACTACCTCTATCAGAAAAAAAAGCTCAAGCTAAAGAGTTAAATACTGCTAAAAAACAGCTATTAGCTGCTTATGAAGTAAAACATAAAGAATTAGTTTTAGCAGATATAAAAAATAAAATGTCTAAAGATATGATGGATCTTACATTACAAGTTCCTTCTTCTCAACAAGGTGGTTTGCATCCTATTTCTTATGCTCAAGAACAATTGATTTCTATTTTTTCGCAGGTTGGTTTTGTAGTTGCACAAGGTCCTGAAATTGAAACTGATTGGAATAATTTCACAGCTTTAAATATACCTTTACACCATCCCTCACGCCAAGAACATGATACTTTTTATATGAATAGCTTAGATAAAAACGGTAATAAACATGTTTTAAGAACTCATACATCACCTGTTCAAATTAGAGTTATGGAAAGCCAAAGAGAACAATTAGCTGAAGGTAAACCAATTAAAATAATAGTTCCAGGTAGAACTTACAGAAGTGATAGTGATGCTACTCATTCCCCAATGTTCCACCAAATAGAAGGGTTGTATGTAGATAAAAAAGAAAATGTTTCTGTTTCTTCTTTGAGATCTATTTTATTTTATTTTTGTAAAAAATATTTCAATGTCGAAGAAAATGCAATTAGATTTAGACCATCTTATTTCCCATTTACATCACCTTCATATGAATTAGATTGTTTATATGACAAAAAAGATGATCAATTAGTTTTAGGCCAGGGTAGTAACTGGTTAGAAATTTTAGGATCAGGAATGGTTCACCCAAATGTATTAGAAAACTGTAAAATAGATTCAAATAAATATTCTGGTTATGCATTTGGTATGGGAATAGAAAGATTACTTATGTTGAAATATGGTTTTAAAGATCTAAGAGCAATGTATGATGGTGATTTAAGATGGTTATCTTACTATAACTTTAATATGATAAAAACACCTACAGTTTGGGGAGGGTTAAATTAATGAAAGTTACGTTATCTTGGTTAAAAGAGTTCATAGATACAAATGCTACTGTTGAAGAAATTACAGAAGCACTTATAAGTTTAGGTATAGAAGTAGAAGAAATAGATAATTATATAGAAAAATATAAAAATATTTCAGTAGGATACATAAAACAGGTGTCTCAACATCCAAATGCAGATAAGTTAAAAGTTTGTCAAGTGGAAACAAAAGAAGGTGAACTTCAAGTTGTATGTGGAGCAAGTAATGCTAGAGAAGGGATATATGTTATTTTCGCCAAAATAGGAACATATATAGAGGCATTGGGTATTACTTTGCAGAAAGCAAATATTCGAGGAGTGGAAAGCAATGGTATGATGCTTTCTGAACGAGAAATGGGTATTTCCGAAGAACATGAAGGTATCATAGAATTAAAACAAGCAAAAGTAGGAGAACCTGCAGCTAATGTTTTAGGTTTAAACGATGTAGTAATAGATATATCAATTACTCCAAATAGAGGTGATGTGTTAGGAGTAATAGGAATTGCAAGAGAATTATCGGCATATGGCTTAGGTAGTTTGAAAAAATTTAACTATGAAAATCAAACTAATATTAGTGATGATTTACTATATGGTGAAAAAAATAATGATATTCCAGTAAAATTAGATAACAATATTTCTCAAGCATTTTATGCACGAAAAATAACAGTAAAAGAAAATAAAAAATCTCCTCTTTGGTTGCAAAATCGTTTAAAAATGATAGGACTTAATCCTAGAAATGCAATTGTAGATATAACTAATTATATGTTATTTAGTTACAGCCAACCTATGCATGCTTATGATGCTGATAAAACAGGTAAAGTAGATCTAGTTAGTGTTGACTTTGCAAATAATAAAGAAAAAATAGTTACATTGGATAAATTAGATAATGAGTTAACAGATATTGTACCGGTTGTAAAAATAAATAATAAAATTAGTTGTATAGCTGGAATAAAAGGAACTTTAAGTAGTGCTATTGATGATAATACCACTTCAATTTTACTAGAAGCAGCACATTTTGATCCTAAAATAATTGCCTTTGCTAAAAGACAATTAGCAATTAATACAGATGCAGCTTATAGGTACGAACGTGGTACAGATAAGAAAAATATAGAGCATGTTTTAAATGCAGCAACAAATATGATTTTGGATATATGTGGTGGAAAGGTTGAATATACAGCCTATACAGATAACACAGTTTCCCATAGTCCTTTAAAATTTGATATTAAATTAGTAAATCAGCTATCTGGTATTGATATACCTAAGGATGAAATATTAAAAATATTGAAAAAACTTGATTTTGAGGTTACTTCAGAAAAAGAAATCTTAGTTGTAACTCCTCCAAGTTACAGAAATGATATTGATGTACCAGAAACAGTAGTAGCTGAAATCATTCGTTTGTATGGAATAAATAAGATACAAGCAGCTGGTATATTACATGATGTTTCTAAAAATGATATAGCTTGTAGTTCAGATTTCATGAGACAAATTATAGTTCGTAATTTACTAGCCAAAAGTGGTGGCTATGAAACATTAAATATGTCTTTCATTTCAGAGCAGTATGCTAATGCCTTTGAAATTAACAACAAAAATCTTGTTTTACATAATCCAATTTCAGAAGATTTGAAAGTGATGCGTAATAGTCTTATTCCATCATTATTATTATGTGCTTCTAATAATATAAATAAAATGTTATCTAATATTAATATTTTTGAGGTTGCAAGTATCTATAAAGAAGATTCATCACAAGAAGCTTGTGCAGCAGCTTTATTGCATGGTAATAAACAAAATAAAAATTGGTTGAATGGAGAAAGTAGTAAATATACTATTTGGGATGCAAAGGGAATATTATTTTCTGTTATTAATAGTCTTGGTTTTGCTGCAGATAAATTGACTATTTCTCGAAATGACCTACCTAGTTATTATAATACTGGTCGTTCTGCTACTATATCAATTGGAAAGAATATAATAGGACATTTTGGTATCATAAATCCTTTAGCTCTTAATACTTTGAAAATAGAAGGTGAGTTCATAATATTTGAGTTGTATTTTAATAGATTACCAATGTTATCTACAAAACTTAAGCCTTCTATAAAGATTCCTGAATTACCTTCAATAAAAAGAGATTTTTCTTTCATAATAGATGAAGAGGTTTTAGCAGGGGAAGTAATTAGAGTTGTTCATTCTGCAGTTAGAAAATATATTACTAACTTAGAAATTACAGATATTTATCGTGGTTCTAATATTGGAGAAGGAAAAAAATCTATTTCTTTACAAGTTGTTTTACAACCTACAGATAAGACATTTGTAGAAGATGAAATTAAAGAATTTTCTAATAATATTATAATTGCAATGAATAAAAACTTCGATGCAGTTCTAAGAGATAAATAACATATATAATGAAGAATTATACAGGTATTACAATTTACTTTGTTTTTTATAAATTGTAATACCTAGTATAGTTAATCTTTTACTTATATTGTTATTTGCAATTAAAACATTATATTTTACTATAGGGAATAAGCCTAATAACTTTGTAATAACATTTTTCTCAGTATAATCTGCTTGTATATTGCTGTAAGTATTAATACTAAATAATAAGAAATATAAAATATAATTATCTTTATTTGTAGGCTTCTCTATTATACAACGAATAGAATATTCTTCTTGTTGTAAGCTTATTTTATCTTCTTTTTCTTGATAAATATTATATAATGAATCAGATAAGCTAGCAACTTCCTCTTTATTATTAGATAAAACTATTTCTAGTAAATTATCCCACTTAGCACCAATATTTTCTAAAGAAAAAGATTTGCTATGTTGTAGTGCAGATTTCCCAAGTTTTCGTCTTAGATTTGTATTTTGTAGTAAGTTAACAACATGATCAGCTGCTTGTTCATAATTATTACGTTCCACTAAATAACCATTAATATTATTATCGATAATATCATCAAAACCAGCAATTTTGTTTGCTACAACAGGAAGTCCATATGTTTTAGCTCCTAAAATAGATAAAGGGATACCATCTATATGAGGTATAGTTAAACAAACACTACTATTTAACAAAATTTCTTCTTGTTTTGTTGTGATATTATATACAATCACTGAGTTAGTTGGAATGTTGTGTTTGTTTAATAATTGAGTTAAATTATTTTGCTGTATTCTACCAACTATATGCCATTTAGCATTAGGTATTTTTTTTAAAATTAAAGAAAATGTTTCTACATGACCTTCTAAATTATTTGCTTGTTTATTCCAGTCTGCCATAGATACTATGTTCTTACTATTTAGTCTAGAAATGATAGTATTGTTATAAGGACAAGGGCTATTTATTGTTACAATATTACTTAATTTATCGTTTTCCTTAAAACAAGAAAGAGTAAATTCGGTTGTAGAAACTACAGCTGCGATATTCTTATAAAATTCAGCTCTCAATCTAATGATATATTCATAGCCTGAAAATAAAGGATATAGGTAACTTTCGTGGTTCACAAGAATTATAGGTGTGCTAATTGTTGAATACAAAGTTTCTAAAAATTCAAGATGGCTTTTCAAAGAAGAATAATGATTTATTACTATATCATAATTGTTTTTTCTTATATATTGAGCAACATTATTTTTACTAACATAAGTCAATTTATAATCATTTGAATGTAATACTTCATTTATTTGTTTATTCCAACAAACAAATTCTACAATATGGTTATGTTGATTTTCAAAATATTTAGCTAATGATAAAGCTACTTTAGCTTCGTCTGAATAGTTTATTGAACTTAGTAATTGTACAATTTTTAATTTTTTATTTTTCATTACGATATTTCATTAATTATATTTTTAATCATTTTAAGTAAACGTTTTGATGCTTTACCATCACAAAAACGTATATATTTTTCTCGTAAATAATCATATTTTTTATAGTCTATTCTAGCATTTCTAATAGAATTTATAAATAGATTTTCATTGGGCGTACTTATAAGAGTATCTAAAAATTCATTTACATAATCATATAAAATCGGTTTATTGTTAATATATTTATCTACATCTTCAGCATAAAATACTAAAGGTTTATTAAGTAAAATGGCATCAAACATAACAGATGAAAAATCAGAAATAATTACTTTAGAAATACTAACTAAAGTGTTTATATCTTCATGAGTTGCATCGAATACTTTACTTTTTAGCCTAGAAAAATTATAAAAAAACATTTTATTAACAATTCTTTTTTTTGATGAGAAAGGATGTTCTTTTACTAGTAAAACTTCGTTATCATTTAATAAATTATGTATATTTGTAAAATTTAAATTTATACAAGGCGATTTATAATTTCTAAATGTAGGTACAAATAAATATATATTTTTATCACGAAAATTAGGGTGCTTTTCAAAAAACAATTGTTGTTTAGCATTGATTAAATTTTTATCAAAGAAAATATCAGTTTTGGGGTGTCCTAAAGGTAGTACATTTTTTATAGGTGTTGAAAAAGCATAAGCAATATTTTTAATTTCATCTAGAGATGAACATATATTGTATGTACTATATCCTAATTTACTTGGGGGATGATCTGTTTCAGGAAACCCTTGAGAAAATAAATTATTGCCCTTCCATAAATTAATAACAATTTGATGTGGATTTAATTGTTTAAATAAAGACGCTAAATAATCAGTGATTATTATGTTGAATTCTTTAGCTTTTTCAACTATTACTTTTTGAGCTTTAGGTTTATAAGCTTCAAAAGCAAATAAATCTATTTTGCTAAAAGGAATATTATCCTCAAGTAATGCTTTTTCAATCATATATGTATTACCTTGAAAATATTCGCAAATCAAAATTCCATTATTTTTATTTTTTTTATAAAACATTTTTTTATCTACATTATGTAAATATTGTTTTATGTCATTTATCATACCACCTTTATACATAGGGTTGTAAGGTACAGTACTTACCATTTTTTCGCAATAGTCTATTTTATTTGCAATGCAAAATTCTTTTATTATATTGGCCCAATGTATTTTATATTTGTGTAGTAAATGGGAAAATTCTATGATACTAGGTTCTAAGTATTGTTGTATCAAGGCAGTTTTATAAACACTTGGTAATTTAGAAGAATCTTTTAATACATATGGTAATACATGTTTCAAGCCATGCTGTACTAGATTTGTATTTTCTAAAATATCATGTATATTTTCACCTAAATTTTTTATATGCTCTTCAAAAGAATAATTATTTTTTTGTAGTGCATGAACAAGGTAATATCTAAAATTAAAGACTTGAATGTCTTTTAACAATAAGATAGGTAAAATAGTTTTACCATTGATGTTAATTACTTGTAGATCATTTGGTAAATATTTCAATAAAAATACTGTAGGTATAATTTTATTATATAGGCTTAAGGAATGAATTATATTATAACTATTTTGATTTGAAATATTATATTTATTAATCAGTTGTACATAATTATTTTCATGATTTATTTGTGATGAATTAATCTTTTTATTAATATCAGTGTTTATTTTAAAGGGTTCTTCATAACTTGCAACTACTATATTTGCAGAGTTGTATTCTTTTATATTAAGTTCCAATATAAGTAAAGTTACATAGTGTTTATGCAATATTGAATTACTATTAACAAATGATAAATACGTACCAGATACTTTGCTAAAAATATTTTTTAAATTTAAACCATCCAAATGTAATATACTAATATTAGATTTTTTAGCTACTAAAGATTTTAGTAAATCTAATTGTTGGGGTATTATGTTTTTATCTACCAAATAAATGATTTCTAAATAAGAATAGCTTTGATTTTCAATAGAAAAAATACATTGTGATAGGTTATCATTCGAGCTTGGCTCTACCATAACAAGTAACGTTACTGTATATTTTTGTGAAGATAAGCTATGAATATATTGTAATTTTTTTTCTTTTGACAAGTTAGTTTGTAACATTTTTTGAAGGTATTGCCAAAGATCAACATGTATATTTTTATAAACTTCTTCCAACGATTTTAAAACTAAGTCAATTCCTAAAACTTTATCAATAACATTGTAGTTTTGTACTAAAGATAAATATAAATGAGTAGATAAAAAGTTAATATGTTCTACTATATCAATGTTTGCTTTTGAAATAATGCTCACTAAATAATTTATCAAATGCTTAGCAAGAACAATTTTTTCCTCTTTATATTTGTAACATTTAGAAATATAAATTTTTTTTATAAAAAGTAACAATTCTTCATAATTATTAGCTAATTCTTCAGCATTTATTTCTATACTGTCAAAATAATCATCTTTATTATAAAAATAACCAATATATGGGATAATAACAGTTTTTTTAGCTAATCTTATAGCTTGAAAGTTCAATATACTATCTTTATTCAAAGAATTACTTGTATAATATAGTTTGTTATTAACTAAAAAAGATTTAGAAAATACTATATTATTAATGTATACAGAACCGGTATTCACTTTTGCATTGTTAGGTAGATGCTTATAAGCGTTTATATCAGAAAAAGATAATAATTTATTATGGTAATGTTCAGATAATATAGGATGGGGCTTACTTACATGGTTGTGGTTTTCGTCAACAGCAACAGACTGAACTTCAACTATATCCGCATTTTCACTCAAAAAAGTATTAATTACAATTTTAGCAAAATCTGGTTCTACAGAGTCTTTGATATTAATTAACGCAATAAATTGTCCTTTAGAAAATTCTAAAGCCTTATTTTTATTATGGGAATATGTTTTTTGAGTACTATTTTTTATAAATCTTAAAGAAGGATGACTCAAACCATCAATCATTGGAATATGATGAATACGATTATCAATACATATTATCTCAATATTAGTATAGGTTTGTTTGAATAAACTATTTAGGCATTTATTAATATATTTTTCATGGCCTTCCTCTAAGACTAGTAAAAAAGATATTAGTGGATTTATAGACATTATTGCCATCACAAAAAAGTTGATATTAATTATATAAATAAAAGTAAATACTTTTTATTTTTCAGCAAGTTTAGATAAAATAGTATCTACTAAATTAGTGGTATTTTCATTCATCTTAAGTATTTCAGAAGAAAAATCAGCTTGAGCATCATCATCTGCCATATCAGAAACTTTTTTTATAAAAAGGTAGCTTTTTGAAAATTTGTAGCAACATTGTGCTATAGCCGAAGCTTCCATTTCGATAGCAATTGAATTTTTAAAACAAGACTTCAAATCTTGCACTTTTTCTTTAGAATTAATAAACTGATCTGAGGTTAAAATTACTCCTTGATTTATTATATATTTTTTTGTTAATGATAAAATTATCTCATCTAAAGATATAATATCTGATTTTGAAGAGTATATTTCAGGCATTCCAGGTATTTGCCCTAATTTATAACCAAATGCTGTGACATTTACATCAGAATAACATGCTTGATTACTAATGACAAAAGAGCCAACTGTTGCACCATTAATACCACCACAACTTCCAATATTTATTATAAAATCTACTTTATAATTTTGTATAGCAAAAGTTGTAGCAATTGCAGAATTCACTTTTCCAATACCACTTATAAGAGTAATTATTTCTAAAGTTTTATATTGAGATTTGAAAGTTTTGATAAAATATTGCTCTTCTATATGATTGTTCAAAAGCGGCTTGATAGCTTCAAACTCTTCCTCCATAGCAATAATTATCGCAATTTTCATATTTTATTCCTTATATGTTTATTTATTTACATTACTACTACTTTAAGTAGAATATTAGTTTCTATATATACAATAATATATTGATATCTGTTAAAAAGTAATAAAATTTTTATTTATATTGAAATAAAGATAGAAATTTCTATATTTGGGTATAAAAATAGCAATTATATTGCTATTGTATAATTAGATGCAAGATACTTTATGGTTTTGTTACTCATATATAAAAAAAAAGGGAATAAAAATTCCCTTTTTTTAAGTTAGTTTGGATAAATAGTTGAAAGGGTTCTAAAAACCACCCATTCCACCCATTCCACCCATTCCGCCCATTCCGCCCATAGGAGGAGTAACATCGGAAGCTTTTTCTGGTAAGTCAGCAATCATAGCTTCAGTAGTTATCATTAATCCAGCAACAGAAGCAGCTCCTTGTAGAGCAACTCTAGTTACTTTAACAGGGTCAATAATACCAAATTCTGAAACCATGTTTCCATATGCTCCAGTTTGAGCATTGTAACCAAAATTAATGTCTGATTGTTCTAACAACTTGCCAACGACAATAGAAGCATCAAAACCAGAGTTATTAACAATTTGTCTGATTGGTGCTTCTAAAGCTTTTTTAACAATGTTAATACCAGCTGCTTGATCATCGTTTTCAGAAGTTAAGTTGTCTAAAACTTTTTTAGCATATAATAAAGCAACACCACCACCTGCAACAATACCTTCTGCAACAGCTGCACGAGTTGCATGTAAAGCATCATCAACACGATCGTGTTTTTCTTTAACTTCCACTTCTGTTGAACCACCAACTTTAATAACAGCTACTCCATTACTTAGTTTTGCTAATCTTTCAGTTAATTTTTCTTTATCATAATCAGAAGTTACGCTTTGAGTTTGAGTTCTGATTTGCTCACATCTAGCTTGAATATCTTCTTTTTTACCAGCACCTTCAACAATAGTAGTGTCATCTTTGTTGATTGTTACTTTAGCTGCAGTTCCCAACATTTCTAAAGTTGCATCTTCAATTTTTAAACCTAAGTCATCAGTAATCAAAGTTCCACCTGTTAAAATAGCTAAATCTTCTAACATAGCTTTTCTTCTATCACCAAAACCTGGAGCTTTAACAGCTGCAACTTTTAAGCCACCTCTTAATTTGTTTACAACTAAAGCAGCTAAAGCTTCACCTTCAACATCTTCAGCAATTATTAATAATGGTCTACCAGATTTAGCTACAGCTTCTAATACAGGAACCATAGGTTGAATTGATGATAATTTACTTTCATGTATTAAAATTAAAGGATTTTCAAGTTCACAAACCATTTTTTCTGAGTTAGTAACAAAATATGGAGATAAATAACCTCTATCAAATTGCATACCTTCTACAACTTCTAATTCAGTTTCTAAACCTTTAGCTTCTTCTACTGTAATAACACCTTCGTTTCCTACTTTATCCATTGCTTTTGCAATCATAGCACCAATTTCTTGATCTCCGTTTGCTGATACTTTAGCAACTTGTAAAATTTCATCGTTAGTTGAAACTTTTTTAGCATTAGCTAATAATTCTTCAACAATTTTTTCTACCGCTAAATCAATCCCTCTTTTTAAATCCATAGGGTTCATACCTGAAGTTACGTATTTTGTACCTTCTCTAACTATAGATTGTGCTAAAACAGTAGCTGTAGTTGTACCATCACCAGCTTCATCATTACTTCTTGATGAAACTTCTTTCACCATTTGAGCACCCATATTCTCAAATTTGTCTTCAAGTTCAATAGCTTTAGCTACAGTTACACCATCTTTTGTAATTCTAGGAGTACCGAAACTTTGGTCTATTACAACATTTCTTCCTTTTGGACCTAATGTAACTTTTACAGAATCTGCTAAAGTATCAAGTCCTTTTATCATTTTTTCACGAGCTTCATTGCTGAATTTTACTTGCTTAGCCATTTTTATCTCTCTATATATTATTAAATTAAAATTTTATAAGTTTATTTTTATATTTATTTAGCTTAATAATTAACCTATTATTCCTAATACATCTGCTTCTTTCATTATTAGGTATTTTACACCGTCAATTTTAATTTCAGTGCCTGCATACTTACCAAATAAAACCATATTGCCTGGTTGTACAGTCAATGGAGTTAATTTTCCATCTTGGCTTAAAGAACCATTTCCAACTGCTATTATTTTACCTTGTAAAGGCTTTTCTTGAGCACTTTCAGGTAATAAAATTCCTCCTGCAGTTTTTTGTTCTTGTTCCTCCTGTTTCACAAGAATTCTATCGTATAAAGGTTTAAAGTTCATTTTTTTCCTCTTTTGTATCAATTCTTAGTTTAATATAACTACAATTTATAGGTAGGAATATATTGTTATATTGTCAAGGTCATAGAATATCTTTTTTTAAATTATGATAAAAAAAAATATCAAATAATCTTATGTATAATAATAATAGTTATTTAATAAATATTAGAAATATGTGAAGGAATGATTTTGGCAAACATCTTAGAAAATTTGAATGATGTTCAAAAAGAAGCAGTTGAAACAATAGAAGGTCCTTTGTTGATATTAGCAGGAGCAGGTACAGGTAAAACTAAAGTATTAACAACAAGAGTTGTTAATATAATAAATAAACAAGCTGCCTATCCATCTGAAATTTTGTGTGTTACATTTACAAATAAAGCTGCATTTGAAATGAAAGACCGTATACATAAAATGCTTTCAGATATTCCAATTCATAGTATGTGGATTGGTACATTTCATTCAATTGGGCTTAGGATTTTAAGGCGTCATTTTGCAGAAGCAGGTTTAAAACCTAATTTCATTATACTAGATCCCGACGATTGTGAGCGTATTATAAAACAGATACTTATAGATCATAATGTAGATGTAAAAAAACATTCTCCTAAATATATTGCAAATACCATTTCTACTTTAAAAGATAAGAACATTACAGTTAGCAATTTTCCAGTATCTTTAGATGATATTTATGGAACCATGTCTTTGTCTCAAATTTACAATATATATAATAATAGATTAAAAGCTGTTAACTCAGTTGATTTTGGAGATTTATTACAATTATGTGTAAATTTATTTATTCAATTTCCAGATATTGTTGATTTTTGGCAGAGTAAATTTAAGTTTGTATTAGTAGATGAGTATCAAGATACCAATTTATTACAATATACTTTTATTAAAATTTTAGCAGCCAAATATCATAACTTATGCTGTGTAGGTGATGATGATCAATCTATTTATTCTTGGAGAGGAGCTGAAGTTGAAAATATATTACGCTTTGAAAAAGACTTCAAAGGGGCGAAAGTCTTAAGATTAGAACAAAATTACAGATCTATAAATCCTATCTTAAAAGCAGCATCATCATTAATCTCTGCAAATACTAAACGTTGGAAAAAAACACTTTGGACAGATAAAGAAGATAAAAATACAGTCAAATTATTTGAAGCTAATAGTAGTAAAGATGAAGCTCAATTTATATGTGATAAAATACTAGAATTCAAAAAAGAAGGTGCACCTTACAAAGACAATGCAATTTTAGTAAGGGCAGCTTATCAAACTCGTGAACTTGAAGAAAGATTACAGTTCAATGGTATTGATTATCAATTAATTGGAGGGTTAAGCTTCTATGATAGAGCAGAAGTTAAAGATACTATAGCTCATTTACGTCTTTTAAATCAAAAATATGATGACATGGCATTTTTACGTATCATAAATAATCCCAAAAGAGGTTTGGGTGAAAGTGCTTTGAATAAGATAAGAGAAATTGCAAATACTAATAATACCTCATTATATTTAGCATCTGAATTTATACTTGGTCAGGGTATTTTAAGTGCAAAACAAGACCATGCTTTGAATGAATTTGTTTCAGCATTTACAAAAGTAGAACAAAACCAAGGTTTGAAACTTAGAGAAATAACAGAAAATATTTTAAAAAATACTGGTTATTTAAATATGTATGAAATTGAAGGAACAACTGAAGCTAAAGATAGAATAGAAAATATAAAAGAACTATATAGAGCATTAGATAGTTATAGTTCTTTAGAAGAATTTTTAGAAAGCGTTTCCTTAAGAGTTGATACAGAAGATGAAGAAGGTAATGATAATAAAGTATGTATAATGACGCTTCATAGGGCTAAAGGGTTAGAATTTAATTGTGTTTTTTTACCAGGTTGGGAAGAAGGAATTTTACCAAATCAAAGAGCTTTAGATGAAGGTGGTGAAAAATCTTTAGAAGAAGAAAGAAGACTTGCTTATGTAGGTATTACAAGAGCTAAAAAGAAGCTTTTTGTATCATACTGTAAAAGTAGAAACATGTATGGTTCATGGCAAGAATGTGTGGGTTCACGTTTTATTTTAGATATGGGTAACGATATAGAAAGGATAAATACAAGTGTTTATGTCACTAAAGATAAAACTAAACATAATTTTGTGAATAATATAGATTTTACATCTTTTAGTTCTAATAATATGAATGCTAATTTTAGACAAGGTCAGCAAGTGCAACACAACAGTTTAGGTAAAGGAGTGATAGTTAGCTTATCTGGTCCTATTGCTACAGTGAATTTTGAAGTTCATGGAACAAAAAAAATTATGGTCTCGTTTTTGAAAGAAGTTAAATAGCTTTAGTGTAAAAATATCAAAATTATCATAAGGAGATTAAGTGAAATATATTTTAGCTACTTTAAATACCACAGATACAATACCTTTAGAAGAATTATTGTATGGTGAGGAAAATATAATTTCAATAATAGTAAATGGTGTAAAAGGTTATGAAATACCAAATGATAATATTTTAGGTTTATATTTTAATAGGTGGGAACTTAGAATAAATTTATCCGACAAATGCACTACATTAAATATAGATGGGCTAACAAATTTAATAGAAACATTATGTCAGGCTTTAGAAATTGAAGTTTATAAAATAGAAATTTTAGATGATGTAATTGATTATTTAAACGTTGCTTCTGATAGAAATTTAATTGATTGTGAAAATATTGTTATAACTAATAATATTGAAGATTTTAATATATTAAAACATGGTGAAATGATAAATGAGAATAATGCTATAGATATAAAAATTAATCAATATATAAAAAGTACTAATAAAATTCCAATTTTTGTTTTGCAAAGTACAGCCTTTGGAACAGGTTCTCATGAAACTACAAAACAATGTATAAAGTTGATAAATCATTTAAAAAATAACAATATAAAAATAGCTAATGCTTTAGATATGGGAACAGGAACAGGAATTTTAGCATTTGTTATAGCAAAGCTTTTTGGTGATGAAATTAATATTGATGCTTTAGATATATCACAGGAGGCCATTAAAGCGGTTGATAGATTTGCAAGTATAAATAAAATACAAAATATTCAATCTATCTATACAAAAGGTGATGCTAAAGAACTTAGCAATAAAAAATATGACTTAATAGTATCTAATATTCTCTTAGAGCCATTAATAAGTTTAAAAAATAAGTTTAAGGATCTTTTACAAGATAATGGTTATATAATTTTGTCAGGTTTCTTAGAAAACCAAAAAGATCGACTTATTTCTGAGTATCAAAACATAGGTTTCAAACTAGAAAAGCAGATCTCACTTAGCGATTGGGTAGCTGTATTATTCAAAAAATAATTAGGAAAACAAAAAATGAAAAAAGTATCTGTTATTATTTTAGCAGCAGGTTTTGGTAGCCGAATGAAATCTGAAATCCCTAAAGCATTGCATAAACTTGGAAATATAACTTTAATTGAACACATTTTGCAAAAAGCCAAAAATATAAATGCCTTTGAAGTAATTTGTGTGATATCTGAAAATATGCAAGAATACTTTACAAAACTACCAAATATTAAAGTTGTTGTTCAGAAAGAAAGAAAAGGAACAGCTCATGCTGTTTTAGTTGCTAAAAATATAATAGAGAATACAGAAGGTACTTTATTAATATTATATGCAGATAGTCCTTTAATTGAAGAAGTAGATATACTTCAACTTATAAATATAGTTGAATCTGATAAAGCTTCTTTAGCAGTTTTAGGTTTTAATAAGAATGAAAAAAATAGTTATGGTCGTATTATCACAGATCAAAAAGATAATGTAATAGCAATAAAAGAAGCAAGTTGCATTTCAAATCAAGAAGCATCTAATTTATCTTTATGTAATTCTGGAGTTATGGCATTAAAACTTAGTAAAGCATGGAAATTATTAGAGCAAATAGATAATAAGAATAATAAACAAGAGTATTATTTAACCGACATTGTAAAACATGCAAATAATGCTTCTTTGCTATGTAAATTCGTATTATGTGAAGAACAAAGCGTTATAGGTATAAACAATAAGATTGAACTTTCTATTGCAGAAAATATTTTTCAAAATAATTTACGTAAAAAATTTATGCTTAACGGAGTCAATCTTATAGATCCAAATAGTGTGTATTTTTCTTTTGATACAATAATAGAAAATGATGTAACTATTTATCCTAATGTTTATTTATTTCCAAAAGTTATAATAAAAAAAGGTACAACAATTTATCCAAATACTGTTTTAGAAGGAGTATCTATAGGAGAAAATTGTTCTATAGGACCATTTGCACGATTAAGACCAGAGAGTGAAATTAAAAACAATGTTAGAATTGGAAATTTTGTAGAAATTAAGAAATCATCAATAGATGAAGGAACAAAAGTTAATCATTTAACATACTTAGGTGATACAGAAGTAGGAAAAAACTCTAACGTAGGTGCTGGAGTTGTAACTTGTAATTATGATGGAAAAATCAAATCTCAAACAAAAATAGGAAATAATGCATTTATAGGTAGTAATACATCTTTAGTTGCTCCAATAAATATACAAGACGATACAACAGTTGCAGCAGGTAGTACACTTGTAGAAGATGTAGAAAAGGCCTCTTTAGCAATAGCCAGAAGTAGACAAACAATTATCAAGAATTGGAAACACAAAAATAAATAATTCATAAATATGCCTTATATAAGAAAATGGAATAAAAACAATGAATAAACTAGATGAAATTTTAAATAGGTTTAAACAAGCAACAAACGGTATAAGAGATAAAGGCACTCTTTTTGAAGAATTAATATATTTATACATACAAAAAGATCCAATATATGTAGATAGGTTTTCAGAAGTATGGAGATGGAAAGACTTTCCCCATACTAAAGGTTCAGATATTGGAATAGACTTAGTAGCCAAAGAAAAAAATCTAGATGGTTATTGTGCAATTCAATGTAAATTTCATGAAGATATAAAAACTAAAATTTCAAAGGCAGAAATAGATAGCTTTTTAAGCGCTTCAGGGAAAAGTATTTATTCAACTCGTTTAATAGTTTCAACAACAGATAGTTGGAGTAATAATGCAGAAGAAACAATACAAAATCAGCAAATACCAGTATCGAGAATAGGTAAAATAGATTTATTAAATAGTGCAATAAATTGGGATGAATGTGATTTTTTAGCACAAGATGAAGATAAACTAGTATTAAAAGATAAACTAACATTAAGACCTCACCAAATTGAAGCTTTAAAAGCAGTAACACAAGGCTTACAGCAAGAAGATAGAGGTAAATTGATAATGGCCTGTGGTTCTGGTAAAACATTTACTTCTTTAAAGATAATGGAAAATTCTACAAAAAAAGGAGATTTGATACTATTTTTGGTGCCATCGTTATCACTTTTAGATCAATCTTTAAGATCATGGTTAGAACAAACAGAAGATAATTTAGTACCATTTGTAGTATGTTCAGATTCAAAGGTAGGAAAAAACAAAAATAATACTAAACTTTCTTATGATGAAGAAGATATAAACATGGTAGATTTACCATATCCTGCAACAACATCTGCAAAAAACTTAGCTTTACAAATAAATAAAATACAAATAGATGAAGCATATAAAAATAGTAAAATTGTAATTTTTTCAACTTATCAATCTGTAGAAATAATACAACAGGCTCAACTAAATTATAATTTAAAAGAAATAGATCTAGCAATATGTGATGAAGCACATAGAACAACAGGTTACAATAAAACTAAAGATGCTAAAGCTTCTCATTTTAGAATAATTCATCATAATAGTAATATACAAGTCAACAAAAGATTGTATATGACAGCAACTCCAAGAATATATACAGAAAGTGCCAAAACAAAAGCTAATAACAATCAGATTGATATCACATCAATGGATGATGAAACTATATATGGAAAAGAGTTGTATGGTTTAAGTTTTGGAAAAGCGGTAGAACAAGGCTTACTTACAGATTATAAAGTTTTAGTTTTTGCAATAGGTAAAGAACATATATCTCAATATTTACAAAATGATGATAATACTTCAGCATTACCAATTGAAGATAGAGGAAAAATTGTAGGTTGTTATCAAACAATTTTGAAAGAGCTTATAGATCAGCATGTAAATAGTGAAAATTCTTTTAACTCAAAAAATATTTTAAAAGAGGAATTATCACAAGAAATACCTATGAAAAGATTAATAGCATTTATGCCAGATATAGAATCTTCACGTAATTATGCTAGTGCTTATGATAATATAGATATAAATAATTCAAACAAATATATGAATGTATTTTCAAATACAATAGAAACATATAAGGCAAATATCAAAAATACCATTCACAATAATAGTAAAGAAGTATGTTGTAATGTTCATCATATAGATGGCACAATGAATGCTTTAGAAAAGAAAGATTTAGTATCTTGGTTAGCAGAAGAAGTAGAGGAAAATGAATGTAAAATTTTAAATAACGTTCGTTGTTTATCAGAAGGGTTAGATGTACCTTCATTAGATGGTATTGTATTTATAGGCTCAAGAAAATCTCAAATAGATATAATCCAGGCTGTAGGTAGGGTTATGAGAAAATCTCAAGGTAAAAAATATGGTTACATAATAATACCAATTGTTGTTGCAGAGGGTGTAGATCCAGAAGTTGTACTAGAAAATGATAAGCAATATGACACAATTTGGTATGTAGCCCAAGCTTTAAGAGCACACGATGAAAGATTTGATGCAATGATAAATCAAATAGCATTAAACGAAGATAAACCCGATCAATTTAGGGTGTTTGGTAAAGGTATTGGTAAAAAAACAAAAGAAAAAATAGAAGAAAGATCCCAATTACCATTAACAGAAATAGAAAATAAAATTTTTGCTAAATTAGTAGAAAAATGTGGAAATAAGCAATATTGGGCTGTTTGGGCAAAAGATATAGCTGACATAGCAAAATACCACATAACAGAAATACAAACTATTTTAAGCACTCATGAAGATGCCAAAACAGAATTCAACAAATTTTTACAAAATTTACATAGTAATATAAACAATGCGGTATCAAAAGATGAAGCAATAGAAATGTTAGCCCAACATGTAATAACAAAACCCATTTTTGACGCATTATTTGAAGATTCAAAATTCACAGAACATAACCCAGTGTCAAAAGATTTACAAAATGTAGTAGAAAAATTACAAAAATATAATATTCAAAAAGAAAGTCAGAAATTACAAAAATTTTATAATAGTATGATTCAAAGAGTAAAAGGTATAGATAATGCAGAAGGTAAACAAAAAATTATAATAGATTTGTATGATAATTTTTTCAAAGCAGCATTTCCTAGAATGTCAGAAAAATTAGGAATAGTTTACACTCCAGTTGAAGTTGTAGATTTTATAATTCAGTCAGTAGAAGATGTTTTGCAACAAGAATTTCAAAGCAGTTTGAATGATAAAAATGTAAATATATTAGACCCATTCACAGGTACAGGAACATTTTTAGTAAGGTTATTACAATCAGGTTTAATAACAACATCAAATTTACCATATAAATATCAAAATGAAATTTTTGCAAACGAAATAGTACTATTAGCATATTACATAGCATCTATAAATATAGAAACAACGTACCATGGTATAGTACAACAAAATCAAATAACCTATATAAATAACAATAGCAAAACAGAAATAGAAGAAAATAAAACTAACAATAAACAAATAGAAAAAACATTTCTTCCTTTTGAAGGAATAATTTTAACAGATACCTTTAACTTAGACGAAACTCAAGATTTATCAGGAACAGAAAGCTTAACTTCTGAAGAATTCCTACCAGAAAATTCAGATCGTATAAAAAAATTAAAAAGTAAAAAAATTAAAGTAATAATAGGTAACCCTCCATATTCAGCAGGCCAAAAATCTGCAAATGATAATAACCAGAACTTAAAATATAAAAATTTAGATGCAGCTATTGCAAACAGTTATGTAAAATTATCAAAAGCTTCTTTAACAAATAGTATGTATGACAGTTATATAAAAGCTATAAAATGGGCAAGTAACAAACTTAAAAATGAAAGTCAGGGTGTAATAGCCTTTGTAACCAATGGTTCTTTTTTAGACTCTACAGGTGCAGATGGTATGCGTAAAAGCTTAGAAAAAGAATTTAATAAAATTTATTGTTTTAATTTACGTGGTAATTTAAGAACTGCAGGAGAAAAAGCTAAAAAAGAGGGAACCAGTATATTTGGTAATGCAACTAGAACACCAGTTGCAATAACAATATTAGTTAAAAACCAAAGTTTAATTAAAAAAGAAGAAACAGAACAAAAAGCCCAAATTTTTTATTATGATATTGGCGATTATTTAACAACTAAACAGAAATTAGAAAAAATAGCTAACTTAAAAAGTATTAACAATTTAGACTTTCAAAAAATAATACCTAATGAAAATGCTGATTGGTTAAACCAAAGAAATAATCCCACTTATGAAAATTCTAATAATTTTATAACGTTAGGGGACAAAAACATAAAACATAAGACTAAAGATAAACCTAACATTATTTTTAAAAACTATACTTTAGGTATTCAAACTAATAGAGATACCTGGGTATATAATTACAATTATAATAGTTTATGTACTAATGTTACAAATATGGTTAATTGTTATAATAGTCAAGTTGCTGAAATATATCCACAAATACAACAGCAAAATTTAAAAAGTAAAACAGAAATAGAAAAATTTATAAATAACAGTATTAATTTAGATAAAACTAAAATTTCATGGACAGATACCTTTAAAAATGATTTACAAAAAAATATAACAAAACAATTTGATGCTAAAAATATACGTACAAGTACCTATAGGCCATTTTGCAAACAAAAACTATATTTTTCAAAAGATGCCAATCAAAGAACTTATCAACTACCTAATATTTTTCCAGAAAAAAGGGCTAATAATTTAGCAATTGGTGTTACAGGTAAAAGTGCCCAAGAATTTAGTTGTTTTATTGTTAATGAAATACCTTGTTATGATGCTATAACAAAAGCCCAATGGTTCCCAATGTATTTATATAAAAAACAAGAAAAACAAAACACATTATTTGAACCTAGCTACCAAACTTACGAAAAAGAAGATGCTATAGTAGATGAAACATTAATATTTGTGCAAAATAAATATAAGAACCAAACAATCACAAAAGATAGTATTTTTTATTATATATATGGTATTTTACATAGCCCACAATACAAAGAAGATTATGAGTTTTATATAACTAAAGAAATACCTAAAATTCCCTTTGTGAACAGTTATGAAGACTTTAAAAAGTTTGAAAAAGCAGGTAGAGAACTTTCAACTTTACATTTAATGTATGAAGAAGATGTATATTTAGATGAAAAATTAGTAAATATAGAAATAAAAGAACATAAAAACATAAACAAAGAAGACTTATATAAGGTAAAGAAAATAAAATTTGCTTCTAAAAATGATAAATCAACCATTATATTTAATAATTATATAACAATTTCAAATATACAAGAAGATGCTTATAAATATAAAGTAAATGGAAAAAGCCCAGTAGAGTGGTTATTAGATAGGTATCAAGTAACAATAAATAAAGATAGCTTAATTGAAAATAATCCAAATTTTTATTCTGAAGATAAAAAATATATATTTAATTTATTGCTAAAACTAATAAATATATCAATAGAAAGCGTAAAAATAATTAATAATTTACCAAAGTTAAAAGTAGAATAATATAAACATTTAAGAATTGAAGAATTAAAGAATTAAAGAATATGAAAAAGAAAATAGGGATAATAGGTAAAACAGGTAGAATGGGTAGCTTGTTAGTTAATGAAATTGAAAAAAGCTCTCATTTTGCAAATGGTTTAGGTTTTTCTTTAGAGACAGAAAAAGAAATACCATTAGAGAATGTATTTTCAGATAATGATTATATTATAGATTTTTCAAATGCAGGTTTGCTTCCTAAAACGTTAAGTATTGCATTAGAAAATCCTAAACCAATTCTTATTTGTACAACAGGCTTTGAAGAAAAAGATTTACCAGATTTACAAAAGTTAGTAACAAAAACAATAGTTTTAATTGCATCTAACACAAGTATAAGTGCTTTTTTGCAAAGGTATTTGGTTAAGAAAGTAGCTGAAGTATTAGGGTCTGAATATTCTATAGATATAATAGAAAAACACCATATAAATAAAGTAGATATTCCATCTGGAACAGCTGCAACTTTAATATCAGATATTAAAAATATTAAAGAAAATAGGTTTAAGCAAATATATGAAGCAGAAATTTTAACAGCAGGTAAAAGAAAACCAAATACAATAGCTATAAATGTCCATAGAACGGGCAATATTGTAGGAGAACATGAAGTTATTTTTAATAGTGAAGAAGATATGATATCAATAAATCATATAGTTCATAATAGAAATGTATTTGCCAAAGGAGCATTGAAAATAATAGAATTTTTAGAAAAAAGCAAACTCAAAAATGGGTTATATTCCATGAAAGATATATTAAAAATATAAAGACAACAATAATTTTATGTTGTATACTCTACTTTAAATTGTACATTTATTTTAAAACAATAAGATCTAAAAATGGTTCAAAAGTATTTTTTTGAAATTTATTCTTATGTAAAAACTTCTCAAGTTTTCTCAAGTCGAAAGCGACCTTGCTGTCGCCCAAATCTATAATTACCACACTTATATATAATTAAATATATTTAATGTATTTAATCCACTATCAATACTATTGTTTATTATTAAAGGAATATTCACATGAAAATACCTGTTGCTATTTTAGGAGCTACTGGTGTAGTTGGGCAAAAAGCTATTGCCTTGTTATCACAAAAAACTAAATTTGAAATTATTGAACTTGTTGCATCTGATGCTAAAATTGGTAAAATTTTCAAAGATGTTTGTGATTGGAGAGAGCCATTAACACCTCTTCCTGATGCAGTTTCAAAAATCAAATTAAGTGATCCAAAACAATTAAAAGCTAAATATATTATTTCTTGTTTACCAACAGATATTGCAAATATTCTAGAGCCAGCATTAGCAAAACAAGGAAAATTCATTTTTTCCAATGCTTCGTCTTTTCGTATGGAAAAAAATGTGCCTCTTTTGATTCCAGAAATCAATACAGATCATTTGAATTTAATAAAAAATCAAATTACAGAAGGTAAAATCATAACCAATCCTAATTGTTCAGCTGTTGGTGTGTGTTTAGCAATAGCTCCTTTGATGAATTTAGAAGCTATAGAGCATATTAGTATAGTTACTATGCAGTCTTTAAGTGGGGCGGGTTATCCTGGTGTATCATCTTTAGATATTTTAAGTAATACAATACCCCATATACCTGATGAAGCAAATAAATTAACAGAAGAAACTAAAAAGATTTTAGGTGAAATTGTAAAGCCAGCTGATTTTGATATAACAACTCATGTACATAGAGTACCTGTGTTTTATGGACATAGCATTACTTTACATATAATGTTTAAAGACAATGTAAAAATAGATGATGTAAAGTTAGCATATAAGGAATGGAATATGAATAAATCTAATATTTTTGTATTGCATGATAAATTAGGTAGACCACAAAGCATTAGAGACTTAACCCATGACGATATGCGAGTTCACATAGGGCATATTTTTCAAGGTGATAAAAAAAATATGATTGGTTTAGTATCTTTAACACATAATTTAGTTAGAGGAGCAGCAGGTGCAGCAATAACAAATATGGAAACTTTCATAGCACATTGTGGAGTTAATAATGAGTTGTAAAATTGTAGCTAAATTTGGGGGTAGTAGTGTAAAAACTGCCGAAAATATAAAAAAAGTCGCTAATATTATTGAAAAAAATCCTTCTATAAAGGTAGTAGTAGTAAGTGCTGTTGGTGGTATTACAGATTTACTTGTAGAATTTACTAAATCTGATTTTCAAAAACAAAAACAAATAGCTCAAGAAATTCTAAAAATACATTTAGATATAATTCAAGAATTATCTCTTCCATTACAAGAAAAAATAGAAGATGAAATAAATAGGCTTTTTAAAACCAATGTATTTAATGCTCAATCGTTAGATCATATAGTTTCATTAGGAGAGGATTTATCTTCAATAATTATAGCTAATTATTTTAATTTTAAGAATATAAAAACTTTACATGTAGATTCTCGTTCGTTGATAGTAACAGATGATAATTATGGAAATGCAACCCCACAAATAGATCTTATAAGAGAAAAAAGTTTTCCAAACACTCTTTTTGTAACACAAGGTTTTGTAGGTGCAGATGAAAATAAAAATACAACTGTTTTAGGTAGGGGAGGAAGTGATTACAGTGCTGCACTTATTGCAGAAGCAATTAATGCAGATGAAGTTTTGATTTATACAGATGTTGCTGGTGTTTATACAAGTGATCCAAGGTATATTCAAAATACTAAGCCTATAGATGAAATTAGTTTTCAAGAAATAGCTGAAATGGCCAATTTTGGAGCTAAAGTATTGCATCCTACAACTTTAGAACCATGTATAAGAAAAAATATTAACATAAGAATTTTATCTACTTTTGAGCCAGAAAAAAAAGGAACTTTAATACAAACTAGTAAAATAAATCCGATTACAAATCATGCATCAATAAGAGCTATAACTGTAAGATCTAATCAATTTTTAGTTACAATAAAGAGTTTGAAGATGATTAATGCTTATGGTTTTTTAGCTAATATTTTTACGATTCTATCTGATAATAAAATAAGTATAGATCTTATAACAACAAGTGAAGCAAGTGTAAGCTTAACAATTGATAATAATATGACTTCCTGTGTAAGTAACCCATTCAAAGAAAATAATGAATTATTACAAAAGTTAAAACAATTTGCAGAAATTTCTATTGAAGACGATTTAACATTAATTTCAGTAGTAGGAAATGGCCTAACAATTCCAGGTACAATACAAAAAATATTGAAAGTTATAGAGTCTTATAAAATAAGATTAATTTGTTATGGAGCAAGTAATTCAAGTATAGGAATTTTAGTTCAAAAAGATAAAGCCTATGAAATGGCAAATTTATTACATCAACATTTATTAGGAGAAAACAATGTTTGATAATTTAGAAGGATACATATGGATTGATGGAGAGTTAAAAAAATGGTCAGATGCTAAAATACATGTAATGACACATGGTTTACATTATGCAAGTAGTGTTTTTGAAGGTATAAGATCATACAATGGTAAAATTTTTAAAGCTAAAGAACACTATGAAAGATTGCAGGCATCAGCGAATTATTTAGGTTTCAAAGTACCATACACAGTTGAACAATTAGAAGAAGCAACACAATTATTGATAAAAAAAGGTAACTATAACGAGCCCTATATAAGAGCTTTTGCTTTTTGTGGAAGTAAAGTAATGTCTGTTTCTCATAAATTATCAGATGTTCATTGTGTGATTGGAATGTGGGAACGCCCAGTATTTTTTCCTGAAAAAGTTTATAAAGAAGGGATAAGTATGAATATTTCTAATTGGCAAAGACCAGATCCAAATACAGCTCCTGTACATAGTAAAGCTGCAGGTCTGTATATGATTTCATCTTTGAGTAAAACTAATGCAGAAAAAGAAGGTTTTGATGATGCTTTGATGTTAGATTATAAAGGTGATATAGCAGAAGCAAGTAGTTCTAATATTTTTTTAGTTATAGATGGAAAATTATACACACCAAAGCCAACTTGTTTTTTAAATGGAATTACAAGGTTAACCTGTATTGATATTGCAAAAGAACTAAAAATAGATGTTATAGAAAAAACTTTAACTTTGAGTGATTTAGAAAAAGCTCAAGAAGTTTTTTTAACAGGCACAGCAATTGAAATATTACCAGTTGGAAGTGTAAAAGATAAAGACAAAAAATGGACTTTTACACCAGGAAAAATAACTTTTGCAATTCATGAAAAATATAAAGTCATAACAAGAAATTAAAAGGTTAAATATGGAAAATCAAATATTATATACAGCATTAGTTACTCCTTTTAGCAAAGATGGAAAAAGTATCGATTACAAGTCTTTAGAAAATATATTAAAACTACAAGAAAAAGCAAGTAATGGTATTTTACTATTAGGTAGTACAGGTGAAAGCTTATCTATGTCTTTTGAAGAAAAAAAAGAAATCATGAAATTTGCATGTAATTTGAAACTTAATACTCAAATAATGGTAGGAGTTCCAAATCATAATTTACAAGAAGCAATAGCTTGGATAGAATTTTGTAATTCATTGCCAATTAGTGGTTACTTATGTGCAACTCCTCTTTATACAAAACCTGGCATACTGGGACAGATAAAATGGTTTGAAACATTATTAAATAAAGCACATCATAAAGTTATGCTTTACAATATCCCAGGAAGAACCGCAGTTAAATTGTATTCTGAAGTTGTAAAAGAATTAGCACCACATGATAAATTTATATCAATAAAAGATTGTGGTGGTAGTGTAGAAAGTTTTATGGAATATAAACTTATAGCACCATCTATAAAAATATATTGTGGAGACGATTACTTGTTACCTTCTTTAGTTGGTATTGGTGCTTTTGGGTCTGTGTCTATTGCATCTAATGCATGGCCTTTTGCTTTCAAAGTACATATAGAAAATGTTTTAAATGGTATAAAAGATAATCATGATAGAACTTGGTGGAATGCTACTCATGCTTTATTTAAAGCAAGTAATCCAATACCAATTAAGGCATTAATGAAATATAAGGGTTTGATAACAGAAGATGCTGTTCGCCTACCATTATGTAAAGAAGATTTAGATAGTGTATCTGATCTTATTAAATTTGATAACGTTATAGAAAATTTTGAGGTTTAAATGAACAATATAGATTTTTTGAAAAAGTTAGAATCTGGTGAACTTAGAGCAGCTCACTTTGAAAATGGAAAATGGCATGTAAATCAAGAAGTAAAACAAAGAATACTAGAAGTATTTAAAACTTCAAAAATAGCGTCATTCAAAGATGGTTTTTTAGATAAAGCAGATTTGTATACTCAAACTTTTGATATAGATAAAAATATTAGACTAGTACCAGGTGGCAGCTCTGTAAGAGCAGGTGCATATATAGGTAAAAATGTAATTATAATGCCTCCATCTTATGTGAATATAGGTGCATATATAGGAGAAGAGACAATGGTAGATAGTCATGTTTTAGTTGGTTCTTGTGCACAAATTGGTAAAAGAATACATCTTTCAGCAGGAGTGCAAATAGGAGGAGTTTTAGAGCCTATAGGTAGTTGTCCTAACATTATAGAAGATGATTGTTTTATTGGAGCAAATGTAGTTATAGTAGAAGGTATTTTAATTAGAAAAAAAGCTATAATAGCACCTGGTGTAACCCTATCAAAATCTATACCTATTTATGATATTGTAAATAGTAAAATGTTAAAAGGTGAAATACCTGAAAATGCAGTAGTTGTTCCTGGTAGCAGAGCAATAAAACAAACTGAATTTACAAAAGAAAATAATTTAAGTTTAAACTGTGCAGTTATTATTAAATATAGAGATGAAAAAACAAATAGTTCGCTAGAGCTAGAAGATTTATTAAGATAATTTTAAGGTGTAATATGATATTCAATGCGCTTAAAAGTTTGCAAAATCAGGGATCAGCATTTTTATATGATTTAGATGGTTTGTTAAATCATGCAAATAATATAAATAATGGGTCAGCCAAAGTGTTTTTTGCTTGTAAGGCAAATCCTTTAAAGGCTATTTTAGAAACGTTAGATAAAGCAAATATCTGTTTTGATGTAGCAAGTGAAGGTGAACTTAAACAAGTTTTATCACTTGGAGTTTTAGGTTCTAAAATAATAATGACAGGTCCTGCTAAATCTAAAAGCTTCATAAAGCTAGGCTTAGAAAATAAAATTTCAACTTTTGTTATTGAAAGCCCATTACAATTAAATATATTAGAAGAAATGGCAAAAGAATATAATTATAAACCTAATGTTTTATTAAGGTTACAATTAAAATGGGAGGGTTCAGAAAAAAATATCTTAGGTGGTGACCAAATAACATCTTTAGGAATGGATATAGATACTGCTAAAAATATGGTAAAAAATATTTCCTTACCTTTTTTAGGATTTCATGTTTTTCAGTGGGGAAATATTTTATCTTTAAAAAAGCTTGAAGATATATGGGAGTACACAATCAATATATGTAAAACTATCACTTCAGATTTTCAAGTATTAGATGTAGGAGGGGGTATTGGTATTGTTTATGACGATAAAGATACTCCTGTAAAATGGAATGATATAAATAATCTTATAGCTAACTTTAAAAACAAACATAAATTGAAAGAATTTTGGTTTGAATTAGGAAGATATATGACAGGGCCTTTTGGATATTATACAACGACTGTTGTAGATGTTAAAAGTACATATGGTAAAAATATAATAGTTCTAGAAGGTGGAATTAACCATTTAACAAGACCAGCACTGATATCCCAATCATTTCCAGTATCTTATATATTATCCGATAGTAATATAGCTGAAAAAAGAAATATAGAATTAAAAAAATACTCATTGTACGGACCACTATGTACATCATTGGATTGTTTAGGAGAACATTATTTGCCAACAATCATAAAGCCTGGGGATCACGTTATATTTAAGCAAGTAGGAGCTTATGGATTTACAGAGTCAATGCCATTTTTTTTATGCCATAACTTACCTTGTGAAAGTGTTATAGAAAATGGGGAATTAAAAGTTATCCGTACTTCTGAAGAAGCTTCGGTTTGGCTAAAATAGTAGAATGCTATCACCCTTATCCAATTATTTAATAAAGAATAATAAAATATTATAAATATTTGTTTAAGGGTAATATTATTTTTGTCTATTTAAAGCACTGATCTTTTATTAATTCCATGAATCCAGAAATAGCATATGGGAACATGTCTAAATCAATTTTGAATTTATTAGAATGAAGAGAATAATCTGTTTGTTTCTCTTTATTAGCTATACCAACTCCCACCATAGATCCTTTTACTTTTTCTAAAAACAGACTAAAATCTTCTCCTCCATACATAGGATATTTGGCATCGATAACATGTTGTTCACCTACAATATTTGTTAGAGATTTCACAAATGTACTAGTTGCTTGTTCATCATTGTAACCTGATACATCACCTTCATCCCAAATAATTTCATATTTAGCATTATGGGCTTTTGTTATATGTTCTACAGTATTATAAATATGATCTTTTGCTTTTTTACGTATATTTTCACCTAACGCTCTCAATGTTCCAAGTAATATTGCATTATCTGGAATAATATTATTTGTAGTTCCAGCTTGAAAACTTCCTATAGTAATCACAGGAACATTTAATGGATTCATGGTTCTTGAAACAATATTTTGTAAATTTGTAATTATTTGGCTTGCTATAACAATAGGGTCAATAGCTAAATGAGGAGTACTAGCATGCGCACCTTTTCCTAAAACTCTAATTTCAAAAGAGTCTGTAGAAGCACAAAAAAAGCCATTTTTATATGTAAATTTTCCAGTTTCTAAGTGAGGGTGAACATGATAAGCAAATATATTATCTACTCCATCAATAACATTAGTTTTGCACAATTCTGTAGCTCCACCAGGGTTAACTTCTTCAGCATGTTGAAATATAAAACGAACTTCTCCTTTTATTTTTTCTTTCATAGATGCTAATAATTTAAGGGTAGAAAGAAGTATTGTAGTATGTGCATCATGACCACATGCATGCATAACTCCAGGATTTTTTGATTTATAATCAATATCTGTTTCTTCAAAGATAGGTAAAGCATCTATGTCTGCTCTCAAAGCAATAGTTTTACCTTTTTCATTACCTATAAGTTTGACCATAATACTTGTTTTTGTTGGTCTTGTAACTTCATCAATCCCTTTTATATTTTGTATTTGGTTATAAACATAATCTGAAGTTTGGAACTCATTGTGTGACAGCTCTGGGTATTGATGTAAATGTTTATACCATGCAATAGTTTGAGGTAGAATCTCTTTTATTTCTTTTTCAAATATAGAATGTAAATGATTTTGCATTTTTCCTCTTGGTTTTTATTATAAATAGTGTTTTATTTCAAAAAGGTTTCATAAGCTGAAGTCAATAAAACAACATGTTACTCTATATAATATAACATATTAAGTTTGTTATTTTATAATCTCAATAAATTCAAGGGGAAGTCATGCAACTAAAATTATTCATTATTTTTATATGCGTTATGCTCATTAGTTTTAACAGCTATGCTAAAGAAATCACCATAGATATTCATAAACTAGAAAGTGGAAAAGATAATTCTAATAATAAATCAGCTCGAATAGGGGTTATAAAAGTTAAAGATACAAAGCATGGTCTTTTATTAACACCTATGCTAAAAAACCTGCCTGAAGGAGCATTAGGTTTTCATGTTCATGCAGAAAATAGTTGTGCTAATGGAGGTTTAGCAGCTGGAGCACATTATGATCCTAAAAATACAGGTAAACATTTAGGACCATATGAAGAAGGACATAAAGGAGATTTACCAAACTTAATTGTAAACAAGGATGGTAGTGCTACAATTCCAGTTTTAGCACCTGCTTTAAAAGTTAAAGAAATTATAGGTCTTAGTTTGATTATTCATGGTCATACTGATAATTATTCAGACACACCAACTCTTGGAGGCAGTGGGGGTAGAATTGCATGCGGAGTGATATCAAAAGATAAAAAATAGAAGAATAATTTTCTATATCGTTCAAATAAAAATAGCATAGGAAAAAATTCCTATGCTATTTTTATTATTATAAAGAAACAAAAAATACTAATAAAATCAAAATAGGCACTACATACCTTACAAAATATAACCAGATATGGGCTAATTTCTTATTGATTATACCATTATTAGTTAATTCATTTAGAACTGTCGTTTTATTTAATATATATCCAACATAAATTGAAGTTAATAAACTTGTTATAGTTAATAAAATATTTGCACTAGCATAGTCAAAAGTATCAAAAATATTTTTCCCAAAAACAGTTACATTTTTCCATATATTTGAACTTAATATACAAGGAATATTACCTAATACAAAGCTGATGGAAAATACTAAACATGCTGCTGTTTGTCTTTTTACTTTTAATTTTTCTATTATTGTTGTAATAGCAACTTCATATATAGTTATTGAGCTTGTCAGAGCATCTAAAAAAACTAGTACAAAAAATAAAATAGCAATAAATTGTCCAAAAGCCATATGAGAAAATACCATAGGTAAAACTTTAAAGACTAAAGATGGACCTTCTGCTGGACTAAATCCAAAAGCAAATATAGCGGGAAATATTATGAAACCAATAAAAAAAGGAACAACAATATTGATAATTGTAGTTAAAAATGAGGTATAAAATATATTCTCTTCTTTTTTTACGTATGAACCTAAAGTTATCATTACTCCAAAACCTAAACTTAATCCAAAAAATACTTGTCCTAAGGCAGCAATGAAAGATGCAGATGTAATTTTAGTAAAATCTGGATTAACATAAAACAAAATACCTTCGCTTGCCCCAGGTAAAGTCACTCCACGTATGGCCATAAGAATAACAATAACCATAAGAATTGGCATAAGATAAACCATAGTTTTTTCTATTGCTTTTATACCTTTAGCTAAAATATAATAATTTGCTAAAATAAATAGTAATGCGTAGCATACCAATAAAGCAGGATTTCTTAAAATCTCATCATAAAAAATAGTTGCAGTTGTAGTTGTGATTGGGTGTGAAATATTCAAATCACCAGATATTAAACTTACAAGAAAATGTATAACCCATGCAGATATAACCACATAATAAGATAAAATTCCAAATGTTCCTAAGATTGCTAAATAACCTATAAATTTCCAAGGTTTTTTATTACTTTTATTTTTGTGATCAAATGCATCTATTACATTTGAAGAACCTTTTCTTCCTATTAGTGTTTCTGCAATTAATAGAGGTAAACCAAAAAGTAACATAACTAAAAATAAAACTACTAAAAAGGCTCCACCACCATTTTCTCCAACTAAATAAGGAAATCTCCAAGCAGCACCATACCCTATAGTAGCTCCAGCGAGGGTCATTATGTAAATGAATCTTCCACCCCATGTAGTTCGTGTTTGCATAATAATCTCCATATTTTGATTTTTTATCAACAATCATTTCAACAAGTATATCTTATATTATGTAGTGTTAACAATATTTTTAAAATTATAGGTATAGAATTTGTATTTTAAATACTAAAATCAAATCTAATATGAATTATAAAATAAATTAGAAAACATTTTATAAAAAAGTTAGTTTGCTTTTAAGATATTATGAAATTCTAGTAATTTTCTATCTGTGCAAGAAGATACAAAATCTAACATAGTAACTAAATCATCATATGCAACTTCTTTTGAGTTTTCTTTGGTTTGGAATTTTATACCAAATAATCTTTCCATTCTTTGTCTTTTAGGATGATTATGTTTTAAAATTGCATAATACAGTTCATTTAATACTTCTTGAATAGCTGTAACACCTTTTATTTCAGATGAAATTTTATCTTTAGATAGAAAAATTATTTTATTAGCATAGCTTCTGCAACGTGCAATATCTTCCTTATAAATACTTAAATTTAATAAGTTGTCATTCAAATTACCAAGTAATATATCTTCTTCGTGTTTTATAAATACATCAGATATTTCTATAATTAAATTTCCAATAGCTTTTCCTCTTAGCCACTCTACTTTTTTTTCTTCTGAGAGCTCTTTATAAAAAGGTTCTTTTTTTAGATTATTGATTCTGCTAGATATATCTGTTCCATATTTACAAGGTTTACGAGCAATCGGTGCTAGTAATTCTTCTACTTTATCTATAGAAGTTAAGCCTACAGAATGTGCATCTTCAATATCTGCTATTAAATAACAAATATCATCTGAGGCTTCTAATAAAAAAGCTAAAGGATGTCTGTAAAAAATAGGTTCATTAGATTCAGATAGTCTAATTAACCCAAGTTCTTTTGCTATATCTTCTAATATTTGAGTTTCTGAGCTAAATACACCAAGTTTATTAGTACCAATAACTTTTTCTGTATTATAACGGTTTTTGAAATTTTGTTTGATTTCTATAGATTTTGAACAAGCTCTTGGATATTTTAAAAATGTACCTAAAGTTGCATATGTTAAATTAAGTCCACCTTGTAAATAATGCATTGCTAATTTGCTTATTATTCTAAAACCTTGAGGGTTACCGTCAAAATTAGTTAAATTTTGAAATTCATGGTCAGATAAATGTGATAATTCTTTTTGTTTTTCTTTAAAAAAAGCAATTATTGCACTTTCACCAACATGACCAAAAGGTGGATTACCTATATCATGTGCTAAGCAAGCTGCTTGTAAAATATATCCTATATCGTGTTCTGTTATATCTTCAATCTTATATTTTTTTATAATATGACTACCAACGGAATATCCTAATGATCTGCCTACACCTGCTGTTTCTAAAGAATGAGTTAATCTTGTGCGAATAGTACTGCTTTTTGCTAAGGGATGTACTTGTGTTTTGTCTTGTAAAGTACGAAAATATGTAGAGTAAACTATACGATCGACATCTTTTAGATATTGGCTTCTAATTGGGTCATAAGGGGTATTAAAAATTTCATTAAATCTTTTAGTAGAAAGTAGCTTATACCATTTTTTTGTTTTTTCTAAATCATTCATCTTATATTTACATACTTTAAATTTTTAGTTGTATATTACATATATATATAATATTATTGTTATATCTGTAAGCATTATCTTATAAATTTTTCACATTGTAAATATATGTTAACTTTTGATTATGAAAAAGCTTTAGTTAAAGATATTACTTCAAATATCTTTATCAATGAAAATTCTTATTTTCATGTTCCTATAATGGGAATAGACGAGGTTGGCAGAGGTTGCATTGCAGGTCCTGTTGTTGCTGCAGCTGTGGTATTAAAAAAAACAATAAGTGCAGATATTTTATCTCAAATAAAAGATTCTAAAAAAATTTCTAAGAAAAAGAGAGAGTTTTTATATAAAGTTATTTTAAAAAATTCTTTATATTCTATATCAGTAAGTACTGTAGAAATTATTGAAAAAATAAATATTTTAAATGCAGCTTTACTTGCTATGCAAAATGCTAGTTTGAATATATTAAAGCAAAATAAATCTATTTGTGGAATATTAGTAGATGGAATTCATAAATTTCCATCTGATATCCAAATTCAAACTTTAGTTAATGGAGATAATAAAAGTTTAAATATTGCAGCAGCATCTATTTTATCAAAAGTTTATAGAGATAACCTTATGCTCAATTTAGCAAGTTATTATCCTAACTATGGGTGGGAAAAAAATGTAGGTTATGGAACCAAACTTCATTTAGAAAGTTTAAAAATGTTCCAAATTACTCCCCATCATCGAAAAACGTTTGCCCCTATAAAAAATATGTTTTTGAACAACCAGAATGAAAAAATCAGCTAAATGCTGATTTTTTTTATGCTTAAAGCACTTATTATCATTTTCACTTAGGAGTATATTTATGAGTACATTAGAACGTTTTTTTAAGTTAAGTCATTATAAGACTAACATTAAAACAGAAGTAGTAGCGGGTCTTACTACATTTGTTAGTGCATCATGGATATTGTTTGTTAACCCTCATATTTTAGGTAAAACTGGTATGGATATGACAGCAGTTTTTCTTGCAACTATAAGTACTATGTTTGTAGGTGCCATACTAATGGGTGTTTTTGCTAATTTGCCAGTTTTGGTAGCAACTGCAATTGGAGCTAACACATGGTTTGCTTTTACAATAGTTTCAGTTTTGGGTTATACCTGGCAGCAAGGATTGGCTGCAGTGTTATGTGCAGGTATTTTATTTTTCTTATTTTCAGTTTTAGGTATCAGGAGGATATTTATTAGTGCTTTTTCAGAGAGTTTACAATTATCTATATCTGTTGGGATTGGTCTTTTTATAATGACTTTAGGTTTAAGAATGTCAGGTATAGTAGTTTATAATAAGGAAACATTTGTAACTTTAGGTAATATTTTTTCTACACCAGTTTTAGGTACAATAGGAGGACTAATTTTTATAATGTTTTTAGAAACAAAAAAGAAACAAGGTGGTTTATTATTAAGTATTTTTCTTATGGGAATTGTAGGGTATTTTACAAATGAAAGTAGCTTTACAGGAATTGTATCTTTTCCACATGTACAAGAAAGTATATTGTTTAGTTTTGATTTTAGTAAAGTTTTAACTACAGGATTTTGGTCTATTGTGCTTTCTTTCTTTTTATTAGATATTTTAGATAGTACAGGAAGTTTAGTTGCTGTTTTGAAAGTTATGGGAGTAACAACCAAAGATAAAAGAGTGAAAAAAGGTTTACTTATAGATAGTTCTACTACAATTTTTACATCTATGTTAGGCTCTTCTCCAGCTACAGTTTATGTAGAAAGTGCTACAGGAATTTCTGCTGGAGGAAGAACAGGTTTAACATCATGTGTTACAGCATTAGCTGTTTTGTGTATGGTATTTTTTTCTCCTATTTTAACATTAATACCAAGTTGGGGCACATGTTCTGCTTTAATATATGTAGGATATTTAATGTTTAGAAATGTTAAAGATATAAATTGGAATGATATGACAGAGGCTTTACCAGCTTTCATAACAATAATATTAATGCCTTCTACAGCATCAATAACTGCAGGTATTGGTATAGGTGTATTTTTCTGGTTAGTTATGGCATTGTTTACTAAAAAGTTTGATATCAAAAAGCATTGGATATTAGTTTTAGTATTTTTAAGTTATTTAGCAATTTCAGAAAATATTGGATAAAGTATAGGTAATTACGTTGTTTTGCTCAAAATATACTATATTTTGAGCAAAACAAGGTTACATGGTTGTATGTTTTTACAAAAAATTTTCAAATTACAAAAATATAATACAAACTTAAAAACAGAGTTTATTGCAGGATTAACAACATTCATAACTGCATCTTGGATATTATTTGTAAATCCTATTATTTTGGGTAAAACAGGTATGGATATACCGGCTGTTTTCTTTGCGACAATTATAATGTTGGTAATTGGAGCATCTTTGATGGGGTTTTATGCTAATTTACCAATTATAATAGGTCCATCATTATCTTCTAACACGTGGTTTGCATATACAATTGTGCTGATACTTGGTTATACTTGGCAACAAGGCCTTGCTGCTGTGCTTTTTGATGGTATATTATTTTTTCTATTTTCTATTACAGGTCTTAGAACAATTCTTATTAATGCTTTTTCTAAAAGCTTAAGAGTATCTATATCTATTGGAATTGGACTTTTTATAATGAGTATAGGCTTAAAAATATCTGGATTTATCGTTGCAAGTGATACAGACAATATCTCAAAAATGGGTGATTTATTGACCTTGCCTGTAATAAGTACAATTTTAGGGATTATGATAATTCTATTTCTAGAAAGTAAAAATATAAAATTTAGTTTATTGGCTAGTATATTTTTATTATCGATTATTGGTTTTACTTTCAAAGAAACAACCTATACAGGAATTATTGCTTTACCAAATTTTAGTAATATTACCTTTTTAAATTTAGATTTTAGTAAAACTTTTAGTATATCTTTTTGGTCTGTTGTTTTTTCTTTGTTATTACTAGATGTACTAACTAGTACAGGAGGATTAATGTCGCTTATAGAAATAATGAAACTTCCAATGACAGAAAAAAGAGTAAAAAAAGCCATGGCAAATGATGGTTTAACAACAGCATCTTCTTCTCTTTTTGGTTGTTCTCCTTCATCTGTATATATAGAAAGTGCAACGGGTATTGCATCTGGAGGAAAAACAGGTTTAACAGCTATAATATTTGCTATTATGAGTTTAAGTATGATATTTTTCTCACCTTTATTGACAATTATACCCAAATGGGCGAGTTCACCAGCTTTGATATATATTGGTTATTTAATGTTTAAAAGTATCAAAGAAATACAATGGAATGACATCACAGAAGCTTTTCCTGCTTTTATAACAATCATACTTATGCCTTTAACATCATCTATCACAAATGGGATAGCTGTAGGAATATTTTTTTGGTTAGTTATGGCATTGTTTACTAAAAAGTTTGATATCAAAAAACATTGGATATTACTTGTAATATTATTGAGTTATTTAATATTTTTTGAAAAATAATATATAAAAAAGAGCTTTAATCTTAAAATCTTTTTTAGTATATATAACAGAAACATAAGAATTAATTTTTAAATTTATATTTTTAAAGTTTTATAAGAATAATTATAAGAAAAGTTTATATATGAACTTAACAAATAAATATTGAAAACTTAATAAAATCTAGTTGTTGATAGCAATTAATACAGTAGATTATAGTTTTAAATTCTTATTTAAAACTATACAATTTCAATGCTGTAAACTAGTAAATAAAAGTTACAACGTTTATTTATTTCTTATTTAAACAGAGCTGATTTTTATAGTAATTTATTTCATTTAAAACATAAAAAAACAAAGTAAAATATAATATGAATAATAAAATTATAAGATAATTATATACTTAAAAGACCTAAAGATACTTTTCTCTTTATAAAAAATATATTATCATTCACTGTATGAACATAAAAGAATTTGAAAATTTAATTAATATAGAAATATCTAAAGTTATAATTAATATTATTAATAACAATATATTTTTAAATATTTCAGCAAAATCTAGATCTGGCGCTGAAATTAGTGATTTTTTAGAAACAAAATTTGTAAATTATCTTTCAAATCATCAATATCTATTATATCCCGAAAAATCTCCTAAAGGTGCTACAAAAAACCCTTGGGATGCTAGAGTGTATTTTAAATATAAGAATCATTTAGAAGAAATATGGATAGATTTTAAAGCAATAAAAATAGACCAATTAAATAGTAATCCTGATATCGGAACCCCAACAAAAATAATTAATTTTATTAATAATGGTGGTTTTTATTTATTATATATCTATGTTTTTTATCAAGAAACAGATAAAGGCTTAGAATTTTGTAAAGTAGAAAATTCTTATATTAAATCATACTTTTTAAAAGATGTAAGTCATACATTTAGAAGAAATCCTAAAAATCAATTGCAGGTATGTGCTTCTAGTAATCCTGTGTATAGAACTAGAGAAGATTTTATTGATTTACTATTTGAAAAGCTAGAAGAATCTTATACACGACAAATAAATATAGCTAATAAAGCATTACTAAAACTAAGTTATAATAAAGATAAACTCAAAGAGTTAAATTCTATAAAAGAAAAGATCTTATTTAATATTAAAATTGATTGATCTCTGATAACATGAATTCTTCTTCATTTTCGTTAACATCAAAATACTCATACAAGATTTTATCTATCTCTTGTATATACTTATAATTATTATCATTATTTTTATAAATTCTTTTAACAATATTATATATCTGCTCTTTAATAAAATTATTTGTTATTATTGGTAATTTATGTAAGTCAGATACTTTTATTTGAGGCTGTTTACCTTCAAAATATCTTATAATACTTAATTTTTGAGCAATAAATGTTATAAGAGAAGAATTTAAGTACCCACATAGAAATAACAACTCTTTGATATTTTCTTCACTATTGCCATATAAGGAAATTACGTAAAGGCTATTATTTGCAGTACTGTTATTGTTATCAAAAGAACAAATTATTTGTTTTGCAGATTGTCTTATAAAAACTTTAGGATTAATAAATATTGTAGAATCACCTAATCCTAATCTCTTTTTATTTTTTATACCTTGATTTTTTAATTGAATTTTTAATTTATCATTAATTTCATTTTGTAAATTCTTATTATAATTAAAAACTTTATTAGAGATAAGTTTAAAAAATTTATTTTTTAAACTCTTAGAGCCTTTATAATACCAGTATTCATTTTCTCTTAATTTACAATTATTATCTACATCCTTAATAAATTTATTTTCCATATTTAATAACATTGTACAAGTTCTTAATGATTTTTTACCATATATATTACTAAAAGTATCAGATTTAACATTTACTTTGTTTAAAATATTTGTAGTGATATTACAATCTTTATAAAAATTTAATTTATAATCATTATTTTTATCATAAAAATTAATATAATTTTTACTATAGATTTCCTTAGTTTTATAATTTTGTACTTTTGTTAATTCTTTTAAATTATTATTTTTGCTGATATGTAAAATTAATTGCCCACTGCTTACACCATCAAATCCAGAGATATTATGGATAACATTTTTAACAAAATAATTTTTTATAATATATTCTCTTGTATATTTGTAGGCTGTTTCATTAAAAGATGCATCTATTATAAAATTTAATTCCCCATTAGGTAATAATAAATCTAAAGAATTTTCAATAAAAAACATTACATAATTTAGCTTTCCATTTTTAACAAAGCTAGGAAATTGTTTATAATTATTCAAAAAATAATTTCTTTGTTGTTCTGTTTTCTTTTTATCTCTTCTACCATACAAAGTTATATATGGAGGATTACCAATAATAAAATCCATTTTTGGGATATTAAATATTGTTTCTGATTTCAAAGAAAAATCACAATTAAATGAATTTAAAGAATAATTTAATTCTTGATTAAATAACTGATAATAATAATTCTTAATATTAATGATACAAGATGATAATATTTTATTATCAATATCATTAAAAAACAAATTATTTTTTAAAAAATAATCTATTACTGGCTTAGCATTATGTATTTTGTGTATTTTTTTAATTAATGATATTATCAGCTTTCCATCTCCACAAGATGGTTCAAGAACTTTTTTATCTTGAATATTTTCGATATCAACTATTGAAATTATTTTTTCTATCAAATCTTCATCAAATGTAAAAAATATTCCATTTTGTTTTTTATGACAAATTAAATTATCATTAGATATATTTGAATTTATATTTCTCATGTTTCATTTATTTTCCTTATTCTTATTATCTTCTTTTTTCTTGCGGCTAACATCAACCCTAACTGCTCGTTTGACTAATTCTTGAAAAGCATATTTAATTTACCATATCAATTTTTCCTAAAAATAATCTACTTTTATATTTCTTGGGTTTATTCTCTTATCTTGGTCATCAATTAACACTCTATATGTTAATTTTGTATCATTCATTTTATTAATAAATAGGTTAATTCTTTTAATCTCATCTGATTATTTAGTATTGCATCTAATGGCATATTTTTGAATATGTTTATGAGATACCCAATAATATATTCCATTTATACTACTTTTAAAATGAGCAAATGAACTTTCAATCTATTTGTAGTAAATCCATTTTGTGCAAGTTCTTTATTCCTATAATTTACAATGTGATGTACTTTATCTTTTTTTAATGATTTATAAAAGGGATTTCATCTGTATGAATAACTGCATTTAACGATATATTCTTTTCAATAAAGGTAAGATATTTTGCTTATTAATCTTATCAAAATAAGTATATCTTATGGTTTTACTATCAACATTGTAAATACCTAAATAGGAGCATTATCACCTTGAAATTTATTATAATTCATAGTTTTTATACTTGGGGTTATTACTGGCCTTGCCACCTACATAAACCTCATCAATTTCTACTGTGCCTTCATATAATTCAGCATCAGCATTTGCAATATATTGAATTCTTTGTAATATATACAATGCTGTTTTTTGAGTTACTCCAATATCTATCATTATTACAATGAGGACATTGAAGTTTATCTACCCATCTCATTTAAGCTAAATATTCACTACATTTGGCTTAAGTATTAAAATGTTGAGTAAATTATCATAAACTTTTGAATTTTAATCCCATTAGTATAATACTTTTATAAGTTTTTAGTTATATAGTATTATACTGCTAGTTTTCAGGGTTGTAAAATTATATATTTTAGGTATTTAAAGTATAATAATTATTAATTATATACTTGTTTTGCTTGTATTAGTATTGTACAATACTGACAATTTGAGCACAAGGAGGGGATATGTTTTTAGAAAAAATTTTTAAATTAAAATACTATAAAACTAATATAAAAACAGAATTTATTGCAGGGTTAACAACATTTATAACCGCATCGTGGATACTATTTGTAAATCCAGTTATTTTAGGAAAAGCAGGCATGGATATGACTGCTATTTTTTTTGCCACAATTTTTATGATGGCAATAGGGGCAGCTTTAATGGGGTTTTATGCTAATGTTCCAATTATAATAGCTCCTTCTTTAGGAGGAAATATATGGTTTGCTTTTACAATTGTACTTACACTTGGTTATACTTGGCAACAAGGTTTAGCTGCAGTTTTATTTGCAGGTATACTTTTTTTCTTGTTTACAATAACAGGACTTAGAAAAATACTAATAAATTCTTTTTCTAAAAGCTTAAGGTTATCTATATCGATTGGTATAGGGGTTTTTATCATGAGCTTGGGTTTTAAAATGTCGGGGTTAATTGTTCCAAGTGGGACAGATACAATTTTAAAAATGGGGGATTTACTAACTTTACCTGCTATATGCACAATTTTAGGATTAGTTTTTATAATGTTTCTAGAAAGTAAAAATATAAAATCTAGCTTATTGCTTAGTATCTTAATTTTAGGAGTGGTTGGTTTATTAGCTAAGGAAAGTAACTATACTGGAATTATTTCATTACCAGATTTCAATAATAGTACATTTTTTAATTTAGATTTTACTCAATCATTGACTATATCTTTTTGGTGCGTTGTATTTTCTTTATTATTATTAGATGTATTAGATAGTACAGGAAGTTTTATGTCTGTTTTAGGTGTTATGAATATTTCTATAAAAGATAAGAGAATAAAAAAAGCTATGCTAAATGATGGCTTAACAACAGCAGCAAGTTCTCTTTTTGGTTGTTCTCCTGCAACTGTATATATAGAAAGTGCAACTGGAATTGCATCTGGTGGTAAAACAGGTTTAACAGCTATTGTATTTGGATTAATTAGTTTAAGTATGATATTTTTCTACCCAATATTAACAATGATACCTAAATGGGCAACATCACCAGCTTTGATATATGTAGGGTATTTGATGTTTAAAAGCATAAAAGAAATAGAATGGGGTGACATAACAGAAGCTTTCCCTGCTTTTATAACTATTACATTAATGCCTTTAACTTCATCTATAACAAATGGTATTGGGATAGGAGTTTTTTTATGGTTGGTTATGGCTATAATTTCTAAAAAATTCGATATAAAAAAACACTGGATGTTGATTATTGTATTTATAGGTTATTTTTTTATAACAGAAAGTATTACATAACTATAAAATTAATAAGCAATCAAAAAATTTAATCAGCTGTGATTTGAATTGAGGTAGTAGATATATTAGTATGTTTTTCTACCGTGGATTTCAACTTGAATTGTAGAATGTGAGATATTGTAATTTAATACTAAATAATTTTTTATATTATCTATTATAGTATTCACATTCGCACCTTCTTTAATTACACAATGTAATGTGATTAAAGTTTCCTCTTCATTTAACATCCATAAATGAATATGATGAACGTTTAGTAAAGAATCTATTGTTGTTTCTAATTGTTTTTTTATTTTATCGGGAGATAATCCTAAGGGAGTACTTTCAAGCAATATATTAGAAGAATTTTTTATTATATGCCAAGTTGATTTTAAAATTAATACAACTATGACAATAGATAATAAAGGGTCAATATAAGTCCAAGAAGTATAATAAATGACTATACCTGAAATAATGGCTGCAATTTGACCATATATATCAGAAAGAACATGCAATAATATACCTTGCATAATTAAATTACTTTTATTCTTTGAATTGTTAGAAGTATGTGATTTGTTAGGATTATTTTTTTTCTCCGATATAATACATACAATCATAACAATAAAATTTATAATAAGTCCCAAAATAGCTATAGGAATAATAGCTAAACCTTCGGTCTCTTGAGGATTTATAAGTCTTTCAGCAGCTTGATATAAAATAAGACAACTTGCAAAAACCAAAGTCATACCATTAACGAAACTTGCCAGGGTTTCTATTCTAGTATAACCATAAGTTTTTTGAATTGTATTTTTTCTTCTAGAAATGAGAATTGCAATAATTGCAAAAATCATAGAAGCTGTATCACTAGACATATGGACTGCATCTGATATTAGCAAAACAGAATTAGTTAAGATACCGCCTATAAATTCTACAATTACAAAAATCAATGTTAAAACAGCACAAATAGATAAAGTCACCAAGACACTACTATTAGATAATTTTTTATTATGAGATTTTCCTAAAATTTCTACAGATTTATCTTGTTTCATTTGGCTGTGTTAGTTATGGTTAGTTTAATCTTCGTTAGTTTTCAAAACAGCAATAAAGGCAGATTGAGGTATTTCAACTTTACCAAATTGCCTCATTTTCTTTTTTCCTTCTTTCTGCTTTTCAAGTAATTTACGTTTTCTTGTGATATCACCACCATAACATTTTGCAGTTACATCTTTTCTGAATGCTGAAATAGTTTCTCTTGCAATAATTTTCCCCCCAATTGCAGCTTGAATTGGAATTTGGAACATTTGTCTTGGGATTAATTCTTTCAATTTAGCACATATAATTCTACCTTTTCTTTCTGAACAATCTCTGTGAACAATAAAAGCTAATGCATCTACAGGTTCTGCATTTACAAGAATATTTACTGTTACTAAATCTCCAGGTTCATAGTGTGATATTTCATAATCAAAACTTGCGTATCCTTTTGACACAGATTTTAGTCTATCATAGAAATCAAAAACTACCTCGTTTAAAGGTAGGTGGTATACTAACATAGCTCTATTTTGTATCCAAGTCATAGAAACTTGTTTACCTCTTCTTGCTGTACATAGTTGTAGTACAGAGCCTAAATATTCTTCAGGTACAATTAATGTAGCTTTGATCCAAGGTTCGGTTATTTCTTTTATTTCTGTAGTATCTGGCATATCTACAGGGTTATGAATATTAAGTACTTCGCCTTTGTTTGTAGTTACTACATAGGTTACAGAAGGAGCTGTTGTTATTAAATCTAAATTGAATTCTCTTTGCAGCCTTTCTTGAATTATTTCTAAATGTAATAAACCAAGAAATCCACACCTAAAACCAAATCCTAATGCAGTTGAATTTTCAACTTCAAATGAAAAAGAAGCATCATTTAAATGTAATTTTTCTAAAGCTTCTTTTAAATCTTTGTATTCCCCCGCATCTACCGGAAAAATTCCTGAAAATACAACAGGAAGAGAAGGTTTAAATCCTTTAAGTGGTTCTTGCTTTACATTATTATCTTCTACAATAGTATCACCAATATTTGTATCACTTACAGCTTTAATGGATGCTGTTATATAGCCAACTTCTCCGGGATATAATGCATCACAGCTATTTAATTTAGGAGTGAAAAAGCCAACTTTATCTACTAAATGCTTAGCATCATTAGATAAAGTTTTGATTTTCATACCTTTTTTCAAAACTCCATCGTATATTCTTACTAAAATTATTACGCCTAAATAAGCATCGTACCAACTATCTATCAGCAAAGCTTTTAAAGGTTTATTAATATCTCCGGTTGGAGCTGGAAGCTTTTGTGCAATAGCTTCTAGAACTTCTTCAATTCCTATTCCTGTTTTAGCAGAAATAAGTAAGGCATCCTCTGTGTCAATACCAATAACATCTTCAATTTGTTGTTTAATTCTATCTGGATCTGCTGCGGGTAAGTCAATTTTATTTAAGATAGGAATAATTTCATGGTCATTATCTATTGCCATGTAAACATTTGCTAAAGTTTGAGCTTCTACACCTTGTGAAGCATCAACAACAAGTAATGAGCCTTCACATGCAGACAAACATCTACTAACTTCGTAAGTAAAATCTACATGCCCTGGAGTATCCATAAGATTAAAAAGATAAGTATTACCATCTTTTGCTTTATATTCTAGCCTAACAGTTTGGGCTTTTATTGTAATTCCTCTTTCGCGCTCTATTTCCATAGAGTCTAAAATTTGAGATTTCATTTCTCTATCAGAAAGTGCTCCACAATATTGAATTAACCTATCTGCTAATGTAGATTTACCATGGTCTATGTGGGCTATTATCGAAAAATTACGAATTTGTTTTATATTGTTCATATTATTGTATTACTTGAAAGATTTTGAAACATAACTATTATAAGGATTTAAGCTTTTTATTGCAATTATAATATAAAAGATGTGGGTTAAGAAAATTGTTAATTAAACGTTGTTTTAGTGAAGTCTTTAATATTGGAAATTCTATTGGTTTTTAATTTACTTGCAAATATAATTTTTTTAATTTCTTCTATTGCTATATTCAAAGAGTCGTTGACTATAATATGGTCATATTGATAACAATGAGAAATTTCATATTTAGCTTGGGTCATTCTATATTTTATAACTTCTTCTTTATCTTTTGCTCTAGAACGTAAACGTCTTTCTAATTCTTCTACAGAAGGCGGTAATATAAAAATTGATATAGTATCATTAGGCATTTTTTCTTTCAAAGCAGTAGCTCCTTGCCAATCTATATCAAATAAAACATTTATGCCTTGATTTAGTTTTGCTTCTACATCGCTTAACAATGTTCCGTAAAAATTTCCATAAACTTCTGCATATTCAATAAAAGCATTATTATCTACTAAATTGTAAAAATCTGCTTGTGAGACAAAATGATAATGAATACCATCTTTTTCACCTTTCCTTGGAACTCGTGTTGTTGCAGATATAGAGTATTGTAAAGATAATTGAAAATCTTCTAGTAAGTTAGCTATAATAGTGCTTTTGCCAACTCCAGAAGGAGCTGAAATTATTATATTATTGCCTTTACGCTTTGGTTTGAAAATATTCATGAGAGGTTTATTTTTATTAATTTATATTTTATATTTATATTCTACTTTTATAATTTTAAAATTAGTATTAAAATTGCTTGAGATAGTTTACCTATCACCTATATAAAGATTATACTATAATTAAGGGAGAATTATTTAAATGGATACTATCATAATTTCTAATATTTTAAAAGCTGTAATTATGGTGGCAAATTTTTATATGTTATTAATGACAGTTTTAGCTGTGCTTAGTTTGCTTGCCTTGTTTGGAGTTATAGATTTATTTGCAAATAATTTTTGTTCAAAAGTATATTTCGGTGTGCGTAATTTTTTAAATCCTGTATTAGGTTTTATTGCAAGGTTCATTCCTAATATTAATGGTATAGATTTGCCTTTTTTAGTTTTGTTGCTTTTTTTATGGATAATTATCGATTTAGCACAAAGTATGTTAAATAATTTAGGAAGCATATCTAGCTTTGGAATGTAAATTTCATAATGATAGCAAAAATGGAGCAGTGCTTAATATCAAACTTGTTCCTAATTCTAATAAAAATACTATATATAAAGAGGTTGTTTACTTTAATAATAATGCATACATAAAAGCTGCTGTTACTTCTATAGCAGCAGATAATTTGGCTAACTTATCTTTGATAAATTTATTATCAAAATTTTTCAAAATACCAAAATCTTCTATTAAAATTACAAAAGGAGAAAAATCTCAATATAAGTCTATATTATTTTCAAACATATCTTCTGCATATATTTTGCAAAAATTGGAGGTTATAAAATGATAGAAAACATAGTTAATATACAGCCTTTTCTAAAAACAATAAAAGAAGATATAATTAAAAATATAGCCAAATTAAAAAACAAATATAATATCAATCCATGTTTTTTAACAATAATGGTTGGTGATAATTCTGCATCTTTAAGTTATATAAAGTCCAAAAATAAATTAGCATCTGAATTAGGTATAACAAATGATATTTGTTATTTGAGTTCTGATGTATCATCAGATAAAATTATATCTATAATTTCTAAGGCTAATGATAATATAAATATACATGGTATTTTATTACAATTACCTTTACCCAAACATTTAGATGAAAAAGTTATATTGCAAAAAATATCTCCTAATAAAGATGTTGATGGTTTACATCAGATTAATATGATGAAATTCATAGCAAGTAAAACTAAGGGAATTTTATCTAACAGTTTTGCTGAAGATTTTTTTATTCCTTGTACTCCTTTTGGATGTATTAACTTATTACATTTTTTATTAAAAGATTTAGAAAGTAAAAATGCAGTAGTATTAGGAAGATCTAATTTAGTTGGTTATCCTTTATTTAATTTATTATTAAATAATAACTGTACTACAACCATAACACATTCAAAAACTAAAGATCTTGACAAGATTTGTAAAAATGCAGATATATTATGCGTTGCAATTGGCAAGCCTAAATTTATTACATCTGACTATGTAAAAAAGGGAGCAACAATTTTAGATATTGGAGTTTCTAAAATCATAGAAACTAATAAAAAAGCTTATTTATCTGGTGATGTAGATTTGAAAAAAGTAATTGATGAAGTCAGTTTTATAACACCTGTTCCAAAAGGTATAGGACCTATTACAGTTATGTTTTTGATGGTAAATGTAGTAAAAGCAGCTTGTTTATCTGTCAAATAATATTATTGAATAGATAAGTGGAACTATTTCCATTAGTTTGATGTTGAATGTTTAATACATTTGTAACATTTTTTATATTGGGTTTGATATATAAATCATAAAAAGGTTTATTAATATCATTCCATAAACTATTACGGTATGTTGCTATTGCTTTTTTGTTTTTTAGTTTTAAAAGATCAAAATAATCAGAGGGATTATTTTTGTGGTTATATAAAGCATTGTTAAATCGCTTGATACATTGTTTTTTAATATCTTTTTGATTCATTTTTAATAAAATAGACATATTTAACAAGTCAATTGGTACAATATTATTATATGGAAAGAATAAATTTATGCCTTCTAAAATATAAATATTACTTTTTTTGATTATAGAAATTTGATTTTGGTCTATGTCTTTTATTAGTTGAGAATATACTGGTAATTTATATGAATTATTTTCATTCTTTTTTAAATTGATCAAAAAATCATAAAATAATTTCTGATTAAAAGATTCTGGAAATCCTTTTTTTTTCATTAAGTTATGTTTATTTAAAGTATTATTATCATATAAAAAGCTATCTGTATTTATACTCGAAATAATCACATCTTCAGGTAAATATTTTTGCAAATAAGTTGTTAAATGATTGGTAAAGGTACTTTTACCAACACCCATAGCACCAGTTATGCCAATTATAAAAGGATTTATATTGGCATAACTGTTTATAATGATATTTAGAATAATTTTTAACTTTTTATTCATTATTATTTTTTGAAAATTTAAGGTATATTTCTTTTAAAATTATATATGATAATTGATTTTTAGGACAAATAGGAACATGTTTTTCTGTAGTTTTTGTAATAATATCTACACTGTTTTCTTCTGAGTAAAACCCTATATTTTTATCATTAACATTATTTAAAATTATCATATCAAGATTTTTATTTATTAATTTTTGATTAGCATTTTGTTTTATATTTTCAGTTTCAGCAGCAAAACCAACAACAAAAATATCTGTGTTATTATTTGCAATTGTTTTTATAACATCTGTTGTTTGTATTAAATCTAATACTAGTTTATCTGTAGATTTTTTTAATTTATTAGTAGCTATATTTTCTAGTTTCCAATCACAAATAGCTGCTGCAGATATATAAATGTCTGTATTTTTTATATTAGCAACACTTGCATTTAACATTTCTTCTGCTGTTTTTACATATATTGTATTAATTCCATATATTTTTTCTAAGTTCACTGTATTAGAGGAAATTAATGTAACATTTGCTCCCATGTTTCTAGCAGCTTTAGCTAAGTAATAACCCATCTTTCCTGAACTGTGATTTGTTATATATCTAACAGGGTCTATTTCTTCTACAGTTGCTCCTGCTGTAATTATGATATTTTTATTATTTAAAATTTTATGTTTGAATAAAGTCATATCTAATAAGTCTGCAATATTATTTATATTTGCTAACCTACCTTCGCCAATATCTCCACATGCTTGTTCACCATATTCAGGGGCTATTATTTGTATATTTCTCTTTTTTAAACTTTTACAATTATTTTGAGTTGCTATATTTTCCCACATGTTTTTATTCATGCTAGGTGCGATGATTATAGGTGCATTTGTAGCTAAAATAGTTGATGTTAATAGGTCATCTGCTAATCCCATTGCTAATTTTGCAATAATATTTGCAGTAGAAGGAGCAATTAGTATAGCATCTGCCCATTTGGCAAGTTCTATATGTATCAATGATTTTTGATTTATATTTTCTAAGCTGTCTTCCATAAAAAGATTATCATTAGTTAGAGTTTTTAAAGTTAAAGGCGCTACAAATTGAGCACCACTTTTTGTTAAAATGATTTTAATATTATATTTCTTTTTAATTAATAGTCTACATAGTTCAGGTATTTTATAGGCAGATATACTACCTGTAATGGCAATTAATATATTTTTCATCAAACCTCACTTAGGTTATAGTTATTTGCTAGTATACAATATTCTTCTAAAGACAATTCTTCAGGTCTTTTTTTTGGATCTATGTTTAAAGCTTCAAAATTAAAGTTATATTTTTTTAAAGCATTTTTTATTGTTTTTCTTCTTGTATTAAAAGCATGTTGAGTAATTGCTTCTAATGTACATATATCTACATTATATCGTGGTTTTTCAAGAGGTGTAACTTTTATTACTCCAGATTTTACTTTTGGTGGTGGAGAAAAAGAATTTTGATCAACATCGAACAAATAAGAAGTATCTGCTAATAGTTGAGTAATTATTGAGAGTCTGCCATAGTTATTATCTTTTGGTAGCGCAACGATACGTTTAGCAACTTCTTTTTGAAACATTAATATAAAAAAATCAAATTTTATATATTCTTTCTTGATATTATTGAATAAATAATTCAAGAAAATTTTAGTTCCTACATTATAAGGTAAATTCGAAACTAAAATATTATGTTGTGAAGTTTCAAAAAAAGAATAGGGATTTTCTATTAATGCATCTGTAATTTTAAAATCAAAATTGTTATTATTAGCTTTCAATATGGTTAAAGTTGTGGTAAGTCTTTCATCTTTTTCTAAAGCAAAAACTTTTTTTGCGTTTGCAATCAAATGAGTTGTTAAGGCACAATCTCCAGGGCCAATTTCTAATACACTAGAATTTGCTAAATCGTCACAATTAAAAATTATATTGTTTATAACAGATTCATCTACTAAAAAATGTTGTCCAAGAGATTTTTTAGTCTTTAAAGAAGTTTTCATTTAAGTATTATCTTAATTATTATTATTTTGAGATATAAAGGCAGCTTTTATTGCAGACACTAAAGAACTTGAGGCTATTTTTTTTATATTATTACTATTTTTCAATAAATCAAAAGCAGTACCATGATCTGGTGATGTTCTTATAAAGCCAAGATTCAAGGTAGTATTGACACCAGAATTGAAGTATAAAGCTTTAAATGGAGCTAATACTTGGTCGTGATACATTCCTAAGATAATACGATTTTTGGTATTAAAAATTGTATCTGCAGACTCTGGACCTGTAACGTTTACATTCATATTCTGTAAAGTTTTTATTGCAGGAGTGATTATATTAATTTCTTCTTTTCCTAAAATTCCACTTTCACCAGCATGAGGATTTAAACCCAAAATATGTATTGTAGGTTTTGTTATATTGTAATGATTAATGAAGTATTCCTGTAAAGATAAAGTATGACTAATTATTTTATCTTTAGTTATTTGATTTGGAACATCAGCAAGGGGTATATGAGTTGTAAGTGGAACAACATGAACATTTTCTTTTATAGAGCTAAGAAGCATTATAGGAAAATTGTTAGTTTTTAATTTAGATAAATGGAAAATATAATCTGTGTGGCCATAAAAATCTTTAATGCCATAGCTATTAATTAAAGATTTATTTATAGGATTTGTCACTATACCATGAATTAGTTTGTTATTTGCTAAATCAACTGCTTTATTTATGGTGTTCAATATAAATTCGCTATTTTTTTTATCTTCTAAACCTAAAACAGGTAAATTTTTATTTTTTATATGTAAAACAGGTAGTTTTTTTGAAAATAATTCTCTTGTACATTCAGAAGGATAGTTTATTTCTTCTAAAGGTATATCTAAATTAAATTTTTTTATGATATTTGCTAAATGGTCTATATCTGCTATCAAAAAAAAACAGTATGTTGATAATTTTAATTCTAACCAAGCTTTAAGAGTGATAATTGGAGATATCGATGCAGGATCTCCAGAAGTTAAAGCTACAACAGATTTATTAGTTATCATAAAACTCTATACTAGAAGCTTTGATTAAGTTTTGAGTATATTGCTCTTCTGCTGCATAACTTTTTTCAAACATTAGTTTTTGATTTACAAATTGTTTTAACTGTTCCATTTGTTGTGGATTATTAATGTTGATTTGTAATGCTGGTTTTACTTCTTTAGCCATATAAATTTTATAGGCATCACCAACAGTAAGGACATTTGTTGGATTATATAAGCCTGCAGTATTTATTGCATTCAGTACGCTATAACCTAATACTTCCTGTAAAACCCAACCCATTTTACTTCCATTTGGGCCTAAATTACTGGAATATTTTTTAGCAACATCGTCAAAAGAATAACCTTTTTTTAATTCCTCGTAAGCATTATCTATTTTTTCCTTAGCATTACTTTCTGATGTTGGAATAGAAATTTCATATAAATCTAGTGCAAGCTTTCCATTTTTTAACAAAATATTATTTATTTCATTTTCGATTTCTGCTTGAGAAATTTTAACTGTAGAAATAATGATACCGTGTTTAAAAGTATTTGCAATATATTCTTGTTTTATAAGTTTGTATAAAGTTTTTTTATCTAAGTTGTATTGTTTTAGATTCTTTTCAATATCACCATCTTTTATATTATTAGCATGTTCTAAATTTTTTATAATTTCAGGTATATCACTGTCTTGTATATCATAATTCCTTGATTTTGCTTCTAGGTTAATTAAATAAGTAAGTATATACTCGTATATGATTTTATCTCTATCAGCTTTATTATTATAATTTATATTGGTTTTTGATATCATATTAATAAAATTTATTTTTTCTTGAATATCATTCTTTAATATTAGATACTTGCCATTTATAATTGCTAGTGCAGAATTTTCAATTGCCAAACCTGATGATTGATAAAAAAAGCAAGAATACATTATGAAAAATATTATTATTGTTTTAGAGGAATTTAGATATTTTCTCATGCCGAATTGATATATTATAAATTAGATTGACGTATAATTAAAGTTGTAATAAATAAAAATACAAATAATATAATAAAGTTTAAATTCTAATATGTCAAAAACTTTACAGCAAGGCGATATAATAATCACCATTAATAAATTTAGTTTTTAATATTAAAGTCAAATATTGTGATTTGGAAATTAAAATTTAAGTTGTTAGGATTATTTGCATACAAATCTCTTTTTAATGATAATGTGACTTTTAAATTATTGTCAATCCACGATATATTGTAATTTAGATAACGCAAAGAAAAAGGACTGTTTGAATTATTCAAATGGGTTGTTTGTATACCAGCTTCTAAATGTGAGTTTATTTTAATGTAAAAACCTGATTGCAACTCATTCATATATGAATAATTGTAAAGATTTTTATTTAAATCAAGATATTGTGTGTATTTAGAGTTTAGAGATAAAAGTGGTGATGTATATCCTAAAGTCAAAATGTTTTCTTTTAATTTAAAATTCTTAGAAGAGATTATGCCTTGGTATGATAAACTAGTAGATTGAAAGGGGTAAATGTTCGCATATATGTAATAATAATCAACCAATTTATCATAAGTGTTGGAATTATTTATATTTTCATTAGGTATAGATAGATTAGTTAATTTACCTACAAATATATCACTTGTAGTTCTATATTTGTTAATAGTTCTAATATTTATTCCATACTTTATGTTTTTGGTAATTGTAAATTTATCGTATCCTGAATAATAATTAATATCAAATAAATTATTATGAGTGATTTTTTCTGAAAAAGAATCAACAAAACTAGAATTAGAATTACCTATTAAATAATCAGCGAAGCTCAATTGTACTATTGGTGATATTTTTATTGCATAGTCTTTTTGAGGTATAAGAATAGGATATTCATAGGATACAGATATGCCAGTTGCAATATAATCATACAATTCTCGATCTGTGGAAGAGGGGTTTAGGTTGTTATTTAAATTATTATTGTTTATAGAGTACAAACTAGATTGTAATATACTATTGAAAGTAAGTTCACCAAAAGTTTTTTTTATATGATAAGAATGTCTTATGTTGGAAGCTATTCTGATTAAAAAATTATTATTTTGATCTACAAATAAAGATGATTGATTGTTTATAAAAAAATTACCAAATTTAGATGTATTTTTCATATAATTATAGTTTATAGAAATATCATTTATAAAGGGACTATTAGATAAAAATAATTTATTTATATACTCATAATTGTTGTATGCGATAGAAAGATAATTATTATTATTGAAATATATTTGAGCATTGATTTCATTGTTTAAATAACTTTGATCTGTAGATATATAATTAGAATTATAATTTCTTAAATAATCTAAACTAGATGTTTTTTGTATTTGAGCTGTTATTTTTAAATATTTGTTTACATTAAAAGTATCATTTGCAAATATAGTCCATTGAGAATTTGCTTTTTTATCTTGAAGTAAATAGTTTATTTTTATATTTGCTTGATTTCTAGGTATGTAACCAAAATATTGGAATTCTAAAATGCTATTAGTAATATTTTCTAAGGGAGTATATAATCTAAAAAATAATTCCTTACTTTTACCAAGCGGAATATAATACGGTAGAATGGTATATGTACCAATATATGATGTATATTGGATCGAAGGAACTAAAAACCCAGCTTTTCTTTCTAATGAAAAATCATCAAAAGATATAAAAGGTGTCCAAAGCAAAGGAAATCCATAAATATAAAGCACAGCATTTTTGAATTCTATTATCTTATTTTCATGATAATAATTAGCTTTTGAAAATTTGATTAATGTATTTGGTTTTGTATATGGTTCTGTTGGTTGTAAATAGTAAAATGTTCCATCTTTTAGAAAATAAGCATTTTGATCGTTTTTTAGTGCCTCATTAGATTTTAATTTTGCGTATTTTTTGAAAAGTATATCTGCTTTTTGGATTAAAATAATATCAGTTTGTTTATCTAATACTATAGATTCTGCTGTTACAATATTATCTTGTTCATCTATGTAAGTTATATTACCATATGCAGATAATATAAAGTTTTTAGCATTATATATAATTTTATCTGCAACTAAGACTTTATTATTAATTTTTAATGTTACGTTACCTGATGCAATAAAAATTTCGTTTTTTATATCGTAATCTAAAGAAGAAGCATTTAAATCTAAATCTTTTGGTATGTTTTGTATAGGATTTTCTGCACGCAATTTATGATTACATGCTAATGTAATAAATATAAAAACAACCAATAAAAAGTTTTTTTTGAATAATTTTTTATTTAAAAAGTCCATATTAAAGCTGAAGATCATTTATAAACCTTCTTTATATATTAAAAGTGTGATAGCAAATAATAAAGCTAATATTTTCGCAATTAATACGGCGATAATAGGATATAAGACACCATTATTTCCAAATGTATTAAATATATTGATGAATATAAATAATAAAAAACCACATAATATCATATAAATAATATTTAATAATTCTCCCTTTTTTCTATTATTAGCTGTTGCAAATGCAACACTTAAAAATAACATTATAAGAAGTAATATTGGAATAGTTAATGTATTATAAAAGTAAACTTGATATACATAACTATCTAAATTTACTAAATTTAAATTAGCTATAATGGAAGGCATTTTCCATATTTCTACTCTATCTGGGGATGATAATAAACTCAAAAATTCTTTTTGTTCCAATTGTATGTTGATATCAAGCTTATCAAATTTATAAGGCAAAGATTGATTGATTTGTTTTATTGTAGCATTTTCGATGGTTAAAATATTATTTTGAACTAATCCTGTTTTTGCCTCGATCATTTGTTTAAGTATATTATTATCCATGAATAAGATAGAAATATTATTCATAAAAATGATATTATTATTTTTTTTAGTTAAGCTATTTGCAAATATTATATATTTTTCAGTTGCAGATATATGACTTATAAGCCATATATTATTTCCTGCAATAGGATAATTTATTGAAGGACTATTATCATGATTTTTAGATTGTAAAATTCTATATTTATCTAAAAACATCGAACTTAGAGGGTAAAAAATAAAAACAACTATCACTCCCCATGAAATAGTAATAATAGATAAAGGTTTTAGTATTTTCCAAATGGATACTCCTAATGATTTTATAACAATTAACTCTTGAGATAGGGCAAGTTTTCTTATAGTATAAAAAGAAGCAAATAAAAATACAAATGGTGTAATTACAAGGACTATAGACGGGCTGTATAGCAGTGATAAATATACAGTATCGTATACACTAATATTATTATTTCCTGAATATTTGGATATGTTTTCTCCTAATTTCTCTGTAAAAATCAAAAAAGAGAAAATCAATTGGAATACTAAAATACTTTTTATAAATAATTTTGATATTAATATTGTAATAGCTTGAGGCACTATATATTTACTACTTTGTTATTATTGAAAATATTGTTTTTGTCCAATGAGGTTTTTAGTAACTTTAATAAGTTCATTTGTGTTTTATTACAGTATTGTTCTAAATAATTTTTATTTATTAAGCCTATACCATGTTCTGCAGAAAAAGTTCCTCTCATTTTTATAGCTATTTCTACAATTAAATCTTTTATTTCTTTTTCATATGATTTTAGATCGATATTTTTTGAAATTTGATTTGTCTTTAATAGAGAAATATTATAATGTAAATTACCATCACCCATATGACCAAATATAATAGGGTACAAGATACAGGGATATTTTTTTTCTAATTTTTCTGATGTTTCTTTAACAAATTTTACTATATTATCTAATGGAACAGCAATATCATGTTTTAAACTATAACCAAATATTGTTTGGCTTGACGGAATTTGTTTTCTAACTTCCCAAATTTTATCTTTATAAGACATCAGATATTCTAATACATTAGCTTGTTGTAAAATATTTTTTATTTTATTTTCTAAATATTGTTCTAATAAGGGGTCGTTATCTAAAAAATCAAAACTTGCTAAAATATTCCAACAGGTATTTGCAGATAGTGGATAATTTATATTAGGGTAGGCATATTTGACTATACTGACTGAATTATTATTAAATATTTCAAAAGAAGAAATTTGTTGGTAAAATTTATTATAAAGCATATCGAAAATTTTTTTACATTTTTCGATTTTATCAACCCCAATTATAACATGTAATTGTTTAACAGGTTTAGGGACTAATTTCAAAGTAACTGCAGTTAAATAACCTAAAATACCTTCACTTGCAATAAATAAATTTTTTATTTGAGGCCCTATATTTCTTTTTCTTAATATATTCAAATCTGAAAAAATTTCACCATTTGGTAAAACTAATTCTAAACCAAGAACTAAATCACCTGCACAGCCATATTTTAAAGCAGATAATCCACCTGCATTTCCGGCAATATTTCCTCCAATTTTACAATCATGTTCAGATGCTAATGAAAGAGGGAAAAGCAAATTATATTCTGAAAGTGCTTTATGTATGTCAGCTAATACACAACCTGCTTGTACAGATATAGTATAATTTTGCGGGTTTATTTCTAAAATATTGTTTAAATTTTTTGAATTGATAATTATACTATTATTATTTGCAACACATCCACCTGTTAAACCTGTATTGCCTGATTGGGGGATAATTTTAATATTATACTCATTACATAATTTTACGATATTTGAAATACTTTCAGTAGTTCGCGGAAAAACAATATAATCTGTATAAGAATTTATTTTTCCTCTAGGCTCTTTTAAATATATAGCTGCTTCTTCAGATGCACCATCTAATATTTCATTTTGGTTTAAAATACTTGATAGTAAACTTTTCAATTCTTGTTTAATCATTTTATATATATTATTATGGTATTTATTTATTAATGATATTTGTACTTATTTTTTTTAATTTATTGTTTATAGCAATGCCTAAACTATCTTCTGGAAAAGGCATAATTGCTATACATTTAATATTAGAATTACGTTCTAAATCCCATAGCATTTCAAATAAGTTTTGTGCAGCCTCTACGGTATCTCCCGATAATGATAAGTTTTTAACGGGAACATTTTTAGGTATTTTAAAAGGTATTTCTCCAAAAGCTAATAGCGCTTCATTTTCACGTACTTCATTAGCATTTAAACGTAATTTGGTGTGTTGATATAAAGTATTGTGTTGTTTTTTAGTAAACTCTTCTTCTATTTGAATTTTATGAATTATCAGACCTAAGCTTTGAATTTGATTGACACTAACAGTTCCATATCTTAATAAAGTAATATTATTTGGATCTGAAATGTCTAAAATAGTAGATTCTATACCAAAAGGAGTATTTCCTCCATCTAAAATGGTTATAGGTTCGGTTATATCTTTCAATCCATATGCTACATGTTTGGCAGTAACAGGTGACCAAGCATTGCTTATATTGGCAGAAGGAGCTACAGCAGGACCTGCTGCATGTAATAGCTTTTGCGCTATTATGTTATTAGGAACTCTAAATGCTAATTTTTTAGAATTAGCATTACAATTTTTAGAAATTTTTGAATTATTTTTCTTGTCTAAAATCAAAGTCAAGGGACCAGGAATATAATATTTTGCTAATATATCAAATACTTCATTTGTAATAAAATTTTCTTGTATTTGATGAATACAATGAGGAATATTTATTTTATCTTTAGCATCAATAGATCCAAAATGCACAATTAAGGATTTGCTTTTTGGTCTTTTTTTTATTTCGTAAATTTTATTTACAGATTCATCAATGAAACAAGAACAACCTAAAGCATATACTGTTTCAGTTGGAGAAGAGACAATGCCACCTAAGTGCATTAAGTTTGCAGCCTTTTCAATATTTTCTTCTGATGCATCTAATAAAGTGATATTACTGTTTATTTTATCATGCATTATGTCCCCTCATTAATAAACTTGGTGCAAAATAAGGTGCAAGACCATACTGAAAATTTTCGGAACTATCTGTAAACATAACATCGCCACCAGCAGCTATAATTATCGCATGTCCAGAGGCTATATCCCAGTCACAGGCTTTATTTCTTTTTCTTATGTAATAGTCGGCTTTGCCTTCTGCAATATATGTGAATTTAATGGCAGAAGGTAATTTTATATCTTCTGAAATATGGTGTTTTTCTATAAATTCAGATGGAGTTTTCTGTTCTTCAGAAGAAATCATAATAGCATTTTGTTTAGGTATATCTCTACATTTTATTGATGTTTTGTTTCCTTTTACGATTTTAAAGGATCCTTGTTGGTGAATTCCATACCATAAGGTATCAAATTCAGGTGCATATATTATTCCAAAGACAGGAATGTTATTTACAATGTAAGCTATATTCACACAATAATAAGGATTATTTTCAATTAAAGATTTAGTACTATCTATAGGGTCTATAGACCAAAAACTATCATCTTTGCTTACAGAGTATGTGTTGCCGTCTGCTATGTCTTCTTCAGAAATTATTATATCTGTATTTTTTAAATCATTTCTTATGATATTTGTAATATGCATGTCTAAAAATTTATCTAAATTTGTAACTTTAGAACCGTCTTTTTTGGTTTCTACTTTTAGCCCTTCTTTTATGTGTTTTTTGCATATATCTTTGATACCATCCATTTTAGAGAGTAGAATATTGATTTGTGCTTCACTAAGCATAATTTTCTCCGCAAAAGAATTCATTTAACTGTAATTATTATAGTTTTTTCAGTCTATAATCTCAACTATATTAATACTATATTTAGATCTCAAATAATGTTATCATCATGAATAAAATTCTATCAGTAATATAAACTTAGGTATAGCTATGAAAATTAATTACATTTCAAATCCCAAAGAAAGTTCTACAGAGGTTCTTGTTATTGTAGGTTCATCTGAAACTTTAGGAAATTCTGATATAATATCTAAAGATTTGTTAGTTCAGCATGACTTTAAATTAGATAAAGAATCTTGCATAGAATTCAAATCACATTCGAATTTTAAATCAGTTATTGTGATTAATATAGGTAAAAATGAGGATATAACAGAATCTCATATATTATCAATAGGTGGAAAGATAGCTGCTAATCTATCAAAAGAAAAAGCGATACAAATCCAAATTTTATTAGATAACAAAGAAGTTATTATTCCAAATTTGATACTTGGAATAAAACTTAGAAGTTATGCTTTTGATAAATATATTACAAATGAAGAAGATAAAAAAACAAGTAAAATAGAAACTATTTCTGTAATATCTGAGAAAGTTGATTTAATAGAAGTTGATGCTTTGTATGAAGGAGTATCTTTAGCAAGAAACTTAGTATCAGAACCAGCAAATGTTTTATATCCAGAAACATATAAAAATATTATCAAAGATTTAGAAAAACATGGTATTGAAGTTGAGGTTTTAGATAAAACTAAACTTAGCAAATTGGAAATGAATGCTTTTTTATCTGTTAGTTTAGGAAGCGATAAAGAACCATATGTAGTTGTAATGAAATACAATGGTGCTAAAGATAAAAATAGCGCTCCATTAGCTTTTGTTGGAAAAGGTGTTACATTTGATACAGGTGGTTATAGTTTAAAACCTGCTATGTACATGATGGGAATGAATAAAGACATGGGTGGCTCTGCTGCTGTTGTAGGACTTATCAAGACATTAGCTTTAAGAAAAGCTAATGTAAATGTAGTAGGTGTTGTAGGGTTAGTTGAAAATTGTGTAAATGGAAGTGCTACAAAACCACAAGATATTATTAAAGCCAAAAACGGGAAAACCATTGAAGTTTTAAATACAGATGCAGAAGGTAGAATGGTTTTAGCAGATATTTTATTTTATGCACAAGAACAATTCAAACCTAAAATTATGATAAACCTAGCAACTTTAACAGGCGCAATAATTGCAAGTTTAGGTTGGGAAAGAGCTGGTTTGTTCTCCAATAACAAAGATTTAATAAAGAAAATAGAAGCTGCAGCAGATAATACAGGAGAACTTGTTTGGAATATGCCTGTTTCTAAAGAATATGCACCTTATTTGAAATCTTCATGTGCTGATTTACAAAATATTTCCGTTAAACCTAATCCAGGAAGTATATTTGCTGCAATGTTTTTAAAAGAATTTGTTAATGATGTACCTTGGGCTCATTTAGATATTGCAGGAACAGCTACAACTTCGCAAAACTTATCTATTTGCCAGCAAGGTTCAACTGGTTGGGGTGTTAGATTGTTAAACAATTTAATAAAATCTCATTATGAAAACTAATATAAATATAAATTATAGGTAGGTATCTACCTATAATTTATATTATTTTGGATATAGTTTATATGGATAAAGTGCAAATTAATTTTTATGGTATTTTATCGGATCAATATATAAGTATATTGGTTCAGTTGTTAGCTAAATCTGTAGCTATAGAGAAGAATATTCTTGTCATGGCACCTACTAAGGAAGATATTGATTTTATTGATGATGGTCTATGGCGTAGTGGAACTTTTTGGTTACCACATTGTTATATAGATAATAAATTAAAAGAACACAATCCTATAATATTATCCACTATTGATGATTACCTTAATTTGTATTCTTCTATATGTAATTCAATGCAATATTTGTTTTTGATTAATCCTAATGCTTCGGATATTCACAATAGTTTTCGGAAGTTTGAAAAGGTTTTTATTCTTTTTTCAAAGAATCATGATAGAATACTGCTAGATATTCGTACATTATGGAAAGAATTGTCACACAATAAAAAATACCACTTATCTTTTTATCAACAAAATGTATCCGGTAAGTTCGAATTAAAAACAGATACCTAGGAATATACTAAATAGGTTTATATGAAAAAACAATTTTATGCTTTTATTATCGTGTTTTTGATATTTATATTTACAAGTTTTATTGTAAAAGCTGAGATATTTACTTATGCAACTTCTGTTTATTATAGGGATACTAATGCAAGTGCAGCTAAGCAAAGTGCTATTTCATTAGGTAGAGTTGTAGCTTTATCTTATGTAATAAAAAAAATCACTTTAGCTACAGATAATATTCGTATAGAAAAACTTTTAACACCAAAAATTGCACTTTCTTTTAATACAGGGTTACAAATTAGTAATGAACAAATTTCTAAAGGTGCATATCAAGCTGATATTAGATACCAATTTAGTGAAAAACTGGTAAAAGAATTTTTAAATAAATATAAAATAAAATATGTAACAGATAAATTATCAAATTACTTAATAGTTCCAACTTTTGATGCATCTACAATAAAAGATGATAATGTCGCTTTATTTTGGAAAGAAATTTGGCAAAATATCAGTTCTAATGATTATTTATCTAATTTTTCATACTATGAACCTATAGATAATAAAGTGTTTACAGATATTAAATATTTGAATAACTTACATAATACATTACAAGTGTCTGATGTATATCAAGTAAAATTATTCAGAACAGCAAAACATACTTATAAATCTATAGTGTATTCTATTTTTAATAAAACTAACTTTGAAACTAAAGATTTTGATTCTTTAGATGATCTGATAGCAGAAATTATTCAAAATATTGAAGATCCAGTAAAACTGCAATATTTGAATAGTTTTTCATCAGTGAAAACTACAAAACTTATCACAGTGAAATACGGTGATATCAAACAATGGGCTAATTTACATAATATAATATTAAATGCAAACGGTATTGTTTCTACAACTATTATGGAAATAGGGCGTACATATGTTAAAATGAACATAACATTTAATATTCCTTTGCAAATTATATCTGATAATTTTAACAGACAAGATATTTACTTTGATGATTTAAATTTGATTCTATGTGATAAATCATATCAGCTATGCAATAGTGAAATCGATAATAGTAATAACCTTATGAATAATCAAATTGTAGAAAGTGATGTACATCAAAAGCAAGATGTTGATGTTTCTAAAACATCAAATAGTGTAAATATTCAATAAGTTAGTAATTATAAATAAAAATACTTTGAGTAATTGATTAATAAATAAATTATTTTAAATTAAT